>JBEINZ010000181.1:0-6609 GCA_040377825.1 Hyphomicrobiales bacterium | reverse complement strand
GGTAGGATCAACTTCGGCGGGCATGGTGCTCCGGAAACGGTAGGTTTGGCTTCAACAATCGAAACCTACGTGATTCCAAGGGCTTACGCTATGCTCGCCAACCCTGATGAATTATCCGGGCTAGTCAACTCCCGGCGCTTTGGGCTCTGCCGGCTGATCCTCGGTCACCGGCGTTGCGACCGCATCCTGGTTTACATCAGTCTGCGGCTCCGCCTTCTCTTCCTCTGCGGTCGCGGCCAGCAACCCTGGGGACATGTAGTCGACGTCAAACGCTTGCCGGCTCATCACGCTTGTGTAGAGGTCAAGCAAGGCGGCGGCGTACGGCATCCGCACCCGCCCGCACCGGCGCAACCTCCAGGTCGCGCGCTTTGGTCGTTCGATCGTTTGCCCATCGACCTTTTGCTTCGACGCGTCCTCGAAAACGGGAGAATGGATGTGCTTGAACAAGTCTGCCGACGCGAAAGTCAGCTGCATTCCAAGCGCAACTTGGCCACCGTTACGCCGCAGCATCGGATCGGCGAGCGCGTCTGACGCGGGCTTGGTGCGATCCTCGTAGAACCTTTGCTGCGCTGGCAGAAGGCCCGCCGGAGCGGCGTGCCCTTCATCAACTCGTACTCTCCCGTCCGGTCTAAAGGAAGCGAGATCCAGGATGGAAAGTCGCGCGACACTCGCGTTCCGGAAATCGCATGCCCACTGGCCCCCGTGAAGGGTGAACGGCAGGAGCGGAGCTTTCGAGTCGGCCTTGCCTGGCGTGGTCTTACTCTTCAGGGGAACCAGGAAACCGGTGTCCTGTGCCCGCTTGCGCTCGTCGGGTCTCAGCGAGATGTCGCACGGCTGACCGAGCAAGATGAACTTTTGCTTGCTCTGCCGCGTAGCCGGTTCGTCGGAATCGAGCTCAAACACATCGCCACAGGCTATTGGCGTGAGGCCACGATTGAGAAGCTCCTCCGCCTCCCATACCTCCGCCTCGCGGAAAGCCGTCAGGTGCGGTTCAGGCGCCGTGGTCGTGGTGTCCAATGGGATTGCACGCAGGGCACGCAGGCGCTGAGCGCTGGCTAGAACCTGTTCGTCGACCCCAAAGAACCCCCGCGCCTCCTTTCCGAGGTGGGCTGTGATCGCCCGCTCGACCACATGCAGTTCCGAGACTCCCTCCTTGTACCCTCGGTCAAAAACATGGGATTCAAGCTGCTCGGGCGGAACCGTCAGCAGGTTGAGTGCAGCCTCATCAATCGCCTCGCGTAGCATATCGCGGGCCCGAGTAAGAACTTCGTGCATGCTACGGCGAAGGCCTGCGCGCTTCACGCCCACTCTGAGCGCGGCGGCCATACCCTCTTCATCATCCGCCTTGTCCGACAGTCGTTCCTTGGCGATCACGCAGACCGGCAGCCCCAGGCCGCTCAGGCCGCCCAGGTCCTGCAACTTCCTACGCAGTTCCTGCTCCTTCTTCGCTTCTCCGCTAATATTCGTCTCGTGCGTGAGGATGAAGGCCGTGCCTTTCGATTTGCCGTTCCAAAGGGCCTTAAGCATATCCAAGCCGCGTGTCGGAGAGCCGCCGGACTCGTTCAAGTCGACCACATAGCTCAGCTCCGCGTCGCCCGCCTCGCAAAGGCCCGGCAGATCATGGTCCGCCTTTTCGAACGTCCAACAGTCCTCGGCGACGACGCCAAGCAGTCGGCAGGCAATTGCGATTGCGTCACCGGACAGCTCATTGGTCGGAAAGCCCTTTGCGGTGCGCTCTTGAGCGAAGAATGTCGCGCGAATCTCTTCAATTCGCTGGGCGTCTAGGTCAGTGAGGATTTGGGTGATGGTTTGGATCGCTCCGGCAGGATCGAACTCGTAGCCCTCTAGCGCCGCCTGTAACTCCGGAAAGGCGCAGGCCAGGGCCGTATCCAAGCTATTGGTAAGCAGGGTTGAGATCTGAGCGGCCGTAATGTTAAAGCGGTCATCAATCCAGATGACCCGCTTCGCACCCAGGATTTCCAGGGCTTGGGAAACTTGCATAGTCATGCACGCACCAGCGGACTTAGGTTGACCGCAAAGCGGAAGCGCCGTCCGTCTTCGTTGCGGTCGGTGAGCAAGTTGATGCTGCATCCGTCGGTACGAAGTAGTTCGGTTACTATGAACAGGCCGAGGCCTTGGCCGGTGTCCCGCTCCGGTTTGGCGGTTATGAAGATCTCGAACAACGATTCCTCGTAGTGTGGATCGACTCCCGGTCCCGTGTCCGACACAATGAAGCCGAAACCCGTTAACTCCACCGCGATCTCCTTGGGCCTGCTGACTTGACCCGTCAACTCGCCGCGACGGAGCCAATAGGCGCTATTGCGGACTAGGTTATCGAACACCTGCGTAAGGCGGGGACGGTTTGCGCGCACCGTTGCTCCGGCCCCGCTGATCCGCGTGCGGATGCCCGCTCGTTCATAGGTCGAGGTTCTGCCCTTGAAGAACTCTTCCACGAATCCTCGAAGTGATATGGTCTCTTTCACGGCGCGCGAGCGTGGCAGCATGGGATCGATTAGCGCCACCGCGCTTGAGATCGCAGTGCAAGACGCTCGTATCGCCCGCAAGTGCGAGAGTACTTCGCCGGCGCTTCTTCCGGGCGTCTTTTCGATAGCCGAAGTGCGTTGGCGGATTTCCGTCAGGTGGGTGCGCAGCTCATGGGCGAGTCCCCTCGCGCTCAACCCGACGGCCGCGCTTTCGAACAACGCGACAGTCTGCTCGTCCTTTTCATCGAACTCTTGACGCAATCTAACGAGATTGGCGCCGGCCTTTGCGCCGTCTGCGAGCTTAGTCTGCACACTGTGCATCGCTGAAACCGCACGGTTGACCACGCTAAGGGCGCGTCCCGCTGCATCGGCGGTCGGTCCCTCTGTCGCGGCGTCCCGCTCAAGACGCTCAAGATCGGCCTGCAAATCGCCAGTGATCCGGGCAACCTCCGCACGGGCGTCCTCCGCCGACTTCAGGCCTGATTCAACAGCGTTGAATGAGCCGCCAACCGGTCCAGCTGCTACGTGAGCATTCTCTGAGGACATTATCGTCTTGTAGTATTCGTCGAGCGCGCGGCGAACCTGCTCCAATGTTTCGTTTGCAAATCCCCGACACTGTTTTGCAATCTGCATGAAGCCGCGATAAGCAGCATCCTCAACAAATCCTTCGCGATCTGATTTTTCTATCAGTTTATAGTTGTGTTCGCCCGTGAGCGCGAAATAGCCAACCGTGTTGTCAACTCGCATTCCGTAGGTACTGCCAAACGTCATCGACTGCGAGAGGCCGAGCCAGTCGCCTTGCGAACGGACACGGAAGCCATCCCGCAAGATAGAGATTCCGATCATGTCCCTTAGTAACTTGCGATCTATGCCGACGCCCGCTGCCGCCGGCGCGTCCAGCTCACCCTCGGTGTCGTCGTCAGCGTCGAGCTTGTTGAGGTGGAAGAAGTAGAAAGCACCCTCGAACGTGCCAGGATCGGCCACTGCCGCCCCGGTGTCCAACTGCATGTCCGACCACTGGAATGTGCGTCTGAGTTCGATGAACCACGCCCCCTCCAGATCGATGGTCTTGTTCTGATATGGTTTCAATCGCCGATATTCATCCAGCGACTTAGCAAAGCCCGCACCGCTGTCCTTGTCGAATACGGCGGCGGTGCGCTCCTTGTTCTTCTGGCCTCGCTGAGAAGTGAATAGGCGCTTCTGGAACCGCGCTGTCGCTTTCAAAATATGCTTGGCCGGATCGCCGGGATCGGTCTGCCATGCAAATTTGAATTCAGCCACGGCCCGTTTCAGGACCTCGTCCGTCACTGAAACGAGCGAGTGATCGTCGCCGTCAAGTCTGATGCCTACCGGAAATGTCGACGTGGCTTCGAACGGTGAGATCAGTCGAGCTAGGCTGCGCGTAATTTCCGCAATCCGGTCCTTGCGCCGCCATTCCGGCAAGTCCCGTAAACCGAGCACCGAAACGCGGGTGCCCTTGAAGCCCTCGTTGTTCGGAAGTGCATCGATAAAGACCGGAATCTGGTCGACCGTCTGCGCGGACTCGCAATCGGCCCAACGAAATTGGGCAACCGCTAAGGGTTCGGTGGACGAGGTCGAGGTTTCGATGCGCAGGATATCGCCCAGTTTCATCGAGCCCAACCGGCCCAATCCCTTGTCACCGAGCGGGGTACGGCCCTTTGTGGTCTTGGACTTCTGGCCCCCCATCGCGCCTCGTTTGTTCGAGCCGCTGATAACGAGCCAAGAACTGCGAAGTTTTTCGGGATCAAGCCCGTCCCCCTTGTCCTCGATCGTAATGCGACCGGTGTAGTTCAGCTTTCGCGTGATATCGGTGTCGCCGGCGTCCGGTTTGGCCTTGAGAGGGTGACCATCTTGATCGAGCAATTCGACGGTCACGGTCTCCGCGGGCTTGTCGAAGCCCCAGAACCTGTCGACCGATCCAACCTCGGACAGTGAGCCGACCTCGCGGGTGTCGATATCGATCCGGCAGCCCAGCGCATCCGCGTCGTATGCGTTCTTTACGCACTCAAGGATCGCTTGCTCGACATCGGTTACTAGCTCGCTTCCGAGTTGGACAAGCACGTGCGCTCCAACCCGGAGCTCTGGATGGTGGTCAGCCGTGTCAGCCATCAACTGAACTCAACGACGGTTGTGGTTTCTGCAGTGATCATGGCGCCCTGGGAATTGCGCGACGGCATCCGCTTGCTCGGCAATTCGCGCCGCAGAGAGGCGATAGGCCTTCCGCCGAGCCCAGTGACTAGGTCCTTACAGATCGCGTCGAACGGCACAGTCAACCCTGCCGCCGTCCGATTTCCAGTAGTCAACACCCAATGCGCCGTGCCCGTCGATCCCGAACGCAAATGGATCAGGGCCTCGGCAAAATCAGCGATGAAGCTGGTGACCTTCCGGATTGCCCGACTGCGATCCGTGCGTTCGGCTTCGCGCACGAAGGCATCGAAATACCGTGACGCGCTTCGCACTGCGGCCTCCTTTTCTTCCGCTCCGCGGACGGTGCCGCCTAGGCTGAAAGTGTCGAGCGCGTGGGTGTTGGCCATGAGTTCAGTCGCGAAAGCGCTTGGCAGATCGCTTTGCGGTATCCACCGCATCGCAAGGTATGAAAACTGTCCGTACGGGATCGTGGTCTGGTTATCGCCATAGGGCGGCGAGGTAACGAGGATCTGGTGGTCCGAACTCGCCCAGTCCAGCTCGGCCTTCCGCGCGTCGTCGCAGATGATCCGAACTGACGGCCGGCCACCGCAACGCTCGCCAAGAAGGTCACGATACTCGCGCACCCGGGCTAACGCCTGACGCAGATGGGCCTCGAAGGTCTCCAGCACGCGCTCCGCGGCGACACGATCGTCTGGCTTGCGGATATGAAGCTTGTAGGTGCTCGTCCGGCTGTTCGAGCATAGGCGGACGGTTTCGGCGAATACGGTCCACATGACCTTGCGCTCGCCAACCGCCCCGACTTGCATGATCGCCCGTCGCAGGATCGAAAATTTTGCCGCGCTCGAATCGCCGAACCATTTGGTTCGACCGGGGAAATCAACATCGACCGTTTCACAGACGTCCCGCCGCAGGGCCGCTAGGACCGTTTGGGCCGCGCCTTCGACATCGGCGCCTGCATCGATCGCGGCTTTCGCTTCGCAGACCAGCGCCGCCAGCGGGTTGATGTCGACACCCGTGAAATCGAGGTCGCGTATAAGGGCCTCGGTCATCACTGTTCCGGAACCGACGAACGGGTCCAGCACGCGACAAACGCCTGGCCGGTGGGCAAGGATCACGTCGATGATATCGCCCTGCATACGGGGCACCATCATGGCTGGGTAGCGAAGAAGGCCGTGCAGATTGGGCCGAGCGTTGACGCCAGTCTCGCGCCAGGCGCTCGGCGGCGAATTTTCGAGCGCGAGCAAACGACGCTTTAGCGTAGGGGACTTGATCACCGCTTCTTGGCCCCCCGCCGTCCGGCGACATCGTCGTCGCTTACTGTAACTCCGACCGCGCGTAACGCCTCCAACACGAGCGCGCGGCGCGTTCGTCCGGTCTCCACCGACTTAAGATCGAGAGCCCGCTTGACCCGCTTCGGAATCGTGACCTGCAATGGGACTTCGGGCTCCCCAGCAGGTTCAACGCTCCGTCCCTTTAAAGGAGCTCGTGACACAACGGAACTCCCCCTCAACATCTACTTTTTTAGTGATTTCAACAAATCACTAAGACATTAAATCATGATTGTCAAAGGCGTGTTATCCACCTCGGCCCGTTGCCTTCAACACCGTGCGGACAAACGCGAACATTCTCGTGAACAGGTAATCGAGCTGATCAGCCGAAGTTAACGCTTCCTGGGTGATCTCAGAATGCCGAATGCGGAAGCTGTTGCCGATCATCGTCAGCTCTGCCGCCTCACGCGTCAACATCTGTCGATAACCCGACGCTGACGCGGCCACCCGATCCAAGAGCGCATCCGCCTGGACACGCTTATTGGAGCCGGGCTCAAGCGTCTTCAATCGCTCAAAAGCGTCCCAAAGCTTTTCCAGAGCGCCTTGCCGGTCTTCGGGTTTGGGAGATAGAAACCGCAATCGTGCAGCCTCTAGCCTGAACAATTCATCGGCGGCTTTGGCGGAGCGCC
>JBEINZ010000270.1:0-3965 GCA_040377825.1 Hyphomicrobiales bacterium | reverse complement strand
TCTGGAGCAATTCCTTATCGATCGGATGTACCCATCCGATCGGGAAATGCGCTAGAGGCATTTCTGTGCACTGCCCATTCCCGGAGCAGGCGAGGTGACCGATAAACAATTTTGTTCAGGTTGATCGTTCTGTCAGTCGCCGATGTCGCCCCGAGGCGCGCGCGGCGATGGCTCGGGCGATCTCGACCGTGGAATCGATCGGCGTGTAGCTCCAGTCTTGATAATCGGCGTCAAACCAGCGCATCGCCCCGAGCTCGATAAGCCCGCGATGGAAGGCGTCGAATTTTGCCGTTCCACCCGGCAGTCGATAGCCGCGGATCGCCTTACCGGTAACGGCTGCTTCACCGAGCATATTGACGGAATCGCAGGTCACCACAAACGAACTGCAAAGGCCGAGGATTCCCGGGTAGGGATTGTCGCCTGATGTCATGTCCCAGACCGATGCATCTTCGGAAGGCAATTGCCTAGCAATCGCTGCGGTCTGCTCCGACCCCGTTCGGCGGGACGGCGTCACGATAAGGAACGCGCCGGAGGAACGCGCGAAGTTCGCAAGATCTTTCCCAAGCTTGATCGCGACCTCGACGTTTAACTGATATGCCTTCGACGCTCCGCCAACCATGACCCCAATAAGACGGCGTCCCGCTGAGGCTGCTGGCAGTCGTAACGCGAGCGAGGCTGCCGACGTCGCGATACGGCCGTCGCCGAAAGGATGCGGCGACGTCAAGGTTTTCAGAACATTGGCACCAACCAATTTGTCGTGGCTGTTGGTCCAGACGAGATCGAAATAACGGGTCGAAATCGCGGGATTGTCGATGACGACCACGAATGTCTTGCCGCCTGACCGGGTTCGGACGAACCTTGCATACGGTGCGGCTTGGCGGCCTGAAGCGATAACAAGATCGGGGAACGGCTGACGAATGATTGGCGAGTTCGGCGGGACCGGGCCCCAAGGCGCGAGCCAAGACCAGGGCGGCCTTGTTGGCACGATCCGCGTCTCTGCCACGAGGCCAAGCGCCGCGGCGATGCCAAGGCACTTGACCTCGTGACCAATATGGCCGGACGTCAAAATCCAGGCGCTCTTTAGATCGTGTGCTTGCTGCATATCAGAAATCTGATCTTGCGCAGTCATGGGGTTCTGTTCAATCGTTCGTTCAGCCTCGTTTATGGGATTACTCTAATGAAGATATCCGCGAACGGAATTGAGGCAGCTATTTTGCATGTTACCGTTACGGAATCCTAGGCCCAGCGCCTAGGCACCGAACGGAACGGGACTGGACTGGCCGCTCCTCGTAACACGACATTGAGAAAGTAACCGCCTTGAAGATCTGCCTCGACGAGATCGACTGGAACATATTGCGGGAGCTCCAGAGAGACGGGCGGATGACGAATGTCGAGTTGGCGAGACGGGTTGGAATATCGGCGCCGCCTTGCCTAAGGCGTGTTCGTTCACTGGAGGAAGCCGGCATAATTTCGGGCTATCGAGCACTGCTTGACGAGAAGATGCTTGGGTTTGAAGTGACGATGTTTGCTTTCGTAAGTCTTTCTAGCCAGGCAGACGTTGATCTTGCTGCCTTTGAAGACCGCGTGCGCGATTGGGAACTCGTACGCGAATGTTGGATACTGTCTGGAGATGTCGACTTCATGCTGAAATGCGTCGCGCCAGACCTCAAAACGGTTCATTCTTTCGTCATCGACGAATTGACAAAGGTACCAACCGTCGCAGGGGTCAAGACGGCGCTCACAATCAAGAGGACGAAGAACGAACCAGAGGTTCCCCTTCCTCTAACGTGATCGCCTCGCGTTGACCGGCCAAAAGCGTCCGGTAAACGCTCATTTCAGCTGAACAGCATCTTTCCACGGTATAGTTTGCCAGCACGAAGTCCTTAGCTGCGCCGCCCATCATTCCAAGCCGCGACCGATCCGCCGCGGCAATTTTAAGCGCGGCCGCAAGCGCGACTTCGTCGCCTGGACGAACCAAGTATCCTGTCGCTCCGTCAATGACGGTCTCAAGGCTGCCACCATGTGCGGTGGCGATTGACGCCACACCCATTGCCGCTGCCTCCACGATCGCGCGGCCAAAGGCCTCCGGCTTATTCGCGCAGGAAAGCGCCAGATCCGCCGCTGCAATAAGTCTGGGAATATCGCGCCGGCTTCCGGCAAATCGGACGCGATCCGCGATCCCGAGCGAGGCGGTGAGGGCTTCCAACTCAGCCCGATACGCACCATCGCGCGCGTCCGAACCGACCAGCAGCAGAAAGATTGACCGGGGTGTCCGGGCCAACGCCTTCAAGAGTTCCACATGCCCTTTCCAGCCCGTAAGGCGTGCAACCTTGATAGCGAGGAGTGCGTCATCGGGAACCGCGAACTCCGCTCGCACAGAGGCCCGGTTATGTGGCGCCAGCAGAGACGGATCGAACAGAGCGGTATCCACGCCACGGGCCGCCACGACGATCCGCTCGAACGGGTAGCCGTAAACGCCTGCGATATGTCGGCGGGTGAACTGCGAGTTCGCGATCACCCAGGGTCCCTTCAGCATCACGCGATTGTACCAGCGCTTCAGCACGGAATTGCTGTTGTAAAGCCCGTGGAACGTCGAAACGTAGCGGACCGGTCGCTTGATAAGGTATCGACATGCGATCCACGCGGACCAAGCGGGCGCCCGGCTGCGAACATGCACGATATCGACCTGCTCAGCCTCAATAAGTCGTGCGATCGCGAATGCGTTTCGCAGAATCTGCAACGGCCACTTCGATGCAAGAGGGAGTTCAAAATGCCTTTCACTCGCATCTTCAATCAATGCGACCAGCGGCCCCCCCGCGCTTGCTGTGAGACTTCGCCAGCCTTTCCTTGCTAAAAAATCAGCCATTTCAATTACCGAACGTTCGGCGCCGCCATCTCCCAGAGAGGGAATCAGCTGTAGAACAATCGGCTTCATGAGCATTTTAAGATCGCGCCATCCCGTGTCGTCGAGTTTCCGACTTGGTCACCAGATAAACATCGGTTTTTGACGCAAAGACAATCGTGAAAAAGTCACGCGCGACGACAATGATCGATAGGAACTTTTTCTTCAATATATGGTTGTGTGACATAGATAACTCAACCCGATTTACGCTCTCGTGAAAGATGTCGACGTAAAAATTGTACAGTTCGCTCAAAGGCGACAGATGCTATTTTATCGTAGATTTTCTTGTTTGTTTCTTGATCGAAGCCAGGAACTACACGGTCATAGATGTAGTGCTCGAATTCTTTTCCCAGTCCGATCATTTTATTTTCAAAAGGAAAGACATAAGGAGCAGTACGTTCGTCATTGCTGACAAAGTGCAAAAGAACTGGCATACGTATCTTCGGCGCGTCGCTCGGCTTCGGAGGCGGTGTGTAGTATAGAACGGCCGTGCGAAGCGTTGCGCTGGTCAAAATGAGATCCGCCACGAAGGACCCGCCCCACACAAAACCAAGCGCCGCGACTTCTCCGGTGCACATTGGATGGCGCGAGAGAAACTGAGCGCAATCATCAAGTTTAGTAATAATTTGGGGCGTAGGCATCCGCAAGAGTTCGTCGCGGGCCTCTCGCGAGTCTTCCTCCGTTGGCGGCGATACGGGTACGAAATTGGGCGCCATCGCAATGAAGCCTTCGGCCGCTAAGCGTTTAGCAACGTTGCGAAAATAGCGATTGAGTCCACGATTGTCGTGCATGATCAAGACGCCTGGTCGTCTAACTGATCCGGGCGGTCGGACCAGATAAGCCCTGTTCCAAGCCTTGTCAGGCGCGGATACGGCTTCCGACGGCATTTCGTCGGCGGCAGCGCCCTCCAGCGATAAGGCCGGACTCGAAGCCACCGTTGCAGTAGCCAACAGCGAAAGGCTAAACTGGCGCCGAGTTACCGCCGTTCGTGCGATTCCGGACTGGATGAACTCTTCGCATTTACGGGACATGGCCAACGTTTTCGAAAGGTAGCTGCAAGGAT
>JBEINZ010000236.1:0-4672 GCA_040377825.1 Hyphomicrobiales bacterium | reverse complement strand
GGCCGTGAGCTTCTTGGGCGCGGCAGGCTTGTTGAAGAAGCTCACATCCGCGCCTTCGCGCTTCATGATGTACCACTGCTGCGCCACCGAAAGCAGGTTGTTCCAGGCGTAATAGATCACCAGGCCGACCGGGAAGGTGGCGAACATGAAGGTGAAGATCACCGGCATGAAGGCGAACATCTTGGCCTGGATCGGATCGGGCGGCGGCGGATTGAGCTTTGTCTGCATCCACTGCGTCACGCCATAGATGATGGGCCAGGCGCCGATGGAGATGAAGCTGATCACCGCCGGGATATAGGCATTGGGATTGTAGGGCAGCAGGCCGAACAGGTTGAGGATCGAGGTCGGGTCCTGGGCCGACAGGTCGTGAATCCAGCCATAGAAGGGCGCGTGGCGCATTTCGATGGTGACGAACAGCACCTTGTAGAGCGCGAAGAACACCGGGATCTGGATCAAGATCGGCAAGCAGCCGGACAGCGGATTGATTTTCTCCCGCTTGTAAAGCTCCATGAGAGCCTGCTGCTGCTTCATCTTGTCGTCTTTGAAGCGATCCTGAAGCTCTTTCATTTCCGGTTGCACCTTCTTCATCTTGCTCATTGAGTCATACGACTTGTTGGCAAGCGGGAAGAAAACGCCCTTCAAGATCACGGTCACCGCGAGAATCGCGAGGCCGAAATTGCCCAGGAACCTGTAGAGCCAGTCGATCAGATGAAAGAGCGGCTTGGTCAGGAAGTAAAACCAGCCCCAATCGATCAGGCGATCGAAGCGGGAGATACCGTACTGCGCCGCATAGCCGTCGACGGTGCTGACTTCCTTG
Source organism: Hyphomicrobiales bacterium (assembly GCA_040377825.1). Classification (GTDB taxonomy): domain Bacteria; phylum Pseudomonadota; class Alphaproteobacteria; order Rhizobiales; family Ancalomicrobiaceae; genus JBEINZ01. The sequence goes on along the minus strand of JBEINZ010000236.1, from coordinate 3,855 downwards.
GCGCCGGCGAATAGCCGCGTGGTCGCGGTCGTCGGCAGGCCGTCCGCCACGGTTACGGCGTCGCCCACCATGAAGGTTTGATAGGTGTCGATCAGACCGGACTTCTGCGAGGCGAAAATCGGCTGCATTGCAACGGTGCTGTCGGGGATCAGCGCCGTCGCCCAATACTTGTCGACGAAGCCGATCCATCCGCCGGCGACTTTGGCCGCCTTGATCTCCCTGGAGTCGGCGACTTGTTTGTAGCCGATTTCCTTGAGGCCCTCGTCGCCGAAGACGCCAATCAAGCCTTCATGCAGAATGTAGAAGCCGGACACTGTCGGCGTGCCGACGCGCCGGACGCCCGAATAGGGCATCAACTTCGCGGCACGGCCGCCCGACGCCGTCACCTGATCCGTAACCGTGAACATATACTTCTGATCGACCGCGATCGTCCGCTTGAACACGAGGCCTTCGCCGTTGTCCCAGGTCAGGACCACAGGCGTGCCCTCGGTCAGCGAACCAAAACCTTCTTGGGTCCAAAGCGTATCGGCCGTCGGCACCTTCACGGGCGCGGCCACATCGGGAAGCCATCCGAACTCTGCGAAGTAGGGATGTTCGGCACCCTGCGGCGACAGAAGAATGATGTTCGGGCTGTTTTTGTCGACCGTCTCGCGATAACCCCTCAGCTTCAGGTCATCGATCCGCCCGCCCTTCAGGCCGATCGAGCCAAGGATCGCCGCAGTATCGATGGTGATGCGCGGGCTTTGAGCGAGCGCGGTTACGCGATCGAAACCGGTCAGTCCGCCGGAGGCAATCGCCTGGGGGCTCGCCGGACCGGCATTGGGTTGACCCGGTAGACCAACAACAGGCGCGACCTGTCCCGGAACGCTCTGACCGATGATGCCTTGGCCCTGCGGCGCGGTTGCCTGCTGTGTTGCCTGGATCTCGGCGAGGCGGCGTTGACGTTCAGCATCGAGACGGGGGCCGGCGATAAAGTATTGCCAGCCGAATAACACCACGATCGAGAGCGCGATTGCGATGATATAGTTTCTATTATCGATCATCGGGTCCCACCGGGGCTAGCGTCATCGGCCGTCGGCCGGTCGCGAAGAGATGGGGAAGCGACAACCGCTTCGCCAGAACCGCCGGTGGTCCCGGCGGAAGGTTTCGTGTCGCGGCGCCCGGGGCGCGGCGCTTCTGAACGCCGGTCGCCGCGCGCGATCGACAAGTTGGCGGACCTAAAGGCTCCGACGAGATCGGCCTTCAAAATCTCTAAGTCGACGCGCAGCGCCTCGTCACGGCCGATCAGCACGTAGTCATATCCCGGCATCGCTGACGCGTCGCCGACGTGCCGCGCGGCCTCTTTCAGGCGACGGCGCACTCGATTGCGGACAACCGCGTTGCCCACCTTCTTGGTCACCGTGAAACCGATACGCGCCGAATGGTCCGGATCACGTTCGGCGAGCGCCTGCAAAACGAACCAGCGCCGAGCCGACCGCGCGCCTTTGGCGACGGCCAGGAACTCGGCACGTTTCTTGAGGCGGGACATGGCCATGCGGCGTTCCGGTCTTGCCTCGCACTAGGATGTTTCGCGATGATCCCGCCGGCCCCGATACTCATCGAGCCCGAACCGGAGCCTCCGTCGTCCGTTGCCGCCGCCATCCTGATCGATTGGGAGGCGGCGCGCGCTCACGCCGAAAGGCGCTTGCGGCCCCGCGCGCGACGACGGCTCAGCACGAGCTGACCGCCCTTGGTGGCCATCCGTGCGCGAAAGCCGTGGCGGCGCTTGCGCACCAGCTTGGAAGGTTGATACGTCCGTTTCATGGGCCAAGACCGCCGAGGGCGGCCCCCTCTTGATAGGTTTCGTTTGTCCGGATGGGCGAACGCCCCGCCTCCTCGACGGATACGATTCCTCTGCCTGCGGTTTGGCGGCGATCGTCGCTGATCGCCGAGGCGCAAGACTTCGCGACAACCCCGTTCGGGAGCCTCGGTAAGGCATCCCAACGGGTTGATCACGATGAGGAACCGATCCTCGGGCGCGCGAACGCGACCTCGGAGGACGGATCGTCCCGGTCTGAAGGGCTTATAGGGTCGCCACCCGTCCAAGTCAACGCATCCGCGGCCGTCCGAACTTGTATGGTCAAGTGAGTGGCTGCGCCACGACCCGCGACGCAGTGTTCACGCTTGGCTCAATTACCAGTGATGTCGCACCACGGCCTGTGTCTGTGGTGTAGATTGCGGTCATGACTGAGAACGCCGATCACGATAACGGCAATTCTAGGCCGTTGCCAGCGACAACACCGACCGTTGCGACTGGTAAAGCCTCCGGCCACCAAGGCTATCTGCGCTACGCGCCGATTGCCGTGATTTTGCTTGTGATCGTCGTCGGAGTCGGCATGGATTGGCACCATGTCTTTACGCTCCGATCCCTAATCGAGAGCCGGACAATCCTGGCGGGTTTCGTCTCCGAGAATCCGACGCTCTCGATCGCCGCCTTTTTCGCCTTCTATTCAGCGGCCGTTGCCATTTCCCTGCCAGGGGCGGTCGTCTTGACCCTCGCGGGCGGCTTTCTGTTCGGCTGGCCGCTTGGAACAGCCGTTACGGTCGCGGCGGCGACGACCGGCGCCACGGCTCTGTTCCTCGCCGCGCGCGGCGCTTTCGCCGGGGCACTGCGCAAGCGCGCCGGTCCGCTGCTTTCAAAGGTTGCCGATGGCTTCGCGCGCGACGCCTTTACCTATCTTCTGGTGCTGCGCTTGATCCCGGTCGTGCCCTTCTGGATCGTTAATCTCGCGCCGGGGCTTCTCGGTATGCGTCTCGTCCCGTTTGTGGTGGCGACCGCCATTGGGATCATTCCCGCCACGATCGCGTTCGCCGTGATCGGCGCCGGGCTTGATGCGATCGTCGCGCGGGAAATCGCCGCGCGCGGCGATTGCCTCGCTGGAGCGGCCTGCGCGGTCGACATCGATCCCTTGCGCCTGATCTCGCCGGAACTCGTGATCGGACTATGCGCGCTTGGGCTCTTGGCGCTCCTTCCGATCGTCTTTCGGCACTTTCTCGGCCGCAAACAATCAACCTGATGGGCTCTGGAACCACAACGTGTCCCGAATTCTCACACCTGACATCTGCATCATCGGTGCCGGTAGCGGCGGTCTCTCGGTTGCGGCCGCGGCCGCCGCGTTTGGGGTCGATGTTGTCCTTATCGAGCGCGCCCGCATGGGCGGGGATTGCCTCAATGTCGGCTGCGTCCCATCCAAGGCCCTGATCGCGGCCGCCAAGCGGGCGACGATGATCCGAGAGGCGCCAGGTTTCGGCATCCACGCGGGAGACCCGAGCGTGGACTTTCCCGCCGTTGCCGCTCATATCCGTTCCGTGATCGCCGCGATCGCGCCAAACGACTCCGTGCAACGGTTCACGAGATTGGGCGTCACCGTCATCGCCGGTCATGCGCGCTTTACCGATCCGCGAACGGTGGAGGTCGCCGACGCGACGATCCGCGCCCGACGGTTCGTGATCGCCACGGGCTCCCGCCCGGCCATTCCCGAGATCGCCGGGCTCGACCAAGTCCCTTTCCTCACCAATGAGACGATCTTCGACATCGATACGCTGCCGAGCCGCCTCGCCGTCGTGGGCGGCGGCGCCATCGGCCTGGAACTTTCGCAGGCCTACCGCCGGCTCGGCTCGGAGGTCACGGTGCTTGAGGCTGGAAAAATCCTCGCCCGCGAGGATCCGGATCTTGCCGCTCCAATCCGCGCGCGCCTCGTCGCGGACGGACTGAACATCGTTGAAGACGCCCGCATCCTTCGGGTGGAGCCGCGTCCGCGGGGGGCGGCGCTCATCCTCGCGGATGGCGATAGGGTGGAGGCGACGCATTTGTTG
>JBEINZ010000257.1:0-4218 GCA_040377825.1 Hyphomicrobiales bacterium | reverse complement strand
CTTGAGCCGGTCCTTTTCGTTCGGATCGAAGCGATCCGTACGGGATCGGCTCTAGGGCACGCGTCGGCCCAGCCTCTCCGCTCCCCTTCGCGGATGTGACAGTGCAATGCCCGTGACTCGTCTGGTCATGGAGAAATGCCGCGCTATTCGCGGCGGAAGGGCCGCTCTCAACCGGGGCGGCCCTTTCAGTTTCGGCTTCGGCACCGCACGCTCGATGGTCGTGTCAAAGTCCGCTCGACTTACCCCTTTCCAGGCGGTTAGAACGGCCTCATGCTTGTTCTTGCGATCGATACCGCTCTTGATGCCTGCGCGGCAGCCGTTTACGACGCCGCGGCCGATCGGATCGTGTCGTCGATAAGCGAGGATATCGGTCGCGGCCATGCCGAACGGTTGATGAGCGTTTTAGCCGCCGTCATGAGCCGAGCCGGTATCGGTTTCGACGCGCTGGATCGCATTGCCGTCACGATTGGGCCGGGCAGCTTTACCGGCATCCGCGTTGGGGTTGCAACAGCACGTGGCCTCGCGCTGGCCGCCGGCCGGCCGATTGTCGGCGTCAACACGCTTCAGGCGCTGACCGCGGGGGCGGCTGTCGACGGCGCCGTCATGGCGGCAATCGACGCGCGACGGGGCGAGGTCTATGCCGGCGTGGTACAGCATGCGGGGGCGGGCCTTCTCGGTGATCCGGCGATCATGGACCTTCAAGCGGCGGCAGATCGCGCCATCGAAGCCGGCGCGGCTTTGATCGGCTCGGGCGCCGGGCTCGTTGCGGATGCCGCCAGCAAGCGGCTAGAGCCTGTCCCGTTCGGATCGAAGCGATCCGAACGAAAAGGACCGGCTCAAGGTCTAGACTCCGGAGCAATTCCTTATCGATCGAATGGCCCCATCCGCTCGGGAAATGCTCTAGATGTTTGCGGTCTCGACCGATTTCCCGCGATCGAGGCTGTTGCCAGGATCGGCGCGCGTTCGCCTCTGCCCGGCGCCCCACCAGTGCCGCTTTACATCCGCGCGGCGGACGCGGCACCGCAGCACGGCGGCCGGGTCGCGCGCCTCTCGTCGCCGGAGGCCGGATGATGAGCTCCTTCCTCTGGTGGCTGCCGCAACCGCCTGTCGCGATCGAGGATGCGCGGGTTGAGGATGCGCCGGCGCTTGCCGCAATCCATGCCGCTTGCTTTCAGCGGGAATGGGATGCCGACGCGTTGGTCGCGCTGATGCTCGATCCAATGGTTTCTTGCTTGGTCGCGAGGCGAGCGAACGTTTGGGGCACGAAAAGTCCGATTGGCTTCTTGCTGACTCGCGCCGCGGCCGACGAGGCCGAAATCTTGACAATCGCGATCGACCCGAACCATAGGGGTCGCGGCATCGCCCGCCGACTGATCGACACGGCCTTTCGTCGACTTTATCGCGATCGGATCACGAGCGTTTTCCTTGAAGTCGATGCGGGAAACATGCCGGCTCTCGCGCTTTACGCGAGGCTCGGCTTCGTCAAGGTCGGCGAGCGTAAAGGCTACTATGCGGGCGGGTCGACGCCTGGGGCAAGCGCGCTTGTCATGCGGGCCGATCTCCGATAATCGCCGCTTTTGGCATGACGCGATCGGGACAACGGCCTCGGTCGGTACACGGTGTAGGTAACCTTCCGAGGGCGCGGTCTTGAACGGAAGCGAGCAGACTGGGGCAGGGGCGAGCGCCGAGCCGACGCTCGAGGAGCAATGTCTTATCAAGGGCATGCGCATGACCGAGCAGCGCCGTGTTATCGCGCGCGTTATCGAAGGCGCCTCCGATCACCCCGATGTGGAGGAGCTGCACCGGCGCGCCGTGGCTATCGATCGGCGCATCTCGATCTCAACGGTGTACCGGACGGTGAAGCTTTTCGAGGATGCCGGCATCATCGAGCGGCATGATTTTCGCGACGGGCGATCACGCTACGAGACCGTTCCCGAGGAGCATCACGATCATCTCATCGACCTGCGCTCCGGCCGCGTCATCGAGTTCCGCAGCGAGGATATCGAAAAGCTGCAGGAATTTGTTGCCCGAGAATTGGGGTTCCGGTTGGTCGATCATCGCTTGGAACTCTATGGCATTCCGCTCGAAACCGCCGACACCAAGACTATCGACTAGAGCTCGTCTCGCTTCGAAGGCACGCCATGCGAACGCCCGCTGCCGCCCGATCGTCACCTGCCAAAAGCCCACGACATAGCCTATCGCCGCCGACTTTCGTCGGGCGCGCGCGGGCGATCGGTGCCATCCTGCATCTTGCGGCAACGACGCTCGTTGCGCTTCCGATCCAGATTCTCGCGGTGAAACATGGCTGGCGTCTCGGTCGAACGCTGCCGGTTTGGTGGCACAAGACGGCGCTTAAGGCCGCCGGCGTCAAGGTGACCACTCTTGGGTCGCCGGCCGGCCATCGGCCGCTTCTTGTCACGTCGAACCATATCTCCTGGCTCGATATCTCGGTTATCGGCAGTCAGATGCCGCTTTCCTTCGTGGCAAAGAGCGAGGTGGCGACGTGGCCGCTGTTTGGTCTCTTTGCTCGACTTCAGCGCACGGTCTTTGTCGAGCGCGCGCGTCGTCACGACGCCGGACGCGCCGCTCGTGAAATCGCCGATCGGTTGGCCGATGGGGATGCCATGGTGTTGTTTCCGGAAGGAACTTCGTCCAATGGCACCCACGTCCTGCCATTTCGATCGGCCTTGATCGGCGCGGCCCGTAATGCCTTGGCCGGAGGCCATGAGCAGGTATTGGTGCAACCGCTCGCGGTCGTTTTCGCGCGGCTTGGCGGATTGCCGACCGGGCGGGCCGACAGGCCGCTCGTGGCTTGGTACGGGGATATGGAACTACCGCGGCATCTTTGGGATTTATTCGCTGCTGGACCAATTGATATCTACTTGATCTGGGGTAATCCGATTCCATTCGACGAGACAACCGATCGCAAGGCGCTCGCGCGCACTTTGGAGGACCAAATTCGCGACCTGGTTGCAACCGGGCTGGCTAGTCGCCCTGGATTACACTTTCAGATTCATGGAGAGAACGTCGCGGAGCGGTCATGAGCCGCCGCTATTCTCAATGACGCTATTTCGCGGTAGAAACACACGAGCGGGGTCCGGCCGACTCCCATTCGATCGAAACCGAGAGTGATGACCGACAAGAAGCGAGTCCTGGTTCGCACCTATGGCTGCCAGATGAACGTGTATGATTCCGAGCGCATGACCGACGTGCTCGGTGGACACGGCTACGAGCCAACAGACGATCTCAACGACGCGGACCTCGTTATCCTCAACACGTGTCATATCCGTGAAAAAGCTTCGGAAAAGGTCTATTCCGAGATTGGACGCTTGCGCGAACTGAAGGCGGAACGGCGCGCAGGCGGCAAAAATCTCGTGATCGGCGTGGCCGGCTGCGTGGCGCAAGCCGAGGGTCGTGAAATCATGCGCCGCGCACCCGTTGTGGACATGGTTTTCGGGCCGCAAAGTTTTCATCGGCTTCCCGAACTCGTCGACGGCGTCGCCGAAGGGCGTCGCATGATTGAAACAGAATTCGAAATCGACGAAAAATTCGCCGCGCTCGGCAAACTTGCGCGAGTCGGGCGCGCTCAAACACCGACCGCGTTTTTAACCGTGCAGGAAGGATGCGACAAGTTTTGCACCTTCTGCGTCGTTCCCTATACCCGCGGCGCCGAAGTGTCTCGGCCGGTGTCGCAGGTTGTCGGCGATGCCGAACGGCTTGCGGAAGCCGGCGTTCGCGAAATCACGCTGCTTGGCCAAAACGTCAACGCGTATCACGGCGATGGTCCCGGCGGCGATTCTTGGTCCCTCGGCCGGCTCGTGCGGCGGTTGGCGGATGTGCCCGGCCTCGACCGGATACGCTATACGACGTCCCATCCGCGCGACATGGACGACGACTTGATCGCGGCGCATCGTGAGCTGCCGTCGCTCATGCCTTATCTGCATTTGCCGGTGCAGTCCGGCTCCGACCGTATTCTCGCGGCGATGAACCGCCGACACACGCGCGCGGAATATCTCCGCCTGATCGAAAAAATCCGTGCGGCGCGGCCTGATATGGCGCTCTCCGGTGATTTCATCGTCGGGTTCCCCGGTGAAACCGAGGACGATTTCCAGGCGACCCTTCGGATCGTCGAGGAGGCTGATTATGCCTCGGCCTTCACCTTCAAATACTCCCCGCGTCCTGGAACGCCCGCGGCCGGAGAGCCCGAACAGGTCGACG
>JBEINZ010000232.1:0-4838 GCA_040377825.1 Hyphomicrobiales bacterium | reverse complement strand
CTCGTACTCGACGCTGACAGCCTGATGGAGGGCGAGACGCTCGTTATGCTGGCGCAGCTGATGGAGGACGATCCGCGCGCAGGCATCATCCAGACACTTCCGGTCATTGTGAACCGCAACACGCTGTTCGCCCGACTTCAGCAGTTCGCTGGGCGCATTTACGGCCCGGTCATTGCACGCGGCTTAGCGATCTGGCACGGACGCGACGGGAATTATTGGGGCCATAACGCGATTATCCGCACCAAGGCTTTTGCCGAGGCGTGTGGTCTGCCCGATCTTCGAGGGCGACGCCCTTTCGGCGGGCACGTGATGAGCCACGATTTCGTGGAAGCCGCGCTCATCCGACGCGCCGGCTGGGCCGTCAAAATGGTGCCTTGGCTCGGCGGATCTTTCGAAGAAAGCCCACCATCTTTACTTGATGTTGCATCGCGGGATCGTCGGTGGGCGCAAGGTAACATCCAGCATTTGCCAATTTTGTTCGCGCGTGGGCTGGCTTGGCCGTCAAGGGTCCATTTTGCGACGGGGATCATGAGCTATCTCGCATCGCCAATTTGGCTCATGTTACTGTTGACCGGGTTGGCGCTCGCACTTCAGGCTCGGTTCATTCGGCCGGAATACTTCTCAAAGGACTTCTCGCTGTTTCCAGCTTGGCCGCGCTTCGATTCCGAGCGTGCCTTGCAGCTCTTTCTGATCACCATGGCTGTTCTGATGTTGCCGAAAGTGCTCGGCACGATCGAATCGCTCATGCGAAGCGATGTACGCCGCGCAGCGGGCGGAGCCGCGGCGATCATCGCGAGCCTATTGGTGGAGACCGTCCTATCCGCGGCGGTTGCTCCGGTCATGATGCTGATTCAAACTCGTCATGTCGTTGAGATTCTGTCCGGCCGCGATTCGGGTTGGAAGACGCAACGGCGTGACGACGGCGGGATCGCCTTTGTCGAAGTGGTGCGCCAGCATTGGCAACATGTCGCGATTGGTGTTTTGATGGGCCTAGCGGCCTATGCGATCTCGCCGGCGATCCTAGCCTGGATGACACCTACGTTGGTCGGCTTGATTGGAGCGATCGCGATTTCATGGGCGAGCGGATCGGCCGAAATCGGCCTCGCGATGCGACGCATCGGCCTTCTCGTGATTCCCGAAGAAACGCGCGTACCCGACGTGATTCGCCGAGCAACCGTCAGGCAGAGCGAGGCCGAGGCCGAGCTTCCCGAAGTCGAGGACGGTCTTGAAAGCGTGCTGCACGACCGCCGATTGCGCGATTTGCACGAGCGAACCCTTCTCCCCGCCCCCTTGCGCGAACGCGGCAGGCCCGATCTCGATCCGATCATGGCGGAGGCAAAAATTGGCGAAGCGGTCTCGCTCGATGAGGCACTGCGCTGGCTTTCTCCAAAGGAGCGAATGGCGGTCTTGTGCCAACCGCACCTATTGGCGGCGCTCGACAGGCTCGTAACTGTGTCTGAACCTCGACCAACTGTCGTCCCTGCAGGCGAGTCGGCCTCTGCTTAAGCTTTCAGCTACTACCATTCACCGTAATTCGGTCACCTAAGGTCCGGACTTCAACGTACGCGCTAATCAAAGCGGTCGTGCTAGCGTCATGTCATCCAGATGTCCGATCCGGCCGGACGGAGTTGCCATGTCCCGCACGCATGATCCGCAAACCGATCCTCCGGACCGCTTTGTCGATCTGTTTACGCCCAAATTGATCACGACCCTTCGAGAAGGATATGACCTTAAGCGGTTTAGCGCGGACGTGGTTGCCGGACTGACAGTTGCTATCGTTGCCCTGCCATTGGCGATGGGCATTGCCATCGCCTCCGGAACCACCCCCGACAGGGGACTGTTCACCGCAATTATCGCCGGATTCATAATCTCCGCGCTCGGCGGCAGCCGATTTCAGATTGGCGGACCGACGGCCGCTTTTATCGTGGTGGTCTATCGATCAATCGGGAGCCACGGCTATGACGGGCTTCTACTCGCCACGCTGCTTGCGGGGATTATTCTCGTTGTCATCGGATACATGCGACTTGGAACATACATCAAGTACATCCCCTACCCCGTTACGATCGGTTTCACGGCCGGGATAGGCGTGACAATCTTCTTCAGCCAACTCGCCGATCTTCTTGGTCTCACGACTGACAAGCTCCCTGGCGATTTAATCCCGAAACTTGAGGCGTTGTTCGCGGCCCTACCGACCCTTCAACCCACGGCATTAGCTCTATCCGCCATTTCGATCTTCGTAATTCTCGTTCTGCGCCGATACCGTCCAAAATGGCCGGGTTTCTTGATTGCGGTCATGATCGCGTCGTTTCTGACAATCCTTATGTCGCTCGACGTCATGACCGTTGGCTCGAAGTTTGGAGAGATTCCTCGGATACCACCAGCACCGCACATTCCAGTCTTCAGCTTGGCGAAGATCCAGGCCGTATTCTCGGACGCTGTCACCATAGCGATTCTGGCGGGTATCGAATCGCTCCTTTCGGCCGTTGTGGCGGATGGAATGACGGGGCGAAGGCATCGCTCGAATTGTGAACTCGTCGCGCAAGGCTTTGCAAACATTGCCTCAGCATTCTTCGGTGGACTACCGGCAACCGGTGCGATCGCCCGCACGGCAACGAACATCCGCTCTGGCGCGACAAGCCCGGTTTCCGGGATCATGCATGCCGCCTTCCTTTTGATTTTCATACTAATCGCCGCGCCCCTAGCATCGTATGTGCCGCTTTCGGTGCTTGCAGCGATCTTGACCGTGGTCGCGTGGAACATGAGTGAGGTTGATGTCGTTGCACGGCTCATTCGAGATTCCGGTTGGGGCGACCGCGCCGTATTGCTCTCGACGTTATCGCTAACCGTGTTCCAAGATCTGACGGTGGGTATTGAAGTTGGCGTCGTGCTCGCCGCAGTACTCTTCATGCATCATATGGCCGAAGCTGTTGAAGTTGAGCGTCACGGCGGTACGCGACTTATTGATCGAGACGAGGCCGATCCGCCGGCGGGATCGCGGGAACCCTACCATCCGGAGTTCTCCGACAACGTCATTGTCTATCGGATTAATGGCCCATTCTTCTTCGGCGCGGCGAACCGACTCTCCGCGACGCTCACCCGCATCGGCAGCCGACCGAAGCGGATCGTTCTGGACTTCTCCAGTGTGCCCCTAATCGATACGACCGGCGCCGCCGCATTGAAGGGCGTTATTGCGACGGCGTCGGATCGCGGCGCGGACGTTGTGTTGGTCGGCGTAACGCGCCCGGTCGCCCGTGCAATGATTCGGTTCGGAATTAGGCAGCCTAGTGTACACGTTATGACTGCACCAACTCTAGAAGCGGCAGTCAACGGCAGCGATCATCCTGAACTCATGAGCGACGAAGTTACCCCTTCAAAACCAGTGGAAGTCCGGCGGCAATAAAGGACACACGGTTTGCCACGTCCGCAACACGCTGGTTTGCGCGACCTTGAAGATCACGAAAGCGACGCGCCATGGCATTGTCGGGGACGATGCCGAGCCCAACTTCGTTGGATACGAGAATCACAGGCCCATCGAGCCGTTTAAGCGCCGCCGTCAGCCCATCGATTTCATGATCGACATCGTGATCGGCGAACATCACGTTTGAAATCCAGAGTGTGAGACAGTCAATGAGGAGGATCCGTTCCGGATTGGAATTGGACTTTAACGCCCCGGTCAGATCGAGTGGTTCTTCGATTGTTGCCCAATCTAAGCCGCGCTCAGCCTGATGGTGCGCGATCCGCTCGGCCATTTCGCCATCTCCAGCGGTACCAGTTGCAACATAGACTTTTGATAGACCGCTCGAAGAAGCACGATTAAGCGCGAAACTCGTCTTGCCTGAACGGGCACCGCCAAGCACCAACTCAACCTTCGGAAGGGACATGAAACCGCGCCTTGGACTGGAATCAAGTTCGTTCTTGAGCGTCTCGGATCGCCATTGTCAACGGTCGCGCGCAATTTGCGTCAAACGCGTGGCACTTCGCTTCGAACCAAACGGCAGGACGTGATCTGCCAATTTCCATCTGGTTGCCGTTCGAGGGTATAAATCGCGATCCAATCGTCGTCATCAGGACCGACAATCGAAACGCGTTGCTCCAGTTCGGGTCCCGATACTTTCAGCTCAGTGAAGACATATGACCGCGGCCGATAGACCGGCGGGTACCCCTGACGCACCATTGCCATGAAGTTATCAACTGTACCGAAGCGCGATTTTATATTTGGCGCCGCGTAGCCGAAAGCGGCGACCCCGTCGTCGCGCCGAAACGCATCGAGCTGTCGTTCAATAACACTCCGCACGGCAGCACCGTCCTCGGTATTTGAACCTTGCGCGAGCGCATCAATCGAACCAACCGTGACACAATATAGAAGAACCAGAAATCGAATCGCTGCTGCCATGACCACCCCCATTGTGTCTCGGTCTTGAGATCTACGCGACACCGGAGAGTTTGGTTTGACGGGATTTTGAAGCTGCGGCCGGCCGGTGCTAGCCACTTTTGAGGAGGCCACTCTAGCCCGCACCGACCGGCCACCCCGAAGACCCGGATAGTTGCGGCGGATCCGGATCAGGGGATTCGCTCATGCATCGAGCCGAGCGTTTAAGCTCAGCACAGAGACGCAAAAGCCTATCCTAAGTTTACTAAGGTCGTTTTTGAATTGCCGACAACTTATTATCGTTGTTACGACCACAGCACATCCAAGACCGCGCGGCGATCGTTCGAATTTTCTACGAATTCGAGTATTGTTTTAGCATGGCCGCGTTCTGTCGCAACCTAAACGTGGAAGCTTAGCTGCAAGATTCTGATGAACTAGTAAATCATTAAGATTAATTTGGACCGTTATT
>JBEINZ010000273.1:0-3871 GCA_040377825.1 Hyphomicrobiales bacterium | reverse complement strand
TTTTTTTGCTTTACCAATTCTTTTTGAGTGCCGCATCGCAAGATATTTGCCTAATGAAGAGAAGCGAATACTTTATTCTTGCATGTTTAAGCAGCCGGTAAGCTCGAGAGTTAGGATTGAAGCTTCATTCCTATGCGTTAAAAATTCGTTACCCGAAGTCCCGCATTACATAAAACGACTTGAGACGTATATAACTGTTAAGAATTGAAGTCGCACCCAAAGTGCATTTTTCAGATTGTACTTGCGCTGTTTGTCCGTCTTTTCGTGGGGCAGACTAAACTCGGAGCCAAGGCTTGCCATGGCGCCGGAAATGTCGCGTGGGACGTTCCCAGGCGGCGCACCAACTCAAAAGATCGAGGATTACATTAAGGTCAAGTCCGAACCTGCCGAGCAATGATCATCTAAATTATTTAAAGTTGCATTATTCTCCTTCGTCTTCCATCACCAAGAGGCGCGTTATAGTTTGGATGAGAGCGCGCAGACCTTAGGGAAAGGCTCGCCATGGCGCTGATGATGTCGCGCGGTACGTTCGTCCTGGGGTGCCTGGGGACCCTCGTGGTCACCGTCACCGCTTTATCCATTGCCGTGCCGATGGCGTGGCAAGCCATCAAGCGGCCACCGCCGCCGATCGACGACTCGCGCGAGATCGGCGATGTGGTGGTGAGCGAGGCGGCGGAAAAACTAAGTTTGAATAAAGTAACGCCTAAGGAGGCGGATATTTATGACATTACTCGACTTTTTCCAAAAGACGTATGTTCAGCAGAAAATCTACGCTTAGTTCTTGAAAGAGGCGATGGCAGGGGGCGGTACAACGAAAGAAAGATGGCCGCCAGTGCTGGCGACATTATTGACGGTGTCCTGCAGTTAAAAGGAGCCCTGGATAAGTGGACCACTGCATACTATTTTCATAGTATAACTCTTTTTGGTCTGCCCGTTATATTAGAATGCGATGAGCCGGGCATTGATTATGAAAGAGGCGGAAGAAAAGACTCAATTTGCCGGCTTTTCCATCCAATTACCCATCAAGTATTCATTAATACGTTATTCTTCTGTAATTCGTCCAATCTCACTCAAGCTGGCCAGCACATTAAAAAACTCGAGAATTACATAAAGATCAAATCCGAGAAGGCTAAGCAGTAGGCCAGCGCTGTAATTTTAAGTTGCATTTCACTCTTTTTTATTGTGTAGAAGATTTTTAGGTTGTATAAGTATTCAAGCTTTGACCGCCTGCTGGAAAACACGTTTCTCAGAAAGTGCTGTCTTAAAGACAGCTATAGGTCCGGTAGTTGACATCTCCGACCAAAACCCAAAAGGAGTTAGCTATGGCGTATCGATACACATCAAATCAGGTCGATCGACTACGCGAGCTTCGTGACGCTGGAGACTATGCCGGAGCTTATCGCGAAGCGGCGCGAATGGCATCCGATGACCAGGGCAGCCCCATTTATGAGGCGGACAAGTGGGTCATTCAATGGCTGCGCGGCGCGGCGGACGTGAACGAGGGGGTCGGTCCGTTTTCGACGTTGATCCGGACCTTCACTTCTACCCAGCACGAGATACGTCATGGAAGCTCCCTTTCCGGCGAGACGCTGAGTCAGATTTCAAACAAAATTGCAGAAAAAGTGATCCAGGATATTATCACATCTCCAAATTGGGAACTTCCAAATTTAGAGATAATTGGAAATCGTGACGCATCCGTTGTTGTGTCGGAAGAATTCAATGACGATTACGGCGCATGGTCCGGAAACATCTTATTTGCTGGTCTCGGAGACCTGGAACCTCTTCGAAAAATATACTTAACGACGACGGAGATACATACGATCTTTTTGCCGCCGTGAAATCGTTAAATGTCGCGGTGCCAAGCGCTGGGATTGTTGATCTCTTTGTTTCCGCCTGGAGCCAGTATTCCGTGGATTACGGGTCGGTGCTGACGGCGGCTGACGACGTGACGGCCTATCTGCAGCGCTGGTATGGGTCGGCAGGCTCATTACTGGTTGATTTCACCGGCAATTTGGACGTGGGCCGCCAGCGCGAGGCGACAACCCTGGCCGCGACGAGTGAGAGGGATGTGCTGATCGGCGGGGAAGCGAATGATCTATTCCTCGCGAGCGCTGTATCGCAGTCGCAGAACGATCCAGACCTTTTCGACGGTGGGAAAGGTGTCGATACCGCCGATTTCTCCGCTCTTTCAAGCGGACAGAATTTTGTTGTGGGCGCGATCTTTCCAGGCGAGGCCCCGCTAATTTGGGCTGGCGAGAACGATCCGCGCGTCGCTCTATACAATATCGAGAAGTTGGAGGGCACGGATAGCAACGATGAGTTCAATTTTCTTTCTGGTAAAATAAGTCTGGAGTCGATCAACGGTCGTGGCGGTCAAGATACCATCGATTTTTCTCTCAGTGGATTGAACGGAGTATCTGCCGATCTCTTGACGGGTCGGATATCGACTGAAGTCAAGGACTATATCATAGACGGAATTGAACGCTTCGTTGGCACGAGCGGTGACGACACCCTCGTAGGGTCCGCTGATTTGACATTTTTCGACGGCCGGAGTGGATCCGACGCTGTTAACCTGCTCGACTCGACCGGCGCGGTCTCGGGTCTGGAACTGAAGTCCGTGGAAAGCATAAGATTATCCAGTTTCGATGACTCGATAAAGGCCGATGGCGCCGATGTTTTTGTCGAAGGCGGTCTAGGCAAGGACCTCATTCAAACAGGATCCGGCAACGATGTGTTGTACGGATTTCGGTTCGGTGTGTACCAAGCCGATGATGCTGAGAAGGACAAGCTCCAGGGAGGAGATGGGAACGATACCTATCTTTTGAACTCGGTCGATCAAGACTTCGTCCACAACGTCATCATAGGCGATGGTTCCGAAGGCTTCGCGATGCAAACAGCGTTTGATTTTTCGATTTTCTCGCAAGCTGACGAAATATACGACGCCGATGGTTCCGGGATCATCTCATATGCCGGATTTTACTATGAATGGTACAATAATGGTCAGGAGCAAATCAGGGTTGCCGGAATGCCAACCAATAGCTTGCTGCTGGATGCTTACGAGCATGAGCTTGACGGAGTAAGTCTCGATTACGGCATTGGTTCGAAAGTCTACGAGTTTGTCCCGACATGGGATCCGCTGGTTCAGTATGACATGAATGGCGATTATCATGAATACGAGGTTCTTGGCACCGTCCATCAAGGGGACCTATACATTTGGGAAGAGTATCTCGATTGGACGGATTTATCCGTGGATAGCCGCGCGGTCGGAATTGTGAAGGAGTTTACCTCCGGCGACCTCGGCATAACCTTGACTTCGGTCTGAAGAAGGACGGGGGGCGGTCTGGCCCGATCACCCCTCAAACCCGCATCCCCTTGCCCCAAAAGCTATCGAAGATCTCGTTGAAGGCCTGGACTTGCGACGCCTGGACGTCTTGGCCGGCTTGGATCATTTGGCCGACCATGGCGCCGAGGTCGATCGGCTGGGGCGGGCGTTTCTTGGGGCGGCCGCGGTTGTAGCCGCGGATGAAGGCGCCGAAGGTTTCATCGAAGGTCGAGCCCGGGCCGGCGGGGTTGGGCAGGCGGCGCATCAGATCGTCGAGCGTTTCGGTTTCGCCGGTCGGGCGGGGGACCGTCTCGATGATCCGCTGCATCATGTCGGCAAGTGCGGTTTCCGGCGTTTCGCGCGGCAGGCTGGCGAAGGCGCGGAAGATCGGGCCGAACGGGCTCTGGTCGAAGGCGGTGCCGAGCCCGAAGGCCAGCGCGACGACGAAGACGTGCCAGGTCTGCGCGACCCCGGTGACCGCGAGCACCCCGAGCACGGCGGCGCAGACGGCGAGCCAGGCCTGGGTGATCCGCAGGATCCGGCGCTTGT
>JBEINZ010000218.1:0-5269 GCA_040377825.1 Hyphomicrobiales bacterium | reverse complement strand
GAAATTCAGCAGGTAAACCGCCTTTAAACAGAAGCACGGCATTTAGATTTCATCAAAAAAATACAATCCATTGTGATGCAACAATAGTCTTCGCAAACGCATTGACCAGTGTCGTGTGTAAAAACATGGACATCAAACGGAGCCTCGAAACTCATTGTCATGGTTATGCTCGGACCAAAAGTCCGTGGGCCATGGCGGTTTCGAGATTTGCTCCCTCAGGGATCGTGAAGTCGAGACAAAACTTTTAGTCGCTTCAGATCCAAAACACGGAGAAAGCTATGAAAACAATTTTCACAACGCTCATGCTTGCCAGCTTTTGCTCGGTAATCTCAGCGCCCGCATTTGCGGATCCCGAACGGGAGCAGGACCTGATGACCCGTCGGGCCATTCAGAATGGGCAGTACAACACACAGTTTGCCGACCCGGCCTATCGTTACCAGTATGGAACATTGCCATCGCCCTATACGAATTATTGGCAGCTTCAGCCGAATGGGCAACCGGTCCAGGATGGACCGCGCGGCAGCTACGAATAAGGCGTATCACGCTTCATCACGAAAAAACGCCGGCGGGCCTTGTGCCCGCCGGCGGCAAACGCCGCGCGATCTGCAGCGAGACGGGCTCGTGACACGGCGGGTCTATCCGACCCGTCCGCCGAGCGTGGAGTATAGCTTGACCGCGCTTGGGGCTTCGTTGCTCGATCCTCTGACGGGACTCGTGCCATGGGCGGAAGCGCGCAAGCATGAGATCCATGCCGCTCGCGCCGCCTTCGACGATCGGGCGGCGTGAGTGCCGGCCCGGGCAGGGCGATGGGTTCAAAACACCGTGAAGTAACGGAACTCAGTCGCCGATACGGGCCGTGCCCGCCAGCCCGTCGTTGCGGGTCCAAGCGAGCCGACCGTCGGGAAGCTTGGCGAGGCTGAAGCAGAAAACCTCGCCATTGTACCATTCGGTCCACTTCTGGCAGAGTTGCTTGCCGTCGATCCACCAGCGCCCGGAATCCTTCGGCGCCATGAAACGCCCGAGACCGACCGCCTCGCCGGATCCGTCTACGCGGCCATCACGCTGATAATAAAGCGGAAATTCCCCTCCGAGCGGCACCGCGAGATAGATCCGCTTGCCGCGCACGGTCTCGGCGATTTGGCGGGAGTCGAGTTCGTCGCCGCGTGTGGTTTCCGCGATGGCCGGAAGGACGCAAAGCGCCGTGGCGGTGAAAGCGATGGCAAACGTGTTTCGCATTTGAGCCTCCTGGGATCGTCGCAATTGGTAATGTTACGCGAACCACGGCCGATCGGTTTAGCTTCCGCTTACGATGTTGGTTGGCGGGCGGGCCTATGCAAGCCGATAGACCCGCTTGGCGGTGTCCCGATAAAGTTTGCGTCGATCCGCCTCGCTTGCGCTTGCCACGATACCGTCGAGGATCTCCACAAAAGTCGGATAGCGATGCGTGAGCTCGCCGACCGGCCAGTCGCTGCCGTAAAGACAGCGGTCGAAGCCGAACGCGTCGATGACATGCGAGATGTAGGGCGCGACATCCGCGGTTGTCCACCGTGCGTGGTCGGCTTCGGTGATGACGCCGGAGACCTTGCAAAAGACATTGGGGAGCGCGGCGAGCGCGGTGATCTGACCCCACCACGGATCGCGCAGGCCGTGGCGGATGTCAGGCTTGCCGATATGGTCCAGGATGAAGGTCACGTTCGGGCAGCGGCGGGCGAGTTCCAGGCCATAGGCGAGCGCGAAGCTTTTCACGCAGATGTCGAAGGTGAGCCCAAGGGCGCCGACGCGCTTCACCCCCGCGATGAAATCCGGGTGGAGGCAAATCCCCGGATCCGTCTCGCCTTGGATCAGCCGACGAATACCCTTGACCGAGCGCATCGCGAGGAGGGTTTCCAAATCGGCTTCCACCGCAGCGCCTTTTTCCACCGGCGCATGGGCGACGATCGCGCCGATGCGCGGTTTTGTGTCGGCGATGTCCTGCACGAAGCGCGCTTCGTCGAGATGGAGCCCCGGATCGACCGCGACCTCGACGAATACAAGGCTTTCGACCTCCACGGCGCCGCGCGCGCGATCAAAGTCGGGCATCAGATAAGTGCGGTTGATCGGCGGAACCGACTGCAGCCAGCCGTAGGAAAGGTGTTCGATATCAAAGAGATGCACATGGGCATCGACGATCGGAAAGTTCGGCATGGTGGTCATCCATTGGCTTAAGGCGGCGCCGGAGAGGATAGGGGGACGCGCCGCGTTCTTGCAATGGAGGGGGGGGCGCCGTGGCGAACCGGAGCGCCTGAAACCGACTTTAGAAACAACAAAGTGACGTGCACCCCCTTCAAAATGACATTTGCCTGACTACATTGTCGCGCGAGGCGTCCCGGACGGACGCGCAGGAGAGGGAAGGTCCATGACGAAGCTTTTGGACGCACGTGGTTTGCGCAAGGTGTTGGCGATCGCCACCGTTGGGCTGGCGATTGGGGTCGGTCCGATGACGATCGGGTCCATGACGGGCACGACCGAGGCCGAGGCGGCGAAGCGCGGCGGCTTCGGCAGCCGGGGCGAGCGGACTTTCCAGGCGCCGGCGGCAACAAACACGGCACCGCGGACGGCCGCGCCGATCGAGCGGACAGCGACCCCGCAGCCAAGCGCCGCGCAGCCGGGCATGGCCCAGCAGGCCGGCGCCGCGCAAGCCGCGCGTCCGGGTCTTTTCGGCGGTCTCGGCGGCTCCATCCTTGGCGGCCTCGTGCTCGGCGGCTTGTTCGGAGCGCTGCTCGGCGGCGGCTTCGGCGGCATCGCGGGCTTCTTCGGCATGTTGCTTCAAGTCGGCCTGATCGCGCTGGTCGTCATGCTGGCGCTGCGCTTCTTCCGTGGCCGCAGGCAGGCACAACCGGCCGCGCAGACGGCCTACGGCGCCGCGCCGGAGCCGAATAACCCGAACCCGGCCAACACGATGTACCGCGAGGTATCCGGCAACCGCGAAGCTTCCGGTCCGATGGGCGGCGGCCTATTCGACCGTTTGAAGGGCGGGCTTGGTGGCGGTTTGGGCGGCGGTTTGGCCGGCTATCGCGCCGCGCGCTCCGGCCAGACCGACGAAATCGGCATCCAGGGCGAGGACTTCGAAAACTTCGAGCGTCTGCTCGGCGATATCCAGACTGCCTATGGGCGTCGCGACGAAGCCACCTTGCGCGATCTGATGACCGAGGAAGCCTTCGGCTACATGAAGGACGAACTCGCCGAGAACGCCGAGCGCGGCCTCATCAACGAGATCTCCGAGGTCAAGCTCTTGCAGGGCGATCTGGCTGAGGCTTGGCGGGAAGGCGCCGTCGAGTATGCGACGGTTGCCATGCGCTTCGGCATGATCGACGTGATGCGCGACAAGGCGACCGGCCGGATCGTCGACGGTCACGCGAGCGAGCCGACCGAGCTGACGCAGATCTGGACCTTCGTGCGCGATCGCGGCCAACCGGCCAATGCGTGGCGCCTTACCGCGATCCAGGACGTGGATGCGGACGAGGCCGGTCACCACGACGAGGAAAACTGATCGACGCGCTGACGTCTGGTTCTGGACATGACTATAATGGGGCCGTCGAGCGAGAGTTCGGCGGCCCCGTAGCATTGACGCTCCGCTAGAGAAGGGCTCGTTCCATCCGATCGGGAGCTGCTTCAAGACGTCCAAAAGGAATTGAAAATGAAGCGTACGGACCATCCGGGATTGATCGTTCGGCAAAAGGCGCCTCTCAATTTGGAATACCAGTTTTCGACGCTCGCCGATTGGCTGACGCCATCAGATCAATTGTTTGTCCGCGGTCATTTTCCGGCACCCGCGCTCGACGCGGCATCTTGGCGGCTGGTCGTCGACGGCGTGGTTGAAACGTCGCTTTCGCTTTCGCTGGAGGACTTTAAAGGGCTACCGCGCACCACGATCGCGGCTGTCATCGAATGTGCCGGCAATGGCCGTGTCTTCTACGAACCCGCGCGCGAGGGTCTGCAATGGCAGAACGGAGCGGTCGGCAATGCATCCTGGTCCGGGGTGCTCTTGAAGGATGTGCTCGAGCGCGCGGGCATGTCCGACCGAGCGGTGGAGGTTGTCCTTGTCGGCGCGGATCGCGGCCATGTGGATGGCGGCAAGAAGACCGCCTCGCCCGGCCCGATCGCCTTCGCCCGTAGCCTGCCGATCGATAAGGCCATGAGCGCCGGCGTGTTGCTGGCCGACACGATGAACGGCGAGCCGCTGACGGTGGAGCACGGCTATCCGCTTCGGGCCGTGGTCGGCGGCTGGTTCGGCATGGCCTGGGTCAAATGGATCACGGAAATCCGTGTCGTCGACCGGCCGTTCCTCGGATACTGGCAGGCGCGCGATTACTTCCGCTGGGAGCGCGTTTTCGGCGAGCCGATCCTGGTGCCGCTGTCGCGGATGGAGGTGAAGGCGCAAATCGCGCGGCCGGTCGACGGCGCGACCGTGCTGGTCGGCGAAACCAATCGCGTGGTCGGCGCGGCGTGGAGCGGGGAGACGCCGGTTCGCGCCGTCGAAGTGCAGGTGAATGACGATGGGTGGCAGCCGGCGACCTTGCTTGGGCCGGAAACGCCCTTCGGTTGGCGGCTTTGGGAACTATCATGGACACCGCCGTCGCCCGGCGCGTATCGCCTTCGTGCCCGCGCGATCGATGAGGCCGGCAATGTCCAGCCCAATGAGCAGCAGCCGGACCGGGAAAGCTATCTCGCCAACTGGATCGTGCCGGTTACGGTCAAGGCGGTGGCGCCGGCGGATGGGCCCGCGGACGCCTTCGTCATCTAAGAGGACATGCCGATGACGTCGCCGATCCTCAAGGTTCGTCCGCTGAACGGTCCTGAGTTTCGGCCGTTTGGCCTCGTGGTTTCGGCCGGTGGGCATCACGGCCTTTTGGTCAACCAGGGACGCGCCTTGCGCTTTGATACCGGATCGGTCCTCGATCATTCATCGACCGCCGACCGCTTGGTCATGGCGACCTATAGGGTGAGCGCATCGCACTTGCCGCTCGCACTTGCTTTGTTCGAGCGGCACCCTCACTCCGACCAACTCTTCGTGCCCATGAGCGCCGCGCGATACCTCGTTGTCGTCGCGCCGGGCGGCGAGGAGCCCGCGCGCGACGGCGCCATTGCGTTCATCGCAGGGCAGGCGGCCGCCGTGATCTATCGCGCGGGCGTCTGGCACTATCCACTGGTGGCACTCGACGCAATGGCCGACTTCTCGATGCTTATGTGGGAAACGGGGGCGGGCACCGATACCGAGATCGCCCCGCTG
>JBEINZ010000225.1:0-4983 GCA_040377825.1 Hyphomicrobiales bacterium | reverse complement strand
TTGCTGGCACGAAAATGATCCGTCGGATCCTGGGGCTCGCCCATGTTGAAGACATGGAAAGGATTGAGCCGCTAGCACTTCGCGCGAAGTGCGAGCGACTGGCATTGGTGTTCGGGCGCGAGCTCATTTTGGCTGGCAAAGACTATAGCAGCATCGAAGACGTCGTTGCCGGCGCGCGTAGCATGATCGGAGGTATTGGGTCGTGAAACTAAAGGGTAAGCACAGCCGCACAATTTGGGTCGCGGAGGACGGACAAACCATCTTTGTGTTGGACCAGACCAAACTTCCGCACAGGATCGAGGAAGTCCGTCTTGGCACTGTGGCCGAAGTCGCCGATGCCATCTCGGACATGATTGTGCGCGGCGCGCCGCTGATTGGCGTGACCGGTGCTTATGGTATTGCGCTTGCGATGACCTCCGATCCCTCGAATTCCAACCTTTCGGCAAGTTATGATCGGTTGGTCGAAACCCGCCCGACTGCTGTTAATCTTAAATGGGCACTCGACCGCATGGTCGCGAAACTTGAGCCGCTTTCCCCTGATGCTCGGGCCGAGGCGGCCTACTCCGAGGCAAGTGCGATCACGGAAGAAGATGTGGGGCTTAGTTCATCGATCGGCGATCATGGCGTTGCTCTCATTGAAGCCGCTTGGGATAAGAACGGGCGGACGCGACCCGTGAACGTTCTTACCCATTGTAATGCCGGATGGTTGGCCACCGTCGACTGGGGTACGGCGACCGCGCCGATCTACAAGGCTTTTCATCAGGGTATCCCGGTCCACGTCTACGTCGATGAAACGCGTCCGCGCAATCAGGGCGCAAGCCTGACGGCATTCGAGCTCAATGAGGAAGGCGTGCCGCACACGGTTATTGTTGATAATGCGGGTGGCCATCTGATGCAGCACGGAATGGTGGACCTTTGCATCGTCGGCAGTGATCGAACCACGGCCTCGGGCGATGTTGCCAACAAGATCGGTACCTATCTGAAGGCGCTTGCGGCTTACGATAACAACGTACCGTTTTATGCAGCGCTTCCGTCGTCGACGATCGACTGGACAATGAACGACGGCATCCGGGAAATTCCGATCGAGACGCGTTCGGCGCGCGAGGTCACACACCTCAGCGGAAAGACAGCATCCGGGATGATCGAAACAATCCAGATTACGCCTGACGGGAGTCCTGCAATAAATTATGGCTTTGATGTCACACCAGCGCGACTCGTGACTGGTATCATTACCGAACGTGGTATCGCATCGGCAAGTCGCGACGGATTGCGTGCACAATTCTCGATATCAAACGTCTGAAATCTAACCGAAAGAACTAGGTTCAATGCAAAACCTGTGGAACGGTGCCGATGCGGCCACGATGGTGCGTCATTATGCATCAAAAGGCATTAGCGAAGATGTTTCGCTGCGGACGTATTCGTCGAGACTTCTCGGCGCCAATAAATGGCTGGTGATGCACGGGGGCGGCAACACCTCCGTGAAAACTGAAATGCGTGATGTCTACGGTGACCTCGTCAAGGTACTTTGCGTTAAAGGATCAGGCTGGGATCTAGCGACGATCGAGCCGGCTGGCCACCCGGCTGTGCGGATCGATCCTTTGTTCCGCTTACGCAACCTGGACAAGCTTTCCGACGAGGACATGGTCAACGTCCAACGGCAAAACATGCTCGATTCGTTTGGGCCGAACCCGTCGGTGGAGACGCTTCTTCACGCCTATATCCCGCATAAGTTCGTCGATCACACCCATTCCACGACATCGATCGCTGTCGCCGACCAAGATGATGCAATCGCCATCGGCCAAAAGATTTGGGGCAATCGCGTGGGCTACGTGCCCTACATCATGCCGGGCTTTACGCTCGCAAAGGCGGCCGGCGAAGCTTTTGATGCCGATCCAACCGTCGAAGGTCTCCTCCTCGTCAAGCATGGTCTATTCACCTTCGGCGCGACCGCGAAGGAGAGCTATGACAGGATGATCCAGCTCGTGAGCGAAGCTGAAGCCTATATTGCAAACAGCGGCTCGCGCGGTCTCGTTCAGGGCGTGACTCTGACAGCTCCGATCGAGCTTTCCGCAATTTTGCCGGCCCTTAGAGGGCTCATCTCTCGTGCGGCCAAGGACGAGGGAAGCCATTCGCATTGGGTTCTCGACCATCGCGTCACTGATCGCCTGATGCAGGTGGTGAATGCCGATAACATCGACGAACTTGCCAAGCGCGGCGTCGCGACTCCGGATCACGTCATTCGCACGAAGGCGTTTCCGCTGGTGCTCGCTCGTCCAGAAGGCGATCTAGCGGCATGGCTCACGGATACCAAGTCCCGCCTCGCGACATACATTGCCGAGTACAAGGCACTGTTCGCCAAACAGAATGCACGTGTCGGAGGCATCAAGAAACCGCTCGATCCGTTGCCGCGTGTGCTTATCATTCCAGGGCTTGGCGTTCTCGGCATCGGCAAGACCGCGGGTGAGGCAAAGATCGTTTCCGACGTTTCGGAAGCCTGGGCTGAGTCGCTGATCGATGCCGAACGGATAGGACGGTTCGCGCCTATTGGCGAGAACGATACGTTCGACATGGAATATTGGTCGCTTGAGCAGGCAAAGCTCGGAAATACCAAGCCTAAACGGCTTGCCGGTCAGGTCGTCGTCGTCACAGGCGCCGGTTCCGGCATCGGGGCCGCAACAGCCAAGGCTTTCGCGGCCGAAGGCGCCGAGGTTGCGCTCCTGGATCTCGATTTCGAGGCGGCCAAGGCGATGGCCGCTGGAATTGGCAAGACAGCATTGCCGGTTATCTGCGACGTCATGAGCCCTCACTCCGTGAAGGTCGCCGTCGCGGCTGTCGTCGCCCGGTTCGGCGGTATCGATATCGTGGTTTCCAATGCGGGAGCGGCCTTCCAGGGCGCGATGGCAACGGTTGACGAAGCCGTCTTGCACAAGAGCTTTGAGCTTAACTTCTATGGTCACCAGCGCATCTGCCAGGGCGCCGTCGCCGTGATGAAGGCGCAGGGTCTTGGTGGCGCGCTACTGTTCAATGTATCCAAGCAGGCGGTCAATCCGGGCAAGGACTTCGGACCATACGGCTTGGCGAAGGCCGCACTCCTTGCTTTGGTTCGCCAATATGCCTTGGAGCATGGAGCGGACGGTATCCGCTCCAATGCTGTCAATCCGGATCGCATTCGGTCCAATCTTCTGAACAACGACATGATTGCCGCGCGCGCCAAGGCCCGCGGCGTTTCGGAAGCGGAGTACATGGGCGGTAATCTGCTCATGCGCGAAGTCACCGCGGAAGATGTGGCTCAGGCCTTCGTCCACCACGCAATCATGCCAGCGACAACCGGAGATGTGACCACAGTGGATGGCGGCAACGTCAGCGCCATGCTCCGATAATCGAAGATCCGCACCCGTGGGATGACCCGCGGGTGCGAGTATATCAGTGACCACTCAAGGTCACGTCAAGTATGCCCGAAGCAGTCTCGCAGTCGACACGATCGCTTATGTGCCGCTGGCATGATTTGACTCATTCGGTTTGAAATAAGTAGACTGTCTCGAATTCAGAACCCCGAGTTGACGCTCACGCGCCTCGCACAAATCTCAATGACCAACCGTTCGATCGGTCCGTTCAAACAACTTGCACCTGGACGACGCCGGGAACCGCCTTGAGCGCCCCTGCAACTTGAGGTGAAACACGCCAACGTCCCGGCAAGCGCACTTCAACCTCTCGATTCCCTTCTCCTAGCAGGAGGACCATCGATACCTCCCCCTCCCCACGCGGCTCCAGCTGCCTACTAAGACTTTCGATCGGCGCGGGATCGCGAAGAAATATCCTCAAACTCTGCTGTTGCCGCGCTGCAAGCAAATCCAACGGCTCAACTTTCTCGATTCGCACGCTGGTGCCTTCGGCACGCTCCTCGGCCGAAGCGTAAACGACAACCGATTGGCCAGGTTCGAGCAGCTCCCTGTATTGCGAAAGACCCTCCGAGAAAACCACGGCCTCATACTGGCCGGTCGGATCGGAGATGCGTACGATCCCCATCTTGTTGCCGGTTTTGGTCTTCCGTTCCTGGCGCGACGTGACCGTCCCGGCAAGACGACCAAAATTCGATCCGCGTTTCACGGACTCGCAGAAATCCGCCCACATTTGAACCCGCATCTTCTCAAGCACGGGACGATAATCGTCGAGCGGATGGGCGGACAGATAAAAGCCGATCGCAAGATGTTCGCGTTGGAGCTGCTCGGCCGCTGTCCATGGGGCGACGTCAGGAAGCTTTATGCTTTCGCTCGCCCCACCGGCGCCGCCAAATAGCGCGCCCTGACCTTGCTGAGAATCCTCGCGCACGCGCGATGCAACGCCGAGGACCACATCAAGTCCGCCAAAAACGCGCGCCCGATTTGGCTCGATCGCGTCGAATGCACCAGCGGCGACAAGGCTCTCGAGCGTTCGCTTGTTCACCTGACGCGGATCGACCCGGCGGGCAAAGTCCGCCATGTCGCGAAACGGCTTTGTGCCGCGCATCTCGACAACATGCTCAACCGCGTGCTTTCCAACCCCTTTGATCGCGGCAAGCGAGTAAAGGATCCGCCCATCAGCGACGTCGAAGGACCCGACCGACGTTTGAACAGACGGCGGATGCACCGGGATCCCAAGCCGCATGGCCTCGCGCCGAAAATCGTTGAGCTTGTCGGTATTGGACATATCAAGTGTCATCGACGCGGCAAGAAACTCGACCGGGTTATTGGCCTTCATATAGGCGGTTTGATAGGCAACGAGGGCATAGGCGGCGGCATGGCTTTTGTTGAAGCCATAGTCGGCGAACTTTGCCAAAAGCTCGAAGATCGTATCGGCCTGAGCTTTGGGAACGCCGCGCTCCAACGCGCCGTCGACGAAGCGCACGCGCTGCGCCTCCATTTCGGCCTTGATCTTTTTGCCCATGGCGCGGCGCAGCAAGTCGGCCTCGCCAAGCGAATAGCCCGACAGAAGCTGGGCGATCTG
>JBEINZ010000183.1:0-6579 GCA_040377825.1 Hyphomicrobiales bacterium | reverse complement strand
GCGCGTTGCCTCGTGGTCGAGCCAAAGGTGCTGCTCATGGACGAGCCCTTCTCGGCGCTTGATGCCCATCTTCGCATGCGGCTGCGCGACGAGTTGAAGGCGCTGCAGCATCGCCTCGGCCTCACCATCGTTTTCGTCACGCATGACCAGGAAGAGGCGATGGAGATCGCCGATCGGATCGTCGTCATGAATGACGGCCGGTTCGAGCAAACCGGCCGGCCGGCCGAGCTTTATGCCGAGCCTCGGACGAGCTTCGTCGCCGGCTTCATCGGCCTGATGAACACCGCGCCGGCCAAGGCAAGAGGAGGGCGGCTGAAATGGCTCGGCCTCGACCTCGCCTGCGACGTGGCGGACGGCGCCTATGACGGCTCCGTGCGGCCGGAGGATCTCGATCTCGCCGATGGTGTCGGCGTCGGGGCGCGACTGCAGCGGCTGATCGATCTCGGATCGGTTCGCCGCCTCGTCGCCGCGACTGAGGACGGGACCGTCCTGAAGGCGCAGACGGTCGGCGGCCGCGATCTCGATCTAGGCCGCGACGTCCGCTTGGCGCCGAAGCGTCTCATGCTCTATCGCGACGGCCGCTTGGTTGGGGCCGCGCATCCAATCTCGGCTTGAAAGAGGCACCCATGATCCAGCATGTTCTCGAAGGCGCGCTGACCGAGGCTGATCACAAGGCCCATATCCCGGTCTCGTTCGAGGTTCCAAAGGGCACGACCCGGCTCAATGGAACCTTCTCCTCGACGCCCGAGCGCGCGCCTGGGACCTTCTTCGATCACATGGTTTGCCTCACGGTGTGGGGACCGGACGGTTCGCGCGGCACGCGGCACAATAATCCGGTGCGCGACTTCGCGATCGATGCCTATTCGGCGACGCCGGGCTTCACGCCCGGTCCGATCGAGCCGGGCGTGTGGACGGTCTATCTCGACTGCTTCCGCGTGCTCGGCCCCGATCCGCTGAATTGGCGGCTTGAAATCACGTGCGAGGACGCGCCGATCGAGGCGCCCGCGCCCTTGCCGGCCCCGGTTCGTCCCGAGCGCGGCGCGGGTTGGTATCGCGGCGATTTGCATGCCCATACGATCCATTCGGATTCCACGCTCGAACTGCCCGATCTCGCCGCCTTCGCGCGCTCGCGCGGTCTCGATTTCGTGACGCTGACCGACCACAACACGATCTCCGGCGTGCCGGCCTTCGAGCACCTCGCCGATCAGGGCCTGCTCACCATGGGCGGCATCGAGCTGACCACGCATTACGGCCACGCGCTGACGCTTGGAACGCGCGCATGGACGGAATGGCGCGGCAATTCGTTTCCCGGCGTGACCATGCCGGGCATCGCGGCCTCGGTGATGGAGGCGGGCCATGTCTTCGTGATCGCTCATCCGCGCGCGCCCGGCGACGACGAAGGCTGCACCGGATGCCGCTGGGAATACAAGGACATGATGCCGGGCAACGCGAAGGTCGTGGAGATCTGGAACGGGCCATGGGCCGACTATAACGAGGAAGGCTTGGCGCTCTTCCATTCATGGCTGGAGGCCGGCCATAAGCTCGCGGCGACGTCCGGGACCGATATCCACGGACCGCGCGAGAAGGACGATAAGCAGGGCTTCAACCATGTCTGGGCCGAATCGCTCACCGAAGCCGCCGTGCTCGACGCGGTCAGGGCGGGGAGGAATTACATCTCTAGCGGGCCGCGCTTGATCCTGAGTGGACAGACCGCGGACGGCAAGTCCGTGCCGATGGGCGGCACGATCGGCGACGGAACGCTCAGCATCGGATGGTCCGACGCGGAGGGCCTCGCGCTCGTCATCGTGGCGGATGGCGTGCGTGGAGGGCTGATCGACATCCCCGAGGTCGGCGCGCGCGACATGGGCTTGCCGCGGCGCTGGTTGATGGCGGAATTGCGCGGATCCGACGGGCGCCTTCATGCGGTGACCAATCCGATCTTCGTGGGGTGAGAAGCGGCCACCTTCAGTTAGTCTTTTAACGCAGAGGTTGTATCGCATTCAAACCTTCTCGTTTCTTCGAAGCTCCCTTTCCGATCGGACCTCTTAGGGCCTGATCGGAAGACAAAAAGATGGCTGTATCGAGGCCCACCGTGAACGCTTTGCGCGTGGTTGGTCTTGACCGATTTGGCATCTATCCCGTTAAGGAACGAGCAAGATCGGCATCAAGATTTTTGATCTATCTGTTGCAAAGTGATTCAAAACGACGTGAGTTTAGGTGAAGATCGGCTTTCGTTGCTTTCATGATCTTGCTGAGTGGATCAATTATAAATGGACAATCGTAAGATCATCGGAATCGTGCGTCGCGTCTTGGCCGATAGCCGAGACAATTTTGGCGTACCGATCTGCGTTCAGCACTGAAACGTTACGTAGCAAAGAAATGTTATCTTAATTTTAATATACACGCGACAATCTCTGGATGCGCAACCTAAGGGCAGAGAGATTTTTGCGATGTCTAACGTCATGGGTTCTACCTCGATCGCTTTCCGTATCGCGATTCTGTCGCTGATTCCGCTCCTCGCCCTTGTCGGGCTCGGAATCAAGGATCTCCGCAATGCGTGGGACTCGCAGACAAATGACATAGCTTTAGCTGACGCCGTCGCGGTCGCGCCCGTTATCTCCGACCTGATCCATGAACTGCAGAAGGAACGCGGAACCTCCTCTGGCTTCGTCAGTTCGAAGGGCGCATCTTTCGCGAGCGCCCTCGGCCCGCGCCGCGCCGATACAGACCGCGCGCTCGCCGCCTACAAGGCCGAGCTCATTGGGGTCAAGGAAGCCGTGAAGCTGGAGACGTTTCGGACCGCGTTAAACCGCGCGAATACCGAACTCGACGGACTGGCCGTCCTGCGACGGCAGATCGACTCCCTTGCCGTCGATGCCCCGTCATTGGCGGCCGATTACTCGCGCAAGATCAAGGAACTCATCGAATTGATCAGTGCGTTGGAGCTGTCTGCCCTGGATGCTGACATGACGCGCGATCTGATGAAGTACACGCTTTTGCTTCAACTGAAAGAGGCCGCCGGACAGGAACGAGCCGCCGGAACGACCGGGTTCAGCGCCGGTTCCTTAACGCCGCAGCTTCACCGTACGTTTGTCCGTCTGGCTGCGGCGCAGGATGCCTATGCCGGCGATTTCCGTCGTCTTGCGTCCAAGGAACAAGCCGCGCTGATTGACACCGTCCTCACCGGAGCGCTCCAGACAGAGGTTGAAACCATGCGGGCGGTGGCCTACGAGGCGCCGTTTGGTGGGGATCTCGCTCGGGTTTCCGGCGAAAAGTGGTTCGATGCCACCACGCGCCGCGTCGACGCTCTCAAGGATGTCGAACGTCGCTTTGCTGGGGATCTCCTCAAGAAAGCGACGGCGCTGTCGGAGGCCACCAAACTTAGCTTCTGGTTCCTCGTCGCCATGCTCGCGGCGCTGGTCACGATAACCGGTGTCGTGTGTTTCCTTGTGAGTCGCTCGATCACCCGGCCGATGACACGGCTTGTCTCGACCATGCGCCGTATCGCCGAAAACGACCTTGAGATTGACGTACCTGATCGGGCGCGGGGCGACGAGATCGGCCAGATGGCCTCCGCCGTCGAGATCTTCCGGGAAAATGCCTTCGAACGCCGCCGCCTTGAACAGACCGCTCAGATCGAACGCGACAAGGAGCGCCACCGGCAGGCCCACATCACGGAGATTGTCGGCACCTTCCGCGGCACGCTGGAGGGCATTGTCGCCGCGGTCGGCCGGGAAACGACGACCATGCGCGGCACGGCGTCCAAACTGACAGGCGTGGCGCGCAACGCTGCCGGCGAGGCAAATTCGGCCAGTTCCGCCTCCAATGGCGCATCGAAGGATGTCCAGACGGTCGCGTCCGCCACCCAGCAACTTGCCGCTTCGATCCGAGAGATCGCAACGCAGTCCAGCCGCGCGAACACGATCGTCGCTGAGGCAAGTCAAACCGCGCTCGCCACGGATCGCGACGTGTCATCGCTCTCCGATGCCGCCGAGCGCATTGGCACCGTCGTGCAGCTCATTCGCGACATCGCCGAGCAAACCAACCTTCTCGCCCTTAACGCGACCATCGAGGCCGCCCGCGCTGGGGAAGCCGGTCGCGGCTTCGCGGTCGTCGCCGCCGAGGTCAAAACGCTGGCGACGCAAACCCAGAAGGCAACCGAGGAAATCGCGGGCCAAATCTCCGGGATCCAGATCTCGACGCGCAGCGCGGTCGAGGCGATCCGCTCCATCGCGAGGCGTGTTGATGAAATCAGCGGTGTGACAACCACGATTGCCTCGGCCGTCGAGGAGCAGGAAGCCGCGACGCAGGAGATTGCCCAGTCGGTCCAATCCGTCTCCGATGGAACCCAGGTCGTGGTGCGCAATGTCCCCCAGGTCAGCGAAGCGATCGATCAAACGGCGCGGGAGGCCGACACGGTCAACGCCGCCTCCGACACGCTGACCCGCGCGACCGAAGAGTTCGCGCGTTTCGTCGAGAAATTCCTGAGAGATGTTTCAATGGATGTCGCCGAACGCCGCTCAAGCCTTCGGGTCAAGATGGACGAGGTCATCCTGATCTTGTCCTCCGGCCGCCGGCTTCGCACCCGCATGATTGATGCGAGCGAAACCGGCGCCCTCGTGGTCGGGGTGGCGGGGATCGAAATCGCCGACGAAATCCACTTGGAGCTTTCCAACGGCAGTACCGTCGCCGCGACCGTCGTGCGCCGGGCCGGCGAGAATATCGGCGTCAAATTCAAGGTACCGATGCCCGATATCTACAAGCTCCGAGCGGCGTAAGTCCGATCGCTGGCCACAAAAGCCAGCCCCCCCCGCGCGCCGTGGGAATGCTTCAAGGCCGAACATGACGGGTTTCCGTTGGGCCCCGTCATGCTTTAAGGCTTTACCCCGCGTCGACGGGAGCGATCATGAGCGAGGGGCCGCGCTTTATCCGGGACTTCGATCCCCAGCATGGACACGCCGTTCGCGTTGCGGAGGATATCATCCGCGTGACCGCGGCAAATCCGGGACCGTTCACCTTCCACGGAACCAACAGCTATATCGTCGGCACCGGTGAACTCGCCGTCATCGATCCGGGACCGGACGATCCCGCGCATTTGGCCGCGCTTGTCCGCGCGATCGCGGGGCGCCCGGTCCGCGCCATCCTGCTGACGCACGCCCATAAAGACCATTCAATGGTGGCGAAAGCATTGCAGCAACAAACGGGGGCGGCGACCTACGCCGAGGGGCCGCATCGCGCGGCCCGGGCGCTGGCACTCGGCGAGATCAACCCGCTCGATGCCTCCGCCGACCACGAGTTTCGACCGGACATTATCCTGGGCGATGGCTCGCGGGTTGCCGCCGAGGGCTGGACCATTGAAGCGGTGGCGACGCCGGGCCACACGGCAAACCATCTCGCCTTCGCGCTTGCCGGTCGCGGGATCCTGTTTTCGGGCGATCACGTCATGGCGTGGTCGACATCGATCGTGGCGCCGCCGGACGGTTCGATGGCAGACTATATGGCGTCGCTTGACCGGCTTTTGGCTCGCCCCGAAAGCCTTTATCTGTCCGGTCACGGCCCGGCCTTGCCGGAAGCCGCAGCCTACATTGCCGATTTGAAGGCGCATCGCCGCGCGCGCGAAGCCGAGATCCTCAAGGCGGTGGCGGCCGGCCTCGCGACCATCCCGGATCTGGTCCCGCGCATCTACCCAACACTCGCCCCGCAACTCCACCCGGCCGCCGCGCTATCGATCCTCGCGCATTTGGAGGACTTGGTGGCGCGCGGGTCGGTGGTGGGCGACGGGGGCGTGGGGCTCGGTGGGCGGTTTGAGATGGGGTGAGGGGGATGCTGATTACCAAACGGATGATCGGCTATCAGGTTCAATGCGACTCCTCAGCGCGATCCCGTCGTTCACTAAAGGGTTTAAGTTATGCTCAATCAACCTTACGCTAAATTACTTTGGGCAAGAGAGTCGGCTGGGGAGTTTGAAGTGTCGTGACTGGAGCGTCGGTGGTAGGACTCACTCCGTCCGTCTTGAAATGGGCGCGCGAATGCTTGAACATGGAATTGGGCGATGTGGCGCGCCGGCTCAAAAAGTCTCCAGATGAGATTGAAGCGTGGGAGGCGGGCGTGGGCGCGCCGACATACGCTCAATTGGAAAAGCTCGCCTACGAGATTTACAAACGACCGCTCGCGCTGTTTTTTCTGCCGGTTCCGCCGGATGAACCGAAACCGCGAGCTGAGTTCCGGTCCCTGCCTCAAGTAGAACTAGGGCGCCTTTCTCGCGACACGACGTTGCTTATCCGCAAGGGAAGAGCCTTTCAGGCCGCGCTCGTCGAGCTTTACGGCGACCGTAGCCCGGTTGCAAAACCGATATGGCGCGAAATTCGTGTTAGCCATTCGCATGATGTTGTATCTCAGGCTGCAAAACTTCGGAACTTGCTGGGTGTCGACATCGAGTCCGTGAGGCAACTTCCCGACGCCGATGCTGGGTTGAAACTGTGGCGTCGTGCGATAGAAAAAGTCGGAATTCATGTCTTTAAGGAAAGCTTCGAGCAGAAAGAATACTCCGGATTTTGCCTTTGGCATCCAGAATTTCCT
>JBEINZ010000298.1:0-3203 GCA_040377825.1 Hyphomicrobiales bacterium | reverse complement strand
TGCCTCGGCGATCTCGTCGAGAATACTCGGATCTTCGATCGTAGCCGGCATAATCCAAGCCTCGCGGTCGACGATTTTTTGCATCACACCGCGCAAAATCTTACCAGAACGTGTTTTCGGCAAGCGTTCGACAGTAATTGCCAACTTGAAGGCAGCGACAGCACCAATCTTGTCGCGGACAAGCCCAATCAGTTCCTTCTCGATCGTTGCGGCTTCTCGACGGACGCCAGACTTGAGTACAACGAATCCACAAGGGATTTGTCCCTTGATTGGGTCGTGGACGCCAACCACGGCGCATTCGGCAACATCCGGGTGACTCGCCAGCACCTCTTCCATGCCGCCGGTTGATAGCCGATGTCCGGCAACATTGATGATGTCATCAGTGCGAGCCATGACGAATACATAGCCATCCGCGTCGATCATTCCGGCATCAGCCGTTTTGTAAAATCCGGGGAATTCTTCAAGATACGATGCTCGAAATCGCGCGTCCGCATTCCACAGCGTCGGCAGGCAACCAGGAGGAAGCGGCAGGCGCACCACGATGTTCCCAAGCTTGCCCGGCTCGACCGGAGAACCAGAGTCATCAACGATTTCAATTGAATAGCCTGGCATCGGGACGGTTGGAGAACCATGCTTGACCGGCAACATGCCAAGGCCAACCGGATTGCCTGCGATCGCCCAACTCGTTTCGGTTTGCCACCAATGATCGACGACTGGGACGCCGAGTTTTTCCTCCGCCCATCTTACCGTATCGGGATCGGCACGTTCACCCGCAAGAAAAAGGGTCCTTAGGCTCGATAGGTCGTATTGATTGATCAATTCGCCGTTCGGATCTTCTTTCTTGATCGCGCGCAACGCCGTCGGCGCCGTGAAAAGGGCGACGACGCCGTACTCCGAGATAACCCGCCAGAATGTACCGGCGTCCGGGGTACCCACCGGCTTGCCCTCGAAAATGATCGTTGTGTTCCCGGCAAGCAACGGTGCATACACGATGTAGGAGTGACCAACGACCCAGCCCACGTCCGAGGCCGCCCAGAAAACCTCGCCCGGGTTCACGCCATAAAAGTTCTGCATCGACCAGTGCTGTGCAACCATATGACCGCCATTGTCGCGGACCACGCCCTTGGGCTGACCTGTCGTGCCGGACGTGTAGAGGATGTAGAGCGGATCGGTCGCGGCGACCGGCACGCAGGGGACCGCGCAGCCTTCCTTGGAATGCATCATGGCGCGCAGATCAAAGTCTCGGCCCTCAAGCAGCGCCGCCGAAATCTGCGGTCGCTGCACGACAAAAACGGCGCTCGGTTTATGGTCCGCAATGTCGATTGCTGCGTCGATAAGCGGTTTGTAGGCGATCAGCCGCGATGGCTCGACACCGCAGGAGGCCGCCACGATGATCTTCGGTGTTGCGTCGGCGATGCGGGTTGCCAACTCGCGCGGCGCGAATCCTCCGAAAACCACCGAATGGATGGCGCCAATGCGCGCCGAAGCAAGCATCGCGACCACGGCTTCCGGGATCATCGGCATATAGATCAGTATCCGGTCACCTTTGTGGACGCCGGCGTCCTCGAATGTCGCGGCCATCGCCTCGACCTCGCGCTTTAGCTCGCTGAAGGTCAATTTGCTTTTCGTGCCAGTGATCGGGCTATCATGGATGATCGCTGTTTGATCGCCTCGCCCCTGCTCGATATGTCGGTCGACGGCGTTCCAGCATGTATTGCACGTTGCGCCAACGAACCAGCGCCCGTATATGCCCGCGTCCGGATCAAACACCTTCTCGGCTGGCGTGAACCAATCGATGCCTTTTGCAGCCTCGGCCCAAAACGCTTGCGGGTCGGACTTCCAGGCGGCATAGGTCTCTTTGTATCGGCTCGGCATGGTTTCCTCCGACAGATCGTCTTGTTCTGAATTCATTGGATGCGAAGTCATCTCCTCGTTATTCGATGTCCAAATAGCGTGAAAAGCGATGCCCGGCATTGCGGGCCCTCAATCCCGCCCACCGTGACCGCAAATCCGCGGCCCCAAATGCACTGTAACCGCCACCCGAACCCGGATCTTATCGATGAACCCGGACATACTCTTCACGATCGCGGCTGTTCCGGCCGCCTTATTTGTCGGTCTGTCCAAGGGCGGATTGCCGGTCGTCGGTATGCTCGCCGTTCCGGTGCTTGCGCTCGTTATTCATCCGATCGAAGCAGCCGGATTGCTACTTCCAATCTATGTCGTCTCGGACTTGTTCGGGCTTTACGCCTATCGCCGGGAGTTCGATCGCCGCAATCTCTTGATTCTGATCCCAGGATGCACGATTGGCATAGGGATTGGCTGGGCGACCGCCTCCATTATTCCGGAACCGGCCGTCACACTTTTGGTCGGCCTTCTGGGTCTCTTCTACTGTATCGAGCAGTTCGTAAACCGTGCGAAGTCAAGCGCTCCACGCGAGGCCGATTGGCCTCGTGGTATCTTATTCGGTGCCTTGGCTGGGTTTGCAAGTTTCGTTTCACATTCGGGCGGGTCGCCGTACCAGATGTATGTACTACCCCAAAAACTCGAAAAGATGGTCTATGCCGGTACGACGACAATCCTCTTTGCGTTCGTTAACGGCTTCAAGCTCGTGCCGTATTGGGCCCTTGGTCAGATAAACTTAGAGAATCTAGAAAATACGGCGTGGCTGATACCGGTGGCCGTAGCGGGAACCTTCGTGGGCGTTTGGTTGACGCGTCTTGTGCCTGGAAAACTGTTTTTCCGCTTGGTCATGGGTGCGCTGTTTCTCGTGTCGATCAAGCTCACTTGGGACGGCGTCCAAGGACTGCTGTGAACCGCGCATGTGCGCGTAACAATCGATTGCGCTGCCGGATCGGCTCGGGTTCTATCTTCTAAAGGAAACGTTGCGGGAGAACGTAGGCAATGCCGGCCGAACCGAACTGGTACGCGATTGATTTAGAAAAGAATGCCGCAAACTTCCAACCGCTAACGCCCTTAACCTTCCTGGAGCGTGCGGCATCGGTCTTTCCCGATCGTATCGCGATCATTCATGGAAGCACGCGCACGACATACAGATCGATGTACCAAAGAGCGCGGCGACTTGCCTCGTCCTTAGCACGACGAGGCATCGGCAAGGGTGATACGGTTGCGGTCATGCTCGCGAATACGCCACCGATGCTGGAGGCACATTATGGAGTGCCGATGTGCGGCGCGGTTCTTAACAC
>JBEINZ010000345.1:0-1797 GCA_040377825.1 Hyphomicrobiales bacterium | reverse complement strand
GCTCCGCTCTTCGAATCAGCGGATAGGCACAGATTCAGCACTTCAGCCGTTTGTCACGCTCTCATTCACCCGATTGCCCTGGCGCATATCCTTGATCTGATTGCAAACCAACAGGTTCATCGGCATCATCGAAGGATGCTTATCGAGCACCCGGCGGGCCTTACCGCTTTCCAGATCGACGATCACAATTCCCGGAGACCGTCGCCAGAAGCTGGCGTCCGCGATGTAAGCAGTCTTTGCGTTGGGATCGATTCGCGAGTCCTGTAGAAACGACCCCAGCGGAGCGATATTCGAGGAAAACCGGATTTCCTTGACAACGTTGCCGGTGGCGACGCCGATTCCGACGAGCCGCGCGCCATCGCTTCCGTGTTCGGCTGGATCAATAATGCAGAGCCGATTTTTGGAATCGACCGCGACGCCGAGAGGTCCGGAAAACACCCGTGCTTGGACATCCGGCGCCGGAAATGGGACAGCCTTTCCGCTGCGCCATTCATAGAGTTTCGGTCCCGTAGGGCCGTTCTGCGGATGAATTGTGTAGAACAGGCGCCCATCGCGGGAAACGGCTGCGTTACCGATCGGCTCCCTTCAGGTCACAACGATCTGGAGCGCATCCGCCGCCAAAAGTGGGGCGCCGGTCAAATCGACATACGGTTGCCCACCGCCATAGATAAAATAGATATAGGCCACAGCTGAACCGACTATAATGAATAGTACGAGGGCGATACTAGCGATCACCCGAAAAGCAATCTTCATGGAGAATCTCCCATAACTTGAACTGCTAAAGGACTTTTTTCGACTGGGCCCTGATGAGATCCGCGAGCGCGGCGACATAGTCGAAGTCGAAATCGACTGCAAGAACAGAAAGCTTCGGTTCTGCTTGGTACACCTGCGCAAGCTGCGGCGGTATGTCGGCCATTTGCGCAAACCCGATGGCCAGCGCATGGGCTCGCTGCAGCAGCATCAGCCCGGCATCTTGCGAAAGTCCGAGCCGGCTTTCGAGCGCGCGTCCGACCTTGGACATGCCGGCGAGCAGAAACTCCTTGAACTCGCGCAAAGCCTCTACTGTGACGTTACGTTCAAGCCGAGTGTGCAGGAGCTGCAGCAATCCCAGCAGTCCGGGAACGCAATCCAACGCATCTGCCACGGACCGAGCGGTATGCTCGGCGAGACCCACCTCGGGCAAGCCCGGAAGCGCGCTCGCCAAATGCTCGAATGCAATTGCGAGATCTATGGTAAGGAGTGCAAGAAGCAGTTCTTCCTTGGTCTCGAAATAGAGATATGACGTGCCCTTGGCGACGCCAGCCTCGCGCGCAAGATCGGCCATCGTGAAGGATTCAAAGCCCCCGTCGGCAAGCCGGCGCCGAGCGGCATCGATCAGGCTCTGCCGCCGGTGGCTTCTGTCATCGGCCGAGCGGGCACGTCGGCCGCCACCCGGCAAGGATCCGAGCATGTTAGCTCGCCTTGCGAGGTTGTGGGAAGCTGCCGCCGACGAAGCGATCCCAAAGCCTGTCGGAGAGGAGCGAGCGCAGCGTCATCAAAAGATGCGCCGAAGCGGTGACCGCATAACGGGTCTTCGGCTTTTGGGCCGAGAGCGCCTTCTCGATCATCTTCGCGACGTCATCGGGACCACCGCCAAGTTTAGCCAACGGACCGGTCTCGTAGGCCTCCTTGGTGGAGCGCGCAACGGCGGCGTTAAAACTCGCATAGGGGTCGTCGGTAGCAGCCGGAGCGATCCCGCCCGACGCAACCTCGGCGAAGTCGGTCCGGATCAGGCCCGGCTGGATCACCACAACGTCG
>JBEINZ010000106.1:0-10349 GCA_040377825.1 Hyphomicrobiales bacterium | reverse complement strand
GGCGTGGCATGTGGTGTTGCTTCGGTTCCTCCGAAGAACATGGCGACGGAGGTAGTCTGGTCAGATGCTCGATCCGAAGCGCCAAACGTTGCGATCGTTAACCGATTGGCCTGAGGCTGATCGTGCCTTTAGTGATCCAACGAAAAGCTATTCCGCTGCACAGAGCAATCAAGACGATCCGCTTGCGGAACTAGCCAGGATTGTTGGTGAATCCACGCCCTTTGCGCCGCGCGGCTCGCAGGTTAACATGTCTTCATCGTCCCATCGTGGGTACTCCGAAGGTTCGGTGGTAGGCCGTCCGCCAATGCCGCAGCAATTGTCCGCCTTGGAGCAGGAGCTCTTTAGCGAGTTACGCTCGACGGTCGATCCGGAACGCACGACACGCACTCATTCGGCGGTCGGGTCAACTCAGATTCCACACTATTCTCCTTCGACTCAGGCACAAGGTTCGACGCGCCACAGACAGGAGATGAACGATCCGCCGTCTCAATCAAGTAACCCGCGCGCCGCCGCTGACGGCTTCGATAATGATCGTGGTGTTTACGCCGGTAGTTACGACCCAGCTTTTGACGCCCGGCACGATGACAACCGCGGAACCGGCGGCTATCACCCGGATAACTCTTACGAGCAGAATCCGGCCTATGTAGCTGATGCAAGTTATCATGATCCGCGATACGACGATAATGACTATCAGGACGCTCGCTACGCTTCGGAAGCGCCGCATCATCCGCAATCTTCTTATGAGGATTATGGTCGCGACGATATCGCCGCTAATGAAGCCGAGCCGATTCGGGCGCCGTCGACTAGCGATAAGCGGGTAGCCGCAAAAGAACGCAACGGTGCTCGGAGGCCGCCTCGCGCCTCGCGCCGCGGTAGTGGTGAACGATTTGGGCTCTACGCCGGTCTCGCCCTCGCACTTTTTGTCTTGGTTGGGCTAGGCTATCTCGGCTGGCGGGCGTTCAGCCCGATCGATACGGCTTTAAATCAGCCGCCGACGATACATGCCGATTCCAGCCCCATGAAGCTGAAGCCGGATGCGAGCGGTGTCTCAGTCGCTAGTCCAACATTGTCGGCCGATCGCGTCGAAGACACATCTCGATTGGTGACGCGACAGGAAGATCCTGTGGATCAGGTGAACGGGCGCGCAGCCGATGGGCGTAACGTTCGCTTGATTGCTCCGGGTACTCCGGGCAGTCAGAATGCAGATTTGGCCCGCACGGTTCGAACTGTCGTGGTGCGACCCGATGGCTCAATAATTCCAAGAAGCGACACGCCCGTTGCTTCGTCTGCCTCTATCTCCGCACCTACGGTGAGTGCGGCGTCTTCAGGGTTGCCGTCGTCCTCGGGGCTGGCTAGCGCAACACCGGGCCCCCTGCCGCAGTATCCCACTGTGCCGCCGACTACGACGCAAGTTCCTTCAGCTCCGCTAGATGCGGCGACAGCGTTGCCGCCTGGACCCGTTCGCGTAGGGACCGGTGGGGCATTGCCGCCGATCCCTGGCATTGCTCGTGGTGCCAATGTTTCAACGAGCCAAGCTCCCCCGTTAGGGGGGGGCGCTGCCTTGCAAGCAACGAGCAATCAGCCGGTCATCACGCAGCCGACGGTGAGAAACGTTGTTGTGCAGCCGAGCACGATAGCCACGTCGCCATCCGTTGCGGCCGTAAGACCGGTGACGTCGCCATCTGGCGCCACAACGAACGCTGCTCCGATTCAGTTGGCGACACCCCAGGCGAGCGCGGCGCCGATTGCTGTAACGCCGACCAACAATGCCGCAGCCTCCTCCGCTGCGCGACCGACGACGCCACTGCCGATCCCCGCTCCATCTCAGCCGGCCGCTCAGCCAACGGCTAGCGGGGCGCCGCTCGCACTTGGTCCGGTCGGTCCGACGAGGCTCGCCGCCAACCAGCCGACCGCGACATTACCGCCCCAGCCGGGCGCTGCCATTTCGACGTCAGGCTCATCGGCCAACACTTCCGCCCAGAGACCAATTAATCCCGTGTTGCCGCCTGCGCCATCGGCGGCTCCGGCGGCGGTTGCGACGGCCACGACATCGGCTCCGCCGGCCTCATCACCACGAGTTAGTCCTGATAACGGAAGCGGTGAGTTCGTCATACAGATCTCCGCCACAAAATCTGACGCCGACGCTCGCCGCGCCTTTTCCGATGCTCAAAGGAAGTATCCCACCGTGCTTGGTGGTAAGGCCCTGGATGTACAGCAGGCGGATCTCGGCGCCAAGGGCACGTTCTATCGGGTCCGCGCGGTCGCTGGCTCGCGCGATGAAGCAACCGAACTGTGTCAACAGTTGCGAGCCCAGGGCGGCGAGTGCATCGTTGCGCGGCGATGAGCGCATCGTTCATTTCTGGCTGTTGCGGTCCTCGACTGTCCTCGGACGAGCGAGCATTCTTCAGTGAGGAAGATCCTTGGGGCTTCATTCTTTTCAAGCGTAACTGTGAGACCCCTGAGCAAGTCTCTGACCTAGTTCGTTCTTTGCGTGATGCTGTTGGTCGACCCGATGCGCCCATCCTGATCGATCAGGAAGGCGGGCGCGTCCAGCGCCTATCTCCGCCACATTGGCACGCCTATCCGGCAGCACGTGTTTTCGGCGAGATCTTCGCCCGTGACCCTGAGCTCGGCCTTCGCGCGGTTTGGTTGGGCGCTCGGCTCATCGCCAGCGACCTCCATGCTCTCGGCATCGATGTGAACTGTCTCCCGGTTCTCGATCTGCCGCTCGAAGGCGCGCACGATGTGATCGGTCGACGTGCCTATGCATCAGAGCCAGTTGCCGTTGAAGCGCTCGCAAAAGCGGCCATCGACGGGCTGATGGCGGGCGGCGTTCTGCCCGTGGTGAAACACATCCCTGGTCACGGTCGCGCGCAGGTCGATTCCCATTTTGAGCTTCCGCTCGTAACCACGTCGCGCGCTATCCTGGACTCGGTCGACTTCCATCCATTTCGAGCGCTTTCGGATTCACCGCTCGGCATGACCTGTCATGTGCTCTTCAGCGATATCGATCCTGCCCGTCCAGCGACGCTGTCGCCGACTATCATATCCGAGGTCGTCCGCGGATCGATTGGCTTCGACGGACTACTCATGACGGACGATATCTCGATGGGGGCGCTTGGGGGCGCTTTAAAGGACCGTTCGCGCCGCGCGCTCGACGCAGACGTGGACATCGTGCTTCATTGCAGCGGAGATCTCGGCGAATTGCGCGAAGTGGCGGCCGGATGTCAGCCTTTAGCTGGCCGTGCCGCCGAACGCGCTGCGCGTGCTTTGGCGGCACGGCGTGCACCGCAGCCGATTGACCTTTCTGCGGCAAGGGCTGAGTTCGATGCGCTGATCGTGGTTGCCACGACGTAACCGATGAAGGCCGGAGGCTGAGCGATGCAGACGACGGCCAGCGAGGCCATGAACGCCCAGTCTGCCCTGGAAAAAGCCGGGAAGCATGTCCAGGATTGGGAGGCGCCAGCGCGGCTCGCCACGGCGGATGCTGCGGAGCCGAAGCTGGTTGTGGATGTCGATGGCTTTGAAGGCCCCCTCGACCTTCTATTGGCACTGGCCCGTTCGCAAAAGGTTGATCTTGCGCGAATCTCGATCCTTGCGCTGGCGGAACAGTATCTCGAATTCATTGAGGAGATTCGGCAGACTCGCCTTGAACTTGCCGCTGATTATCTGGTTATGGCTGCCTGGCTTGCCTACCTTAAGTCACGTCTCCTCTTGCCGACACCGCAGGCTGACGATGAACCCACCGGAGAGGAACTGGCGGCCGCGCTTGCGGGACGACTGAAGCGGCTTGAGGCGATGCGCGATGTGGCAGCTCGGCTTATGAATCGTAACCGACTCGGGCGTGACGTCTTTGCACGTGGCGCGCCGGAGCCAATTGCCTTCGAGCGACGCTTGACCTTTACGGCGACGCTCTATGACCTGCTGACGGCCTATTCAGGACAGCGCCAACGGCAAGCGGTTACCACTGTTCGTGTGGCTAAGCGCACAGTGTGGTCACTCGCCGACGCGCGCGCGATTCTTGAGCGGTTGGTCGGCGGCGTTGTAGACTGGACCCCAATCGAGGCGTTTCTTGGAGCGTATTTGACGCAAAAAATGGGCGTGAGCGTAATTGCCAGTGCCTTCAGCGCGAGCTTGGAATTAGTGCGCGAAGGACGGATCGAACTCAGACAGACGGAAGCCTTCTCACAATTGTTTATGCGGGCGCGACCGAATAAGGGGGAGCCTGACGAGGGCCAATCGCCATGACGGCAGCGGCCGAACAACAGCAGCGATTAAGACTGGAGACGGTGGAAACCCGGGACGCAATGCGCCGTCTGGAGGCAATTCTATTTGCTTCGGCCGAGCCATTGGATGCGACGACCTTGGCCGACCGCCTCCCAGCGGGGGTTAACGTAACCGAGCTGCTTCAAGATCTTGTAGCGGATTATAGCAATCGAGGGGTCAATCTGGTTCAAGTCGCCGGCCGCTGGATGTTTCGCACCGCCGATGATCTCGCTTTTCTCTTGGCGCGCGAGGCGCACGATACCCGCCGTCTATCACGAGCGGCATTGGAAACGCTGGCGACGATCGCATACCACCAACCAACGACACGGGCCGAGATCGAACAGATTCGTGGTGTCGGCATGTCAAAGGGCATGCTTGACGTGCTTTTGGAAACAGGTTGGATCCGCATGCGCGGGCGTCGTCGATCGCCAGGCCGGCCAATCACTTACGGCACGACCGACGCTTTCCTCATTCATTTTGGTTTGGAGTCCATACAGGATTTGCCTGGTCTTGACGAACTGCGCGGCGCAGGCTTGCTCGAAGGGCCATCAACCGCCGGAATGCATGTGCCGATGCCATCCGATCCGGCAGTGCTTAGCAGTGAAGAAGATCCGCTTGAAGACGGCGCCCTTGACGACGACTTCGCTTCGCTCAACGACGAGCCGGAGGCATGACGATATCGCGATGAATGATATTGGATCTAAACAATGAGTATGCGCGAAAGTTCCTTGCGTCGCGGTTCGACCATACCACAGCGCACGAAGGCGGCAGCAACAATCGCCGCCCGGCTTTCGTTCGATCAAATCGAGCACGCCTATGAGAACGTGCCATCGGTGCGTGGCGTAAGCCTTGTCGTTGAACCGGGCGAGGTTTTGTGCCTCCTGGGCCAATCCGGTTGCGGCAAGACCACGCTACTGCGAATCGCTGCGGGCGTTGAACGGCCGAACCAGGGTCGCATTCTCATTGATGATCGTGAAGTTGCCGGGCCGTCGACGTTCCTGGAACCAGAACTGCGCGGCATCGGTCTCGTCTTTCAGGACTATGCACTGTTTCCTCATATGACGATTATTGCCAACGTCATGTTTGGGCTGACGGCCTTGCCAAAAGCCGAAGCCGAACGCGAGGCGCTAACATCGCTTGCACGTGTTGGGCTAGAGGACCATGCGTGGGACTATCCGCATGAGCTTTCCGGAGGGGAGCAGCAACGTGTGGCGCTTGCCCGGGCAATCGCACCGCGGCCGAAGGTTCTGTTAATGGATGAACCATTTTCGGGCCTTGACCGACGATTGCGCGATGCGGTGCGCGACGACACGCTCGCTGTGCTTCGAGAAACCCGTGCCACGTCGCTGATCGTAACGCACGATCCTGAAGAGGCTATGCGCATGGGCGATCGCATCGCGCTGATGCGCGCCGGTCAAATCGTCCAGGTTGGTTCGGCCGCCGAGATGTATCGGTCTCCGGTCGATCTTTTCGCTGCGCGGTTTTTCTCGGAGCTCAACGTACTGGAAGGTCGTAGTGATGGCTCATCAATCGACACGCCGCTCGGACGCCTCGCGACGAGCGGGTTTCCGAGTGGGGTCGAGCTCGATATCGCGATTAGGCCTCAGGGCGTGAGACTCCAGCGCTCGGG
Source organism: Hyphomicrobiales bacterium (assembly GCA_040377825.1). Lineage (GTDB taxonomy): Bacteria > Pseudomonadota > Alphaproteobacteria > Rhizobiales > Ancalomicrobiaceae > JBEINZ01. The sequence continues at coordinate 4,453 of JBEINZ010000106.1, read as the reverse complement.
GCAGGGCGTCCTCGCGCGGATCATCGAAATTCGGTTCCTAGGTGAGGTCGATCTGATTGAATTGGTAGTCGATGGGCTGGACCGCCCCGTGAAGGCACGGGTACGCGGTGGGGCCGGATTTGCTCAAGGCGACGACGTTTCAATCCAGATCGATCACTCGGAAACCCTAATCTTCGCAAAGGCGTCGGAAACGCGCTTGTAACGCTTTTCACGCTGCGTGATGCGCCCCATATGAACGGCGGTGAGACCCGTGTTGCGGTGGCGGACCCTTTTTGCCATATTGCGCGACGATGACGCCGACCGGGTCGGAAATGGAGTAGGTTAACATGGGTTCTCTTAGCATTTGGCATTGGCTCATTGTCCTGGTGGTCGTGCTCCTCCTGTTCGGACGTGGCAAGATTCCTGAGCTGATGGGCGACTTCGCGAAGGGTATCAAAAACTTCAAGAAGGGCATGTCCGAAGACACCGCATCGGCGGATGCCGCCGCGACTTCGGCCGACACCGGCCCTGCCAAGACGATTGACCATCGCGCTGGCGACGCCGTCCGCACCGAGACCGACAAGTCGAAGGCGAGCTGAACCCCGCTCTACCGTGTGAGCGGCCGATTCCCGGCCGCCACACGCGAGCCTGACCGGCCGCCGCGAATGGCGCCGTCGACCTAGGTCATCGAAATGTTATTGGACGTCAGTTGGGGCGAAATGCTCGTAATCGGGGTGGTGGCGCTGGTCGTCGTCGGCCCGAAAGACCTGCCGAAGCTGCTACGCGTGGCTGGGCAAACCATGGGAAAAGTGCGGCGCATGGCCGCTGATTTCCAAGGGCAGGTCAGCGAAGCTATCCGCGAAGCAGAACTGGAAGACGTCAAAAAGACGGTTGAAGACTTGCAGTCGATTAATCCGGTTCAAATCCTCAAGAGCGAGATCGACAGCGCCCTTCAACCCGTCCAGGAGGCCATGTCCTCCGCGCAGACCGAGTTAAACCAGGCCGCGTCGGAAATCCGGTCTTCCTTCGATCAGGATCGTCACCAAGTCGAGGCGGACAGCTCGGATACCTTAGCCGCGACGTCGATCGATGAAGCAACGCCAGAGCAAGCATCGTTGAATAGTTTGGTCGACGATGCGAGTTCGAAAGCCCTTGACCATCTCCAGCCTATGCCGCTTGAGCCGCCGGAGGCTCTAGTCGACAGAGTCGTGCCGGAGACCAAACCAGAGAACGCGCACCACGCTTCCCCTGCGGCAACCAAGAGCGCCTGACGCGATGAACGAAGAAGCAGAAATCGAAGCCTCCAAAGCACCTCTTCTCGATCATCTGATCGAGCTACGTTCGCGCTTGATCAAAGCACTTTTGGCCATTATAGCCGCATTCCTCGTTTGCTTCTACTTTGCTAAGCCGATCTATAACTTTTTGGTATGGCCGTACGATTGGGTCATACGTGGGTTGACCGGCAAAGGCGCTGTGATGATCTTCACCGCACCACAAGAGTTCTTTATCACTCAGATTACAGTGGCCTTTTATGGTGCGCTATTCATCGCGTTCCCGGTGATTGCGACACAGCTCTATATGTTTGTCGCCCCTGGTCTATATCGGCAAGAGCGGCACGCCTTCCTGCCATATCTCATCGCGACGCCGGTGTTCTTCATGCTTGGCGCTACGCTTGTATACTTTATGCTGCCGATTGTGCTCGGCTTTTTCGCTGGTATGCAACAGACCGGCGACGACGCGATCAAGATCGAGCTGCTCCCGAGGGTCAGCGAGTATCTTTCCTTGATTATGGCGCTCACTTTCGCGTTCGGGATTGTTTTTCAGATGCCAGTTGTGTTGTCACTGCTTGCGCGGATCGGGATTCTGACGTCGAAAGACTTGGCGAACTGGCGGCGTTGGGCGATTTTATTCGCGTTCGTGGCTGCGGCGATCCTGACGCCGCCGGACCCCCTGTCCCAAATCTTCCTTGCGGTGCCTACGATCCTTCTCTACGAACTCACCATCTTGGCGGTACGCTTCATCGAGCGTAAACAGACGCCGGGTTCGGGGACCGCGTCGGCCAACACCTGACAACTTCGAGGGAGCGGCGCTCGCGGAGTGGCCTGCCTCCCGCAGCCCTCCACTTGAAGGTTTCAGCCATGTTCGACATTAAATGGATCCGCGAGAACGCAAAAGCTTTCGATGACGGCCTTAGGCGGCGCGGCAAGGAGCCTATCGGCTCGGAACTCCTGGCAATCGACGAGAAGCGGCGCCATCACCTTATGCTACTGCAGGATGCGCAAGCCCGTCAAAATTCGGCATCCAAGGAAATCGGCAAGGCGAAGGCCGCGAAGGGCGACGCACGTGCGACCGAACTTCTGCTTGAGGTCGCGGAACTAAAGTCGTTCATTCAATCTGGCGAAGCGACCGAGCGCGCAATTGACGCCGAGCTGGAAGCGGCCTTGTCGGTCATCCCCAATTTGCCGATGGACGATGTCCCCGTCGGCAGCGATGAGCATGGTAATGTGCAGATCCGTCGCGTTGGCGCCCAGCGCAGCTTCGAATTCCAGCCGAAGCAGCATTACGAAATCGGTGAAGCTCTCGGCCTCATGGACTTTGAAACTGCCGCCAAAGTGTCCGGCGCGCGATTTGCCTTTCTCAAAGGACCGCTTGCCCGACTGGAACGTGCTCTCGGCCAGTTCATGGTTGATCTTCATGTCGACCACCATGGTTACAGCGAGACGAACCCACCGTTGCTGGTGAAATCCGAAGCAGCCTATGGAACCGGCAGTTTGCCTAAGTTCTCCGAGGATTTGTTTCAGACAACGAATGGCTTTTGGCTCGTGCCGACGGCGGAAGTTCCGCTTACTAACTTGGTTCGTGAGGAAATCATGGACGAAGCCGCTTTGCCGTTCCGCTTCACCGCGCTTTCGCCTTGCTTCCGCTCCGAGGCTGGATCCGCCGGGCGGGATACGCGCGGCTATATCCGCCAGCACCAATTCATGAAGGTTGAGCTCGTTTCGATTACGACACTGGAGGCATCCGAGGCGGAACACGAACGCATGACCGCAGCCGCGGAGGAAGTGCTGAAGCGGCTCGAACTGCCGTTTCGAACCATGGTTCTTTGCACCGGCGACATGGGCTTCGCTTCGCGGAAGACCTACGATATCGAGGTTTGGCTGCCAGGTCAGAACGCCTATCGCGAGATTTCGTCTTGCTCCAACTGCGGCGACTTTCAAGCGCGCCGCATGAATGCCCGGTATCGTCCGGCCGAAGGCAAGGGCACGCGATTCGTTCACACGCTCAATGGTTCGGGTGTCGCGGTCGGTCGTGCACTCGTTGCCGTCATGGAAAACTACCAAAATGCGGATGGGTCAATCACCGTGCCGGAGGCGCTGCGTCGTTACATGGGTGGCCTTGAGCGGATTGGCTGAACCGGGAATGGCGCTGGCGATCGACGGTGTGCTCATGACTACAATCACTAACAAGAACAGCAGCTTCGCGCGGGTCTTTCAGTCGGGTCGGAATGCAAAGCGGCGGAGTTGCGTCACGCCGATCAAAGAACTCTCTGATGTGTAGCGCTCTCCCTGCGTCCTGATCGCATGGCGCCAACTTGATTTTGCGTACATATTCGACTTTGGCGTGCTTGATAAACCCACGATTTCCATCACCGCCGATGTGTCGCGCCTTGACCGGCGAAGCAACAAAGCAGAGGCTTGCGCGAAGTTTCGATGAATTGGACGGTGCAGGGGGAAAGGGACGTGGCCGAGCGCAAAAAGCGTCCCATCGATCGTTCTATTCTCGAACTCGATGATGATGAACGCGAACGCGTCGCTCGGCTGATACTCACTTTGCGCCGACGCGGTATCGATGACCGGCGAATTCTTGGCGCGATCGAGCAGGTTCCACGAAAGCTATTCGTTTCAGCCGAAGATCAGATTCTCGCAATTGAAGATCGATCGTTGCCGATTGAATGCGGTCAGACATTACCCGCGCCTTCGGTGGTTGGGCTTATGCTGAAAGCACTCCAGCCCATTCCTGGACAGAAAATCCTGCAAATTGGAACAGGGTCTGGCTACACAGCCGCTGTTTTGGCAGGCCTCGGCGCCGAAGTGATCACAATCGACCGCTATCGGACACTCACTGATCTGGCTCGCGAACGCTTTGCGGCATTGCGCCTCGAACGGATTGAAGCGGAATGGGGTGATGGCCTTCTCGGGTGGTCGAAGCGAGAGCCCTATGATCGCATCTTGGTGTCCGCAGCATTGCCGACTATTCCCGCAGTGCTTTTCGATCAGCTAAAAGACACCGGTATTCTGGTTGCCCCAGTTGGGCCCGGCGGGTCAGCTCAGACTCTGACGCGGGTCAGCCTCATTGATCGCGTTCCACGCCTTGAGACGATGGGCGAGGTTCGGTTTGTGCCGGCAGTTTCCGGAACCGCCGCAATTCTCTAGCAGCCTGTTCCGTTTGGAGCGAAGCGATCCGAACGAAAAGG
>JBEINZ010000293.1:0-3314 GCA_040377825.1 Hyphomicrobiales bacterium | reverse complement strand
GGCATGGTGTTCCAGGACTACGCGCTGTTTCCGCACATGACGCTGATCGACAATATCGCCTATGGCCACAAGATGCGGGGGATGGACAAAAGGACGCGACGGGCGCTGTCGCAGAACTGGCTGGACCGCATTGGGCTGTCGACCCACGGATCGAGATTTCCTCACGAACTCTCTGGGGGACAACGCCAGCGGGTGGCCCTGGCGCGGGCGCTGACAGTTGAGCCGGCGGTACTGCTGCTCGACGAACCCCTCGGCGCGCTTGACGCCAATCTTCGTCGCCAGATGCAGATTGAACTCAAGCGCGTGCATCGCGAGGTCGGCCTGACGTTTATTTATGTGACGCATGATCAGGAAGAAGCTCTCAGCCTGAGCGATCGTATTGCGGTCATGCACGGCGGCCGAGTGGAGCAAGTGGCGACGGCAGTCGAACTCTACGACGCGCCGGCGACCGAGTTCGTCGCTCGATTTGTTGGAGCCAGCAATATCGTCACTGGTTGCCGCAGCGGGGAGATCGGCGAATTCGGGCTTGTGGAATGTCCGACCTTGGGGGCTACACTCAAGATCAGCAGGCCCGTCGTGGATGGAAGCCTCCTCCAATTTGCGCTGCGACCGGAAAGGATCAGGGTCGAACCACCGAGCTCGGAGGCGTTCAACTGCGTTTCGGCGACGATAACCGAATCGTTGTTCGCGGGGTCCTTTGTCCGTGTCCGCGCCGACACAATCGGCGGCGCATGCCTTGAAGCGACGCCGGCCCGTGGTTCGGCCTTCATCGAAGGACTACGTCCGGGCGTTGCGGTATCGCTTGCCTGGGAACCGGAGTCCCTCACACTTCTGACCAATGCGCAGGCCTAGCGATGACTACAACCGATTTGGTTCTCGGCACAACGCGGGAACTTGAGACAGGCGCTGCCAACACCTTTCGCCTTGTCGACAATCCGCCGGTTCCGGTACGCGCTGATGCAGAATGGCTTTGGGATGCTGAAGGCCGGAGATTTCTGGACCTTGTCTGCGGATCGGCCACCACGACACTAGGTCACAACCATCCCGCTCACCGCGCGGCGTTTGAGCAGGCAATACGTACCGGCTTCTTCCATACCGGCACGCGGCTCCCCTCTCCATTTCGTGCCAACCTGTACGAAAGCCTCGCAGCGCTGATGCCGCCCGCGCTTGATACCTTCCATCTCGCTAATTCAGGGGCCGAAGCCATCGAAGTGGCGATAAAGGCAGCTCAGTTTGCCACCGGGCGTAAGCGATTGATCGCTTTTGCTGGGGGCTATCACGGCCGCACGCTGGGTGCGTTGTCGATTACCGACGGTCGATCTATTCGAAAGTCGTTTTCAACACTGGAGAATACGGTCGATCTGGCGGCTTTTCCCGGTCCGGACGCCACACCCCAGGCGGTGGAAGCGGCCGTTCGCGATTTCGAGGCGCTGTTGCAGAAGCGCTCCGCCGAAGGTACGCCCGTCGCGGCGGTGGTCGTGGAGGCAATTCAGGCCGTACGCGGCATCATCGAGCCGCCCGCGGCATTCTTCCAAGGGATCCAACAGGCGGCATTCCACGCGGGAGCATTGTTGATCCTCGACGAGATTTGGAACGGTTTTGGCCGGACTGGTGACTGGTTCGCGTTCCAACGATCACGCATGCAACCGGATTTGATCGTGATGGGGAAAGCGCTGTCGGCGAGCCTGCCACTATCGGCTGTCGCCGGCCCCTCCGCTATCCTGAAAGCTTGGCCGCCCGGAATGCATACCAGCACGTTTCAGGGCAACCCGATCGCCTGTGCCGCGGCTGCCGCGACCATTGCGACGATCCGCGGCGAACATTTGCTAGATCGGGTGAAAGACGAGATCGAACCAAGACTGGTGGTCGGTCTTCAGCCCTTGCGCGGTCGTCCGCTCATATCGGCAATCAGGGTTGCCGGCGCGCAAGCGGCTGTTGCCTTCGATCGCAGGCATGCCGCACTAGCAGTCGAGGCTCAGCGCCGGGCGCTGCGGCAGGGCATATTGGTCTATGGCGGAGGGACTGACGGCGAATGCGTCATGCTCATTGCGCCCCTGACGATCAATCTTACCGTTCTTGACGAGGCAGTCGCGCAGATCGTCGGCATCATCGCGGGGTTGACCTGATCGCCGCGAGCAAGCGGTCGACGCCAAGGTCAAGCTCCGCGTCGGTTGCCGTCAGCGGCGGCACCAGACCGATGACGTTGCCATGCAGACCGCATTCCCAAGTGATGAGCCCACTGTCGAGTGCGGCTCGTCGGATTGATTTTGTCAGCGGTGCGACAATTGACTGGGCTTCCGCGATTTCGACGCCCCAAAGTGCGCCAATTCCCCGAACCGCGTTCACGGCCGCGAGTTCCATGAACGTCTCTCGACGAGCCTCGAAGCGGTGAGAGATCGCCTGGGCGCGATCGCCAAGCGCGTTGCCGACAAACACATCCAGCATGGCCAGCGACGTGGCTGCGGCGAGCGGATGTAACTGGAATGTGGACGACTGTGCACCGTGCGGGACACGGTCGATCCACGATCTGCGGCCGGCGACCAGGGCTGTGGGAATGCCGCCGCCAAAGCATTTGGCCAGAATAACCATGTCGGCCTGCATTCCCAGCGCATCGCTGTGCAGCAGATGGCCCGTGCGACCGAAGGCGGTAAAGACCTCGTCAACGATCAGCGGCCATCCGCGTTCCCGCGCCACTTCGGCTATGGCGACGAGCGCCTCGGGCGGCGCAATGCGAACACCCGCCGTCGCCTGTACCGCTTCGACAATCACCCCCGCGTAGGGGCCAGCAAAGGACAGCATCGCGTCCCGGACGGTGTTGGCTGCGCGCGCGCGCAGCTCGGGGATGGCGAGATCCGATTGCGCCAGCGTGGGAAATGGAAGCACGTCGATTTCAGGAAAAAGCGGGCCAAATCGCGCATTGGCGCCGCGTTCCGCCGATACGCCCAACGCCCCGAGCGTCCTGCCGTGATAGCCGCCCTCAAATACCAGGAAGCGTCTCCGCCCGGTGGCGTGCATCGCAATCTTCAACGCCACTTCCGTCGCCTCCGACCCATTGGTGGCGGGATGGTACCGATCAAGATGCGGCGGCAGGATCTCGGCCAGCCGGTGAAATAGGCGTTGCTGTGAAGCGGTGTGGAAATGCGGCCCGATGTGCAGGAGTCCTGCCGCAAGTTGCTGTTCAACCGCCAACCGCACCGCCGGATGATTGTGTCCCAGCAGGGTTGTACCGGACCCGCACGCAAAATCGAGATAGCGATTGCCCTGGTCATCAACAAGCCATGACCCGGCGCCCGACACAAACAGGGGCGGTCGTT
>JBEINZ010000269.1:0-3983 GCA_040377825.1 Hyphomicrobiales bacterium | reverse complement strand
TAGGGAATAAGTCTTGTCATGATCGGGATTCGTCTGGACAGATCAGGAATGGCGACATGAACGTGAAGGCCGCACAGGAGGTTACGGTAGCCAAGCATCTGCAGGTCGTTCATGACCATTCTGTATCGAGCGCGTTCGGTGTGGCGCTGAACCTGCCACTCTGCAAAGGGATGCGTCCCCGAAGCGACCAGACCGAGATCGAAGCTATCGGCCACGTTTGCGACGCCGGCCCTAAGCGACCGGAGTTCTTCACCCGCTTCAGAAAGCTTTTTGTGAGGGACCGTTTGCGTTTCAATCTGTGACTGAAGCAGTTCAAGCGACACACGATCTCCGAGGCGCTCGCGGCATCGGGTGAAAAAATGCCCAGGCAGGCTACGCGCCGAGTCCATGGTCGTGCGTTCGACGACGAAAAACTCTTCTTCGATCCCGAACGTGTAATCGGACACCATTCAAGCCTCCCTGGCCGTCGTTTTCGTCGAAGCGGCCACGAAGAATGGGAGAGCCGTCTCTTTCCTAATGGCTAATTGGGAATTGGGGCTGAATGACGAGGCACTAATACTTAAATGTGGCTAAATTTATTGCATCAATTATGGTATTTTCGGCAATTAATTATAAAAATACATAGGGATCGATTATCGAATTAAGTATAGAGGTTCTCGTAACAATTTGAAAAACTACATGAGCGGGGCGGGAAAAATGTGTTTCCGCGTGCTGGACGCAAGGCCATCGTATGAAACGGTACGCGAGAAAGCCAAGCCAGAGCCTTGGCTCAACTGGATCTTCGGTTAGGAAAACGCGCTATCGTCGCCCGCATCGAAAAATCCTGCATCGACGTCATCCATCGAGCCGCCGGTAGAAAATCCACTATTGGAGACATCGAACGGTAGCTCGAAACCTTGAACTGATTCGACCGTCTCTGCCGGTCCACTGAACTCAGGGCTCGCGCCGACGTGGCCGCCTGAATGGTCACCACCAAAAAGACCCTTCAGCGCTTCATAGGCGAACAATCCACCCGCCATCCCCATGGCAGCACCTGCGGCCGTCCTCAGAAACCCGCCACGAGCGCCTTGATCGTTGCGCTGCGATTCCCACGGACCGCGACCCGTACGGTCATGGTCGGTATTTCCCAATGAGCCGCCTAGCCCCGTGTCGCCGAGACCGGGTTGCCGACCTTGTCCCCATGGCGAAGTACTATCGAATAGTCCGCCTCGCGGCTTCGATGAAGGGTTGTCGCGAGCACTTCGTTCCAAGGCTTCTACTTTTTCTTCCAGGAAATGAAGATCGCCCAAAAGCTGGTCCCGCTCCTGATCAAGCGCTACGATCGCGCGCACCAATCCAACCAAAACCTCCGGATCCCGCGCCACCTCGCGCTCGATCGCCACTCTGGCAGCATCGTCTCGCACGGAACCCATTTGGCGCACGCGAGCGAACACGTCCTGAATGACACGGGCTTCGTCAGGAGACATGGCAAGTCCTCCAAGCACCCCGCCAACCACGGGGTTCCCAACTACGGGATTTCCCAACCACGGGGCTCCTACGAGGTAGGGAGCACAATGCGCTCCAACAAGCCCGCATCGAATTCAGGAACGGAAATGCTTTGAGAGCTTTAGGCCCTGCGCTTGATAATTCGATCCAATTCCCTGTCCGTAGAGCTGGGTCGGTCGCTCGGCCATACGCTCGTAAACAAGCCTGCCGATCGTTTGGCCGTGGTCGACGATGAACGGAACTCCTTGGCTTCGGACTTCAAGGACCGCCCGCGCCCCGCGACCGCCCGCTTCGGCGCGGCCGAAACCGGGATCGAAGAAGCCGGCATAATGCACGCGAAATTCGCCGACCAAGGGGTCGAACGGAACCATTTCAGCCGCCGTATCCCGCGGCACGCTGACTGCCTCTCGACTAACGAGAATATAGAACTCATCCGGATCCAGGATCAGGCTTGATCGTCCTCGCATCTCGATCCGGTCCCAGAAATCGAGCGCATCGAGCGCGCCTTTAGCGTCGACATCGACAACGCCGGTATGCCGGCGTGCTCGGTACCCAACGAGTCCGCCAACACCGAGCAAATCAATCGAAAGTGCCAACCCGCCCTGAAAGACCGGCTCTGCAAGATCGACTAGATTTTCCTTCGTGTGCATTTCGGCAAGCTCGGCATCTGAAAGCCGTGGATCGCCCACGCGGAAGCGTATCTGCGACAACCGCGAGCCAGTGCGTACAAGGATCGGAAAAGTGCGTGGGCTGACTTCCAAGAAAAGCGGCCCCGCATAACCCGCAGGAATCGTATCGAAAGCGCGCGATCGATCGACGATCACGCGGGTAAAAACGTCAAGGCGACCCGTCGAACTTTTCGGATTGGTGGAGGCCGCCACTTTACTCGGGAGAATAAGGCTCTCCAGAAGCGGGACAATGTATACGCAGCCCGTTTCCAAAACAGCGCCGCGCGACAGGTCGATCTCGTGCAGTTTCAACTGCTCGATCTTATCCGCCACCAAGAGGTCAGGCCCGGGCAAAAAGCTCGCGCGAACCCGATAGGCGATATGGCCAAGCCTGAGATCGAGGCTTGCAGGCTGGGTCTGATCACCGTCAAACGAGCGGTTGCTTAGGATCGCGCGCGAGGCGACCAGTTCGTCGATTTGGTGGGCTGCGAGTATTCCAGGTTTCATGGTGCATCCGTCAGGCATCGTAAACCTGATCAATAAGGCCTTTGCGCATTAAGTGGAAATGCCATTTCGGCCCAGTTGCACCCAAAATGGTAGACTTCCAATGTTGACGCGGTGCGGCAGCAGAGCTATGCAAGTTTTCGATCCGTGGTGATTTGAGCCGGCCGGCTTGCAGCCACGTTAAACAAATTGCTAAAGGGCCGGGGCTTCGATGAAACCCGGTCACGCTTGTAAAGCGGCCGGGATTTTTTTGACCGGAGTAGCAATCCGGCACGCTGATCGGAGCCGAGCATGAACGACCGACCAAATCGACGCCCCTTGCGTCCCGCCACCGAACTCGTGCACGGCGGAGCGCTACGTTCTCAATTCGGCGAAACGTCCGAGGCGCTGTTCCTGACCCAGGGTTTCATCTATGCGAGCGCCGAGGAGGCGGAAGCGCGCTTTACCAACGCATCGCCGGGCTATCAATACTCTCGGTTCGGCAATCCAACCGTCTCGATGTTCGAGGAGCGGATGCGCATTCTCGAGGGCGCCGAGGCGGCGCGCGCGACAGCGACCGGCATGGCCGCAGTTACAGCCGCGCTGATGTGTCAAGTCAATGCCGGCGACCATTGCGTCGCCGCCAAGGCCCTTTTCGGTTCCTGCCGCTATATCGTGGAAGACCTGATGCCGCGTTTCGGCATCGCTTCGACACTCGTCGATGGCGCGGATCTCGATCAATGGCGCCGCGCAATTCGCCCTAACACGAAGGTTCTTTTTCTGGAGAGCCCGACCAATCCCACGCTCGAAGTCTATGATATCGCGGCGATTGCAGCGATCGCGCATGAGGCTGGTGCTCGGCTGGTGGTCGACAATGTCTTTGCAACGCCACTCTTGCAGTCCCCACTCGCGCTCGGAGCTGATGTCGTTGTGTACTCGGCCACCAAACACATCGATGGCCAAGGCCGTTGTCTCGGCGGTGTCGTGCTCTCGTCGCGGGAATTCGTGGATACATATCTACAGGTCTTCATCCGGCAAACGGGCCCTTCGATGAGCCCGTTCAATGCTTGGGTGATGTTGAAAGGCCTTGAGACGCTCGCGGTCCGCGTGGAGCGGCAGACCGCCTCGGCGACCAAGGTCGCCGAGGCGCTCGCTTGCCACCCTTGCGTGAAGCGCGTGATCTATCCAGGCCGTGCGGACCATCCCCAAGCCGAGATCGTCGCAAAGCAAATGAAGGCCGGCTCGACGCTCGTGGCCTTTGAAGTCCAAGGCGGCAAGTCCTCAGCCTTTGCCATGGCGAACGCACTCGAAGTGGTTCGGATCTCGAATAATCTTGGTGATGCCAAG
>JBEINZ010000173.1:0-6899 GCA_040377825.1 Hyphomicrobiales bacterium | reverse complement strand
CCTTTTCGTTCGGATTGCTTCGATCCGAACGGCACTGGCGCTAGCCATGCAGAGACTGAATCGGCACGAAGATTCCGCTTTCGCCTACGAACTGGGTGTCGTGTAATCGCGAATTACCATTTGCGATGGGAGCTACGCCCGAAGCGCGGCGCTCGGAACCTCGCCGAGCAGCGCATCGAGCGCATCGGCGTCGATCGGCTTAATCAATCTCCCGTCGGCACCGGCAGCACGCGTTGCGCGTTCGGTCTCGGCGGTCACGTCGGCCGTTAAGGCAAGAATCAGCGGACGTGGGCTCTGATTGGCGGCGCGGATTGCACGAATGGCGACATAACCATCGAGTGTGGGCATGTGGAGATCCATCAATACAACATCGAACGTCATGTCACTGCTCGCGGCCGTGAACACATCGACGGCCTGGCGCCCATCCTCGGCCGTCGTTACCCGATGTCCTCGACTTTCCAACATTGCGCGCGTAAGCAGCACATTGATCGGGTTGTCATCGGCAACGAGAATTTTGAGTTTCCGTCCCTCCAGTCGACGTGGAGCGACTGGCACGCGAACATCCAAGGCATCGGCGGCGATCGGTCGGCCCTCAACCAGGGCGAAGATGACTTTCGCGATGGACTGGGCGCGGACCGGCTTCACCAGATAGCCTGAAAAACCGACATGTCGCATGAGTTCCAACGTGCCCCGGTCAGATGGCGCCACGAGGACCGCTGCGGGCGGGCGTTGGTCCAACCCAATGGCGACGAGGGTCTCGGCAGCATCGGCAACGCCGGTCTGGTCGACCAGCATAGCGTCATAGGATCGAGCGGAAAGCGCGGCGCGGGCTTCGCTCGGGTTTGTCACGAGCAGCGCCGTGCCGCCGAAGTCGTGCACGCGACGCACGAGCAGCGGCGGTTCGATCTCTGCGGGCGAGACGATCAGAATATGTCGACCGATGAGTTCGGCTGGGTCGGACCTTGCAACAATTTCGGGGTAGGTCGGATTGGGCATCAATACCGAGAATGCGAAAGTAGAGCCTTTGCCGAATTCGCTTTGAACTTCCAATTCGCCCTGCATGCGACGCACAATTGCGCGTGAGATCGCTAGACCGAGGCCCGTGCCGGCATAGCGGCGGGTTGTGCCGTTCTCACCCTGCTCATATTCGGTGAAGATCCGCTCAGCGTCTTGCCGAGCGATACCGATTCCGGTGTCGGTGACGTCGAACGTTACGACGCAATGCTCCTTGGTTCGCGCCTTGAGCGTGGCATTGATCGCGACGCCGCCGCGCTCGGTGAATTTGATCCCGTTACCGGCAAGATTGATGAGCACCTGTCGCAGCCGGACCGTATCGAAGATGAGTCGCCGTGGCACGTCGGCCGCAACGTAACCGGCAAGCTCGATGCCCCTGGCCTGGGCGCGCGGCGCTAGAAGCTCGACCACGTCTTCCACGACAGCCTCGATGGACGCGTCGTCAGGCTGCAATTCGAGGCGCCCCGCCTCGATTTTCCCTAGGTCGAGAACGTCATCGACAATCGATAACAGGGCCGCGCCAGATGTTCGGACGGCACGCGCATAGGTTGCCTGCTCCGAGGTCAGGCCGGAGGCTAGCAAGAGGTCTGCCATGCCGAGAATACCATTCAGCGGTGTGCGGATCTCATGACTTGCGAGGGCGAGAAACCGTGACTTTGCGGCACTGGCGGCTTCGGCGAGGTCACGCGCCCGACGCAGCTCGCTTTCCATGGCATGGCGTTCGGTTACATCTCGCAGAACGACTTGTATGACGGCGGTATCGCCCAGTCGCTCGGCAACCTCGATCTCACGCCCCATGAACCAGCGCGGGCCGTCGCGGGTAGACAATTCGCGATCCGATAGGGCGCCCGACACGTGGTCCGATCGGAGCCATGGGTCCAAGTTTGGGGGCGGCATAACGGCAAGATCGGTGATCACCCTATCGAGCGATCGACCAAGAACGCCGGTTTCGGCGATGCCGAAGGTCGCGGTGAAATTCTCGTTGGCGAAGACAATCCGTCGGTTGGCGTCGGCCCGTAGGATGACATCGCCAGAGGCTTCGATCGCCGAACGGTAGCGTTCCGTGATCTCTCTTAGTCGCCAAATTGTATCCTGCAATTCCTCGACGGCGGTTGAACCGGCCCAGCGGGCGCCGATCGTTTCCAAAAACCGCGTAAGCCCGCGTCGCGGGCGCAGGATCGTCACGGGATCTCGGGGTACCGGCCGGTCATGGCTTGTCGTCATGACGAGGATCATACGCGCCACGCCTTGCGAAAGGCTTGACGATGGTTTCGCGGCGCGGCTCGGATGACCTTGAGCATTTCCTTTTCGTTCAGATCGTTTCGATCCTAACGGGGCCTACTCGAGCGCTTCAGGCTGCAGCGGGTCTTCGCGTCTCGCCGATCGACCGATAGGCCAATGCTTCGGCCAAGTGGATCCGCCCGACCCGGTCGTTCCCTTCGAGATCGGCGAGCGTGCGCGCAACCTTGAGAACGCGGTGATAACCGCGCGCGGACAACCGAAGCATGTCGGCGGCTTCGGACAGTAACCGCGCGCCCGCATTGTCGGGCCGGGCGATTTCCTCGATCAAGGATGGGCCGCAGTCGGCATTGGTGCGGATCGTATCCAAACCAAGCGCGGCAAACCGATCCAGTTGGATTTTCCGGGCGCGCGCGACGCGCAGGGCTACCTCGGCGGACCCTTCCCTAGGGGGCGGCAGCACGAGATCGGCGGCCGTCACCGCGCCAAGTTCGATGCGCAGGTCGATCCGATCGAGGAGCGGGCCCGAGATGCGATCTTGATAGTCCGACGCGCAGCGATCACCCCGCCGGCAGGTGAACCCCGGCTCGCCGGCATGGCCGCAGCGGCATGGGTTCATTGCGGCCACCAGCTGGATGCGGGACGGGTAAGTTACCTTATGATTTGCCCGCGCGATCATGACGTTGCCAGTTTCCAACGGCTGGCGCAGCGAATCGAGCACTTGCGGATGGAATTCGGGGAGTTCGTCGAGAAAAAGCACGCCGTTATGGGCAAGCGACGCCTCGCCGGGCCGCGCCCTGAGCCCGCCGCCGACAAGCGCCGCCATCGACGCGGAATGGTGCGGGGCGCGGAACGGCCGACTGCCGGAAAGCTTGCCGCCGGGCAGTTCGCCGGCAATCGATGCTATCATCGAGACTTCGAGCAGTTCGCGCGGCCCAAGCGGCGGCAGGATCGAGGGAAGTCGGCTGGCGAGCATGGATTTGCCGGCGCCGGGTGGGCCGATCATGAGAAGATGATGACCGCCGGCCGCCGCGACTTCCAAGGCGCGCTTGGCGCTTTCTTGACCCTTCACATCCCTCAGATCGGGCAGATTGCCCGGCGCCTCGCGGATGCGCGGCTCGGGACGAGCGATGACCTGTGTGCCCTTGAAATGATTGGCCAACTGGATAAGGCTGCGCCCGGCGACGATTTCAAGGTCCGGGCTTGCCCAGGCGGCCTCCGAGCCGCAGTCGGCGGGACAAATCAAACCCTTGCCCATGGCATTCGCCCCGATCGCGGCCGGCAAGACGCCGGCAACCGGCGCGATCGTTCCGTCGAGCGCGAGCTCGCCGAGCGCCACGCGGTCCATCAGTTGATCGCCTGGCAGCGCGCCGATCGCGGCAAGGATTGCCAGCGCGATCGGCAAATCGTAGTGGCTGCCCTCCTTTGGCAAATCGGCGGGTGCAAGATTCACCGTGATGCGCTTTTGCGGCAGCGCGAGACCCGACGCGTAAAGCGCGGCTCGGATGCGTTCCCGGCTTTCGCCGACCGTTTTGTCAGGCAGTCCGACAATGGCGAAGATCGGCTTTCCGCCGGTCAGCTGAACCTGCACGTCGACGGGAACGGCTTCCACGCCTTGAAAAGACACCGTTGTAACATGCGCGACCATCAAACAACTCCCGCCGAACCTTCGCCGCGAAAGTTTTAGAACATTAAGCGAACTGACGCAACCTGGAAGAAGCAATTGCCTCCCGAAAGTTGTCATGGCCAGGGTAATAGCGTGAACGCGCTAATTTCCCTTGATGAGATCAAGCCGGGTGAACGTGTCGAAGCCGACATAGACGACCTCGGGTACCTTGCGGCCGCGCTTCAGGTCGAGAAGGAGTTCCACGGCCTTGGCGCCCATGTCGCCGGGCCGCTGGCCGACGAGAACATGGCCAAGACCTTCGCGCACCAAGGCCTTCTGGGCCGGAAGCGCGTCCGCCACGACCAGCACGGTTTGGGCCTGATCGATGCGCGGCTTATACTTCGCCACGAAGGATCGCCATTCCTCCGGCGCGAGCATGGGCCAGGCGCCGACCGAAATGACCAGATCGAGCACCGGATTGGCGGCAAGCGCGGCGTCAAGGCTCGCCACCGCCGAGGAAAAGCCGCCGTCTGTCACAAGCGGCGAGGACTCGATCTCGCTCCAGCCGCTGCTCAGCGCATCGCGCACGCCGGCGATGCGTTCGGAGAGATTCGGCAGTTTCGGGTCGGCGGTCAGGATCGCGTAACGCCCGCCACGCGGCTTCCAGCGCTTGACCGACTCGGCGAGCGTGCGGCCGAAGTCCTTTGCATTGGTGCCAATAAAGGCTTGGCGGCGGCTGGCGGGTTTGTCGGCGTCAAAGGTGACGATGGCTACACCGGCAGCGACCGCGTCGTCGATTGCCTTCGAAACCTCCGGCGTGGCTTCAGGCGAAAGCGCTATGCCATCGATCCGCTCCATGACGAGATCGCGGACGAGTTCGGCTTGGCCGCGCGTTTCGGTTCCCCCCGGCGCGGCATAAAGACAAACGACGTTGCCGATCTCGCGGGCGCGTATTGTGCAGCCGTCGCGGATCGACTGAAAAAACGACGGGCTTCCCTCAGTCGGCGCGACGATCGCGATGCGCGTGTCGGCCGCCGATGCCGCGCTCGACAAGCAAACAAGAAGGAGCAATCCTGCAAGACGCGTCGACATAGAGCCGGCCTCCCGTCAATTGCCGCGTCGCATCCTCAGCCGAGGCGGGTTTCGATACGGTCCCAGATCATCGCGGCGATGTCGGGGCCGCCGAGGCGCTTAACCGCGCGAATTCCGGTCGGCGAGGTCACGTTGATCTCCGTAAGGTAACCGCCAATGACGTCGATGCCGACGAAGATCAAACCGCGCTCGCGCAGCGCCGGACCAATGCGCGCGCAGATCTCGCGTTCCCGCGCGGTCAATTCGGTCGCGACCGCCTGCCCGCCGCGCACCATATTCGATCGCAAATCATCCGCCGCCGGTACGCGGTTGATGGCCCCGGCGAATTCGCCGTCGACCAGGATGATTCGCTTGTCGCCATCTCGCACCTCGGGGCGGTATTGCTGGACGACCCAAGGTTCGCGGAACGTCACCGAGAACATGTCCATCAGCGAACCGAAATTCTCGTCTTCCTCTCGGATCCGAAACACCGCCTGACCGCCGTTGCCGTAAAGCGGCTTCATGACCACATCGCGGTACTCTGCCCGAAACAGCCTGATTTCCTCTGGATCGCGCGAGATCAAGGTAGCCGGCATCAAGTCCGGAAATTCGGTGACGAAGACCTTCTCCGGCGCATTGCGCACATGCGCGGGATCGTTCACCACCAGTGTCTTGGGGTGCACGCGCTCCAAGAGATGGGTCGCGGTGACATAATGCATGTCGAACGGCGGGTCCTGGCGCATATGGATGACGTTAAAGCGCGACAGGTCGGTGCGTTCCTTGGGCCCCAAGGTGAAATGATCGCCCTCTTGGTCGCGGACGGTCAGCGGCTCAACCGCCGCCATGACCTTGCCGTCTCGAAGCCCAAGCCGATCGGCCGTATAGTGCCAAAGCCGATGGCCGCGCGCCTGTGCCTCCAACAGAATCGCGAAGGTGGAATCGCCCTTTATGCGAATCGAGGCGATGTGATCCATCTGGACGGCGACGTCGAGCGGCATGGGGAACCCCGAGACTTGGCATGGAAGGATTGAAGCGGACGATTGTGTTCGAAGTGTCTACCGGCCAGGGCTCCGCCGGGCAATCGGCGCCTTGCCTAGCTTGGTCATCTTGGGGGCCGAAATGCATCCCTTAGATGTCGCGGCAGCCGCCATGGCGCAACGAGAACGATATCGAAACGCTGGTCAAAATCCGCAAGCGCCGGGTGACGCAGTAACCAGATTTCAGCAGCGACCGCTATGCGGCGAGCGGTCTGATCGTCAACCGCATCAAGCGCCTCGGCGAAGCTCGAGCGCGCCTTGACTTCGATGAAGGCGATCAAGCGGCCACGCCGCATGACGAGATCGATCTCGCCGCCCACGGCCTTGAAGCGGCGACCGAGCGGACGGTACCCCTTGAGGCCGAGAAACCACGCGGCAATCGTCTCGGCCGCAAGACCTCGGCGATAGGCGGCGCGTCGATCGCGGCCGGCCGCCATCAACCTTTGTCTCCGGCGCGAGCCTTCAGCGCCAGCGCACGTTCGTAGAGCGCCTTGCGATCAGCACCCAGCAGCCGCGCGACCTCGGCCGCGGCTTTGCCCGGCGGCAGTCGACCGAGCGCGGCCTCAAGCATTCGGTCGATGTCGTCGTCACTGGCAATCACAACGCCCGGCGGCCCCACGACAATAACAATTTCGCCGCGCGGCGGCTTTTCAGCGTAACGTAGGGCGAGCGCGCCGAGGCTGTCGCGGACAGTCTCCTCGAAGGCCTTTGTTAGTTCGCGGGCGATTGCCGCGGGTCGGTCCGACCCGAGCACCGCGGCGAGATCGGCAAGCGACTCGGCCAAACGATGCGGCGATTCATAAAAAATGAGCGTGGCGGGAACTGGGGCGAGTTCCTCGATGCGCTGGCGCCGCGCCTCGGTCCTCGCCGGCAGGAACCCCGCGAAAAGGAACGCGTCGCTCGGCAAGGCGGAGGTCACGAGGCCTGCAAGG
>JBEINZ010000205.1:0-5623 GCA_040377825.1 Hyphomicrobiales bacterium | reverse complement strand
GTGCGCGCCGCGATGCGGGCAGGATCGCCAAGTTCCGAGCGATAGAGGATCTCGACCGCGCCTTTTGCGCCCATGACGGCGATTTCGGCGGTCGGCCAAGCATAGTTTACATCGCCGCGTATGTGCTTGGAACTCATGACGTCGTAGGCGCCGCCATAGGCTTTGCGTGTAATGACCGTCACTTTCGGCACAGTCGCCTCGGCATAGGCAAAGAGAAGTTTCGCCCCGTGCTTGATCAAGCCGCCATATTCTTGCGCCGTGCCGGGCAGGAAGCCGGGCACATCTACGAATGTTACGATCGGGATGTTGAAACAGTCGCAGAAGCGTACGAACCTTGCGGCTTTCTTCGATGCGTCGATATCGAGGACACCGGCCAGTACCATCGGTTGGTTTGCGACGACGCCGACCGTGCGCCCTTCAAGGCGAGCAAAACCGATGACGATGTTGCGCGCGTGGTTCGCTTGGATCTCGAAGAAATCGCCCTCGTCGACGACCTTTAGGATTAGTTCCTTGATGTCATAGGGCTTATTCGGATTGTCCGGGATCAAGCTGTCCAGCGAATGATCAACCCGATCCGGCAAATCGTGGCTCAGGATTTCGGGAACTTCGGCCTTGTTGCTTGCGGGCAGGAAATCGACGAGCCGGCGCACTTCGAGCAGTGCCTCGATATCGTTTTTGAACGCACCGTCAGCCACCGACGATTTGGTGGTGTGAATTGACGCTCCGCCCAACTCCTCGGAGGTGACGATCTCGTTCGTCACCGTCTTCACTACATCTGGGCCAGTCACGAACATGTAGCTCGTGTCCCGCACCATGAAAATAAAATCTGTCATGGCTGGCGAATAGACATCGCCGCCCGCGCAGGGGCCCATGATTACCGAGATTTGCGGGATTACGCCAGACGACAGCACATTTCGGCTGAAAACCTCGCCGTAGCCGCCGAGCGCGGCGACGCCCTCCTGGATGCGCGCGCCGCCGGCATCGAAGAGGCCGATGATCGGCGCGCGGTTCCTGAGCGCCATGTCCTGCAGCTTTGTGATCTTACCGGCATGCGTCTCGGAAAGCGAACCGCCGAAAACGGTAAAGTCCTTGGAGAAGACGTAGACGATCCGGCCGTTGATCGTGCCGGAGCCGATAACCACGCCGTCGCCGGGGATTTTCTGCGTCTCCATGCCGAAATCGTTGCAGCGATGTTCGACATAGATGTCAATTTCCTCAAAGGAGCGCTCGTCGAGCAGGCACTCGACACGCTCGCGGGCGGTCAGCTTGCCGCGCGAATGCTGGGCCTCGACGCGCTTTGCGCCGCCGCCGGCGCGGGCCTCGGACCGTCGCCTCTCGAGTTCCGCAAGGATCTCTTTCATGGGCCGGCGCTCCGCTCCAGTGTTGCAAGATGAGGCCGTGCTTACCATGTCGACGGGAGTCGGCAAAGTCGGCAGTAGGGGAATGCCGGTTTGAACTAACCTGTCAGGACGGCGCAGGCCGCGTCGAATTCGCTGCGCCGATGGGCGCGCCGGGCTATCGCCTCGTCGTCAGCGCCCCAAAGTTCGATGTTCCAATCCTCATCGACATGAGCGGCGTTCCAGGTCGCTTCCGCGTTGAGAAAGCCGTCCAGAAGGGCGAGCGCGAGGAAGACCGAGCCCGTCAGTGTCGTGATCGAGTGGAGCCCGCCGAGCCGCCAGAGATCCAGCGCCGCGACCGCTTGATGAATCCGCTCCAGCGCATCGGGGTCTTGGGCAACGTGCATGATGCCGTCGGCGACCAAGAAGCGGGCGCCGTGACGCTCGTCGATCCAATCGAGAACCGGATCCCATTGCGCCGTCTGTCGCTCGGCGAGGCGGATCGGCGCCTCGGCGCGATAGCACAGAAGATCGGAGCCGCCATAGGCGGCGGCATCGGCGGCGACTTCCGTGCGGCGCTCGGCGACGCCGTCCACGACTGAGTTGGCGAGACGCGTTAGCGGCATTCCCGCAGGGTCAATATGGGTCCCCTGCCCGGCCCATTCGGCGGCGATCACCTCGGCGAGACGGCGGTTCGGCAGGACGAGCGGCCGCTTCGCGGGGGTCATGACCGGTCGGCCGTCAAGCAGGATCCGATGCCCGCCATCCGTTGTTTCGGCAATCGCTTCCGCAAAAAACCGCTTCGGCAGGATCCGGCGCTGCACATCGCGCGCCTTGGCGACCGGATCGATTGGCTCGTGTGCGACGAAGGCCCCACCCGCCTCGCCAGGGTTCGCGCCCTTTTCCACGGGATCGTAGGACAGGAAATCACGCATCGCCGTAACTCCAACTGAGGAGACGTCCCGCGGCCGGGAACACATCCTCATACCGCTCGACCAGGACATGAGCGCCAGCGGCAACGAGGTCGACCGGCGCGTGATAGCCCCAGGAGACGCCGAGGGCGCGCACGCCAGCAGAGCGGGCCATCGTTATGTCGTAGGTGCTGTCGCCGATCATGACCGCACGCTCTGGCCTTACGCCGGTTTCGCCAAGCGCGGTCGCCACCATTGAGGGATGCGGCTTCGATGGGTGATCATCGGCTGTCTGGATCGTAACG
Source organism: Hyphomicrobiales bacterium (assembly GCA_040377825.1). Lineage (GTDB taxonomy): Bacteria > Pseudomonadota > Alphaproteobacteria > Rhizobiales > Ancalomicrobiaceae > JBEINZ01. Next base: position 3,070 of record JBEINZ010000205.1, on the reverse strand, counting down.
AAGCGGCCGTGGAGATCGTGGAGATCGAGGATTCCGGCCACGCCACGCTTAGACTTGCCGGTAGCGATGCCGAGCAAGACGTCATTGCGGCCGGCAAATTGGTCGAGCGCGGCGCGCGCGCCTGGATAAAGCGGCTCCAGGCCCTTGTTTTCCTGGCGCAACACATGGAACGCAGCCTTGTAGCTCACGGCGATATCCGCCGCCCGAGGCGCGAGATGATCCGGCAGCAACTTTCTGACTACCTCGACCAGCGACAGCCCCACGATGCCGAGGACAGCGTCGCGCGAGGGCGCGGCCAAATCATGTTCGGCGAAGGCTCGCGTCATGCCGGCCACGATCATGTGTTGGCTGTCGACCAGCGTTCCGTCGACGTCGAAGATCACGAGATACAAGGGCGTCGTCCTCAAATGTACGTGGCGCGGTTAGTCCTCGACACCCTCGTCGGCGCCGGGTTCGTCGACATCGAAGCCGAGCAAGTTCCAGCTTTGCAGCATGTGCTGCGGAAGCGGTGCCGTCACGTCGATCGTACCCGACCCACGCGGATGCGGGATGACGATCCGTCGCGCGCAAAGATGCAGCCGATTCTGCATGCCGCCGGGCAACTCCCAGTCCCGCTTATCGAAGTATTTCGGATCGCCGACGATCGGATGTCCGATATGGGCGCAGTGGGCGCGCAGTTGATGGGTTCGGCCGGTGACCGGCTTCAAAGACAGCCAAGCCAGTTGCTGCCCGGCATGGTCGACCATCGAGTAGTGCGTCAGCGCATGCGATGCGCCTTCGTCGCCATGTCGGGCAATCTTCATGCGGTCGGCGCCGGCGACTTCTTCCTTGGCGAGGAAGGTGGAGATCCGGCCCTGATGAGGCTTCGGCACGCCGGCAACAAGCGCCCAATAGACTTTGCGCGCCGATCGTGACCGGAAACTTGCCGCCAAAGCCGCGGCCATGGAGCGCCGCTTGGCGACGACGAGGCAGCCGGAGGTCTCCCGATCGATCCGATGGACCAGACGCGGCACCTGCCCCTTGCGATCGACAAGCGCCTCCAACATCGCATCCACATGCCGCGTGAGCCCCGAACCACCCTGCACGGCGAGGCCGGCCGGCTTGTTCAGGACCATCACGTCGTCATCCTCGTAGATCGTGATCGAGCGGATGAACTCCGCGTCCGATGGCGTACCCTTTGGCGCGGCCGGGCGATCCCCAATCTCGCCATCCTTGGCGTCGACGGCGAGCGGCGGCACGCGCACGGCTTGGCCGACGCCAAGGCGCGTCGAGGTTTCGACGCGTTTGCCGTCGACGCGCACTTGGCCCGTGCGGACAAGCTTCTGCAACTGGCCGTGGCCGAGGCCGGGATAATGGGCCTTGAACCAACGATCGAGCCGCAGCCCGCCTTCGTCCGTCGCCACCGTGATTGTCTCGACTTGCGCCATGAAGTTCCCTGTCGTTTCGACATCACATGTCGTCGAAAGGACCGCGCAACGCAAGCCGGCCGAATTCAGCCGAGAAGAAGCGCGCGCGTCGCCGCCATCGCAAGGCCGAGCGCGAGGATGGAACCGAGAACCGACGCGAGCACGTATCCGGTTGCCGTCAGCATCTCGCCGCGCTCGAAAAGGATCATCGCGTCCAGCGAAAAGGCGGAGAACGTGGTGAACCCGCCGAGCACGCCCGTCATCAGAAAGAGCCGCAACTCGTTGCCGCCGCCCTCTGGTGTCCATCGGATCATGATCGTCGCCGCCAACAGTCCCATAATTGCGGAGCCGACGATGTTCACGGTGAGCGTGCCCCAGGGAAAATGTGGGCCGAAACGCTGAAGCGTCCAAAGATTGACAATATAACGCAGCACCGACCCGATGCCGCCGCCAGCGAGGACGAGAAGAATGTGAAAGACCGGGATCGACATGAAAACCGAGAGGCGTGGCGAAGTCCCCAAAATCGTATCGGCTCCTAGAGCATATTCGCAAGGCCCGCGGTTGGCGTTCCCGCTATTCCCCGCCCCGCTCGCGCCGAAGCCTTGCCCAGTATTCCAGCCGCTTGCTGATCTCCCGCTCGAAGCCGCGTTCGACTGGCTTGTAAAAGCTGCGGCGGCCGAGGGCCTCGGGGAAATAGTCCTGGCCTGAAAAGGCGTCGGGCTCGTCGTGGTCGTAGCGGTAGCCCTCGGAATAGCCCTCGGTTTTCATGAGTTTGGTCGGCGCGTTCAAGATATGCTTGGGCGGCAGCAGCGATCCGGCCTCCTTCGCGGTCTTGGTGGCGGCCTTCCAGGCCGTGTAGGCGGCATTCGATTTCGGCGCGGTGGCGACATAAATCGCCGCATTGGCGAGCGCCAGTTCACCCTCCGGCGAGCCGAGAAAGTCGAAGGCGTCCTTCGCCGCGTTGCAGACGACCAGCGCCTGAGGGTCAGCGAGCCCGATATCCTCGACCGCCATGCGAACCAGCCGCCGCGCGAGGAAAAGCGGGTCCTCGCCGGCATCCAGCATGCGCGCGAGGTAATAGAGCGCGGCATCCGGTTCGGAGCCGCGGACGGACTTGTGCAGGGCGGAAATCAGGTTGTAGTGCCCGTCCTGCGCCTTGTCGTAGATCGGTGCCCGTCGTTGCACGACCTCCGCCAAGGTCGGAGCGTCGAAAATCTCGCCGGGGCGGGCGGCTCGATAGACATCCTCGGCAAGCGTCAGCGCCGCGCGTCCGTCCCCGTCGGCCATCCGCGCGAGATTGGCGCGCGCCGCTTCGTCCAGCGGCAACGGGCGACCGAATTCGGCTTCCGCACGGGCAAAAAGGCGTTCGACCCCCGTATCCTCCAGGGCGCGAAACACCAGAACATGAGCACGCGATAGCAGCGCGGCATTCAACTCGAACGAGGGATTTTCCGTCGTCGCGCCGATCAGCACGATCGTGCCGTCTTCCATGACCGGCAAAAAGCTGTCCTGTTGGGCGCGGTTGAAGCGGTGAATCTCGTCGACAAAGAGCAGCGTCCCCTGTCCGATCACTCGCCGGCCGCGCGCGGCCTCAAACACCTTCTTGAGATCCGCGACACCGGAGAAAATCGCCGAAATCTGTTCGAAATGCAGCTTGGTCTCAT
>JBEINZ010000097.1:0-10620 GCA_040377825.1 Hyphomicrobiales bacterium | reverse complement strand
GTAATCTGCGCATGAACTTTCGCGGCCGACCATTGCCCGACCAGCCATTCCAACCCGACCCCGCCGTGGCAGTTTGCTCCCAGCTGTTCGATATTCGAGAAGCGGCCCTTTCGGCGAACGGCAATAAGGCCGATTGCGTCGATGACGTCGGCCGGCAAAGGCAGAACCGCTGGATCTCGCGGCGGCAAGGCGACCCCGACGGACAGAACATAAATACGCACCCGGCAAGTTTCATTGGCCGGGCGCGAAGTTTCAACTAAAAATCCTGAATGCAAAATCTAACACTTTCCGTATGGAAAGTATTTCTTCCAGTTATCGTTGGATTAACTACTGGCAATCAGTGAACTTTTGCCACCAACAATGTTGTTGGGTTGCAACGAAAGATTGATGTTGTTTTGTGAATTCGTTACAAGCGTCGAAGTTATAGTGAACCGATCGATGATTCCGCGCGTTGGCTTACCTTTAGGAAAGGTCTGTTGAACAGCGCCGCTCTGCGTTATGATTGATGGGGCCGATTGGGTTACGTTCACAGACTGAGAATTGCTGCCGCCTACTGCAGGATTAGTAGGCTTGGCATTGGGATTAACAATGGGCGTCGAAAACATGGAACCACGTTGATTCTTAGCCATGTATGCCTCCAATAATTGATGATCATCGTATTGCATATTGAAGAATAGAACTCAATCATGAAAATAATGTGGCGCACTTTATCGATAGAAGTCGCAGATTTATAATTTATAAACGACATCATTACTGCTAAAAAGCGTGTTGATGAAATCGTGATATCGGTAGAATTAATCAATATAAAAACCTCATTTTGTTTTCATAAATCGTTGTTAGCATCTCGAAATCGATAAAACACCGCATTCTTTTTGATATCAATAATATTGGTCACCTGCTCGGTTTGTTGAGTTGTGTCCTGAGGATCTATAGCGAGCTGCTGTTGGCATCGTGTCGTAATCGTTGATTTTTTTCTCCATGCCTCCCAATAAGCAAAGTTAAGACAGTCCGTATTTGGGGCTGTCGGGCAAGTTGTGATCGACCGAGGCGAAGGCGGGGTTGGTCCGAGGTTTACGCATCACCAGACCCTTGGCCCTCTCAATCCTCGACGCTCCGTTTCCATTTGCAAGTTAGCCGCTACCGCGCGCCAGTGTGGCATGGCCTTTGCTGACGACTACAAGCGCCATGCTGGTGGAAGAGGCCGGGGAGAGGGGCTCGCAATGAAAAATCATGAACGGTCGCAGCGCCTTGTGCAGACAGCCGCGCCGGTGCCGGTCCGCACCAAGGCCCCGATGCCGACTGCGCGGGCACAGTCTGGGCCAAATGCCCGTTTCGTGTGCGGTGGCCGCGACTGGCATTTTGTCGATGATGTCTCCGCGTGGACCGGTTCGGATCGGCCGCCACTTCCCGCTTCCTTGACTTGAGCCTTCCGGAGACAGCCATGACCTTCGATTTAATCCTACGCGGCGCGAACCTCGCAGATGGACGGACCAACATTGATATCGCCGTGAAGGATGGCACCATCGTCGATATTGCCCCCGCGATCGACGGGACGGCGGCCAGCGAGATCGACGCGCACGGCCGGCTCGTGTCGGCACCTTTCGTGGATGCGCATTTCCACATCGACGCCACGTTGGCGCTTGGGTTCGATGGACGGTTCAACGAAAGCGGCACGCTCGCCGAGGGCATCGCGATCTGGAACGACATTCGCTACAAGATTCCGGCTGAGGATTTCCGCCGTCGCGCGCTGGCCTTCTGCGATCTCGCCGTTTCGCAAGGCTTGTTGGCGATCCGCAGCCATGTCGACGTGACCGACTCGAAACTGACGGCCGTCGAAGTGCTGCTTGACGTTAAGAAGACCGTCGCGCCCTATCTCGACCTGCAACTCGTCGCCTTCCCGCAAATGGGCTATTTCGCGGCGCCGGAAACCCCGAACAATTTGAAGCGTGCTCTCGACATGGGCGTCGAGGTCGTCGGCGGCATCCCGCATCTGGAGCCGACCACGGCGCTCGGGCTGGAATCGGTGACGGTGCTGCTGGAACTCGCCGCCGAACGCGGATTGATGGCGGATCTTCATTGCGACGAGAACGACGATCCGATCTCCCGCCATGTCGAGCAGATGGCCTTTGAAACGAAGCGCCTCGGCCTTGCCGGACGGGCCGCCGGCTCGCATCTGACCTCGATGCACTCGATGGATAACTTCTATGCCAATCGGCTAATCGTGAAGATGGCCGATGCGGGGCTTTGCGTTGTCGCCAATCCGCTCGCCAACATGCACCTGCAAGGCCGTTTCGACAGCTATCCGAAGCGCCGTGGCCTGACCCGCATCCCCGAACTCGCAGCCGCCGGCTGCACGGTCGCCACCGGGCACGATAGCGTGCTCGACCCGTGGTATCCGCTCGGGCGCGGCGACATGCTCGATGTCGCCAATATGACCGTGCACGCATCGCATATGAGCAGCCGCTCCGGCATGGCGGAATGCTTCCGCATGGTGACGGAGACGCCGGCCAAGGTGCTGGGGCTTGAGAAATACGGCATCGCCGTTGGCAATCACGCGGACATGGTCGTGCTGCAGGCGTCCGACACGATTGAAGCGGTACGCCTGCGGCCAGCACGTCTTGCGGTCATCCGGCGCGGCAAGGTCATCGCCGAAACGCCGCCGGTTACGACGATGTTGAACCTCCCCGACCGGCCGGCAAGCCTCATGGTCGATCGCGTCACGGCCCATGCCGGACACTGAGGCCACCCCGCGCCCGGCCGATCTGGTCGCGACTGGGCGCATCGTGACCATGGATGCCGCCTGCGGGATCATCCCGGACGGCGCTGTCGCGGTCGTCGACGGGCGGATCGCGGCGGTCGGCGCGCGCGCGGCGATCGATGCCGCATTTCGTGCCAAGCGTCGGCTCGACCGGGCCGATCAGATCATCGTGCCCGGCTTCACCGACTGCCACACCCATTCGACCCAATCGCTCGTGCGCGGCCTGATCGCCGGCGAGCTGCCGATGATCTACCGGCTCTACATTCCCGCCGACATGGATCTGACGCCCGAGGAATGCTATCTCGGTGCGCGGCTGACCGCCACGCAGCTGGCGCTGTCCGGCGTCACCACCCTGTGCGACTTTGCCGGCGACACCACGCCCGAACACGAGGACGCGATCATTGAAGGCGCGCTGTCGGCGGGCCTGCGCGTTGTCTTCATGCGCGGTTCATCCGACCAAAGCTTCCACCACGCCGCGCTCTACACGCAGATCTCGGATCGCTCGACCGCGCGGCGTCGCGAAGGGGAGGCCGAGCGCGATCTGGAGCGCACGGCGGCGCTGTTGGCGCGCGCGGAACGGGATCCTTCGCGGCTCTTCAATGCCGGCGTCTCCCCGCAAAACCTGCTCGGGTTTTCCGATCATTATTGCCGGCTTGCGGCCGATCTCGCCCGCGCGCATGGCGTTTCGCTGCAAGTCCACGCGGCGCGCGACCGCGAAGAGGTCGAGTTTTGCCTTGCGACCTTCGGGCGCCGGCCGATTGAGCGGCTGATGGACCTCGGCCTCGTCGACGCGCATCTCGTGTGTGTCCACGCGATCCTCGCGACCCAGCATGAAATCCAGGCGCTCGGCCGCGCCGGCGCGTCGGTTGCCCATTCGGCGGTGGAGACGGTCAATATTCTCGCCGGCATGCCCTCGGTCGGGCGGATGCGGGCCGCGGGCGTCAATGTCGGGCTCGGCTGCGACAATGCGATCAACGACATGTTCACAGTGATGCATACCGCTTGGGCGCTGCAGGTCGGCACGCACGGCATCGCGGCTTATGAGCCGGATTGCCTGACCGAGGACGACATTTTCGCGATGGCGACGATTGATGCGGCACGGCTTATGCAGCTCTCCGACGAAATTGGCTCGATCGAGGTCGGCAAGGCGGCGGATCTGGTGATCTTGGACGGGCAGGGGCCGCACATGCTGCCACTGCAAGCGGTTCCGACCGATCTCGTCCGCTTTGCCGGCCGTTCGAATGTGCGCCATGTGCTCGTGCGCGGCCGGCCGGTCGTGGAGGATTTCCGAAACGTGACGGTCGATGTCGACGCGCTCGCGGAGAACGTCCGCCCGATCGGTGCCAAGATTTCCGACATCGTCACCGCGCGCCGCTACAAGCCGCTTCGCGGATGCTGCTGCTAATCAGCCAAATGGAGAAGACCATGACCAAACGGACCATCATTCGCGGCGGACTTCTCCTGGATGCGCCCGCGCGCAAAGCCGAGCCTCGCGATATCCTGATCGAGGACGGCGTGATCCGCGAAATCGGCCCCCCGGGCATGCCCGCGCCGGCGGATGCGGTGCCCTTCGACGCGATCGCGACCATGATGCATCCCGGTCTCGTCAACGGCCATACGCATGGAATGGGCAATCTCGCCAAGGGAATGGGCGACCGCTGGACGCTGGAGCTGCTTTGGACCGCGGCCGGCGACATGGTCGATAATCAGACGCTCGACTACAAATACCTTAACACCTATCTCGGCGCAGTCGAGATGGTGACCAAGGGTTGCACGACCGCCTATGACCTAACCTTCGGCTTCCCCTTCGCCTCCAACGAGGAAATGGAGGCAGTCGGCCAAGCCTATCTCGATGCCGGCATGCGCGCCGTCGTCGCGCCCATGCTGGCGGACTACTCATTCTACGAGGCGATCCCCGGCCTGCTCGATCATTTGCCGGCTCACTTGAAGCACGCGCACGAGCCGATGGCGCCGGCCGACGTCGCGCTCGGCATGATGCGGCAGGCGCTTGAAACCTGGCCGCATGATGCGTCGCGGGTGAAACTTGGCGTCGCGCCGATTATTCCGTTGCACTGCACCGACGACCTGATCCGAGGCTCCGCCGAACTTGCCCGCGAATTCGGCGCGCCGCTGCATAGCCACGTGGCGGAATCGAAGACCCAAGCGGTCTCAAGCTTCGTGCGCTACGGCAAGACCCTGACCCATCACATCGACGATCTCGGCCTGATTGGCCCGGATTTCACCGTCGCGCACGGTGTTTGGCTGGATGATGACGACATGCGGCGTCTCGCGGCCAAGGGGGCCTCCGTCAGCCACAATGCGGGATCGAATATGCGGCTCGGCTCGGACATCGCGGATTCCCGGCGGATGCTTGAACTCGGCGTCAATCTCGCGATCGGCACCGACAGCTGCAATTGCGCGGATAATCAAAACATGTACGAGGCGATGCGCTATGCCTCGATGGTCTCCAATGTGCGCACGCCCGATTTCCGCCGCTGGCTAACCACGCCGGAGATCATCCGCGCGGCGACCGAGGGCGGCGCCTACGCGACTGGATTCTCGACGATCGGTCGGATCGCGGAAGGCTACAAGGCCGATATCGTGTTTGTCAGCCTCCACGCCATCAACTGGATGCCGCTGAACGACCCGTCGAACCAAATGGTGCTGAGCGAGGACGGAACGGGTGTCGCGCATGTCATGGTCGACGGTGAAACGGTGGTGAAGGACGGCCGGCACCTGAAGACCGACATGCGCCAATTGGCGGAAAAGGTCGGCGCCGCGCGCACCGAGATCCGCGCGCTGAACGCTCCGGGCTATGCGCTCAAGGACGCGCTCGAGGACGTCGTCGGCGATTTCTGCATCGGCCTGTCGCGCAAGCCCTACCATATCGAGCGCTACGCCACCTGTAGCTGCGACCCCGTGCCCGCCGGCTTTGCCGCGGCTGAAGCACCATGAGCGATCCGTCCCCAAAACCGCTCCTGCCGCCCACCATCACCGACATTTGCCTGTTGTCATCGAACGTGCCGCGCGCGCTTGCCTTTTATCGCGACGGTCTCGGCCTGCCGATCAAGCGGCTCGACGAGGGCTTCGCCGAATTCGGCACGGAGCAGGTTGTCGTTGCTGTGTGGGATCGCGAAAATCTCGCGGCCCATGTCGGGTGGGGCGCCGCCCGGCACGGCGGCAGCGCCACGATGATCGCGGTGCGGGTTGACAGCGCGGACGAGGTGGACGCGATCCACGTGACCCTGACCGAGCGCGGCATTGCCTGCCTTAAGCCGCCTAAGCTCTATCCCTGGAATGCCTATGCGCTCTATGTCGTCGACCCCGACGACCATCTCTGGGAATTCTATTTTTGGGCAGGCAAGGCGCGGGAAGAGCCGGATTTTTGAAGGCGAGGTAAAGCAAAGTTGAGGATGGGTTCATTAGGGTTGAGTCGTTGCCGGAGCCGAGGTGTCGCACTGGGCCGGGGAGCTTGCGGCGGCCCATAGGCTGGGGCGGTTTAAGCCTATCAGTAATTGAGCTTCGACGGAACCAGAGCCGACGTACTCTACGATGAGGGCGGCAACAACACACTCCAAGGCGACGGCAACGAACCGTTAAACTGAAGAGCGGGCAAGGATTCGGTCGATGGCGGCAGCGATACCTTGATCAGCGGCTCGGAGCGTTCCCTTGGTTGGATACCGGCGTTTCAATCAACACGGAAATCAAGACCTATATCGAGAAGACATTCGCGAGTTCGAAAGATCTCTCGGGCTCAGCTGCCACCCTGGAAAACTCGGACGCGGGCTTGCTACTAAAAAACACAGCCTTCGGCAAAATTTCGGCCAGCGCTCGAGACGATACTGATGATGGAAATCCCGTGCGGCCTTCATATTCGCCGCAGATGGAAATGATGTACTTTGTGATGACACCCAAGAACGTCGCTTGGCTGAAGTGAAGACAAAGATACTATCTTCGGCGACGCAGGCACAGCAGGCGATTAACGCAAACAGCACAACGAAAGTGCGGTCCGATTTAAACAATGTCATAAGGATATGCCGCGTTTTTTGCTTCAAAAATGAGGGACAGATTTTAGAATTATGGCATGATCAGATAAAACTATGCCAAATATAATTAATATTGTATTATTCAATAATATTTAAGCATCAATCTTCCTGATATTGAACAACGTCATCATTCAAGATAGATCGATATCCGGCGCATTTTACTGAAGTCATATTGTAGAGATAAACAGAATGTTACAATACTACGACGCTCATGCGTCTTGGATCCGGATTGCATACAAGAGCCTCCGGTGATATAGTCTTCGAAACATAGGGGTTTTTAAATATGGACTTCGTAGTCGATGACATTCCGGGTGGAGTAAAAATCGTGCGGCTTAATGGTCGCCTAGACATTGCCGGCGCGGCTGCGATCGACATGAGGATGAGCTTACTGGCCGGATCTTCCAGGGCCGTAGCCGTTGATCTAACGAATGTTAGCTTCCTGGCCTCAATGGGCATCAGAACACTGTTGGTCACGGCGAAGTCGATCTCCAGCAAGGGGGGGAAGATGGTCTGCTTTGGAGCAAATCATGACGTCGCAAGTGTCATTGAGACGAGCGGCATCTCGATGGTATTGCCATTGAAAACGGACTTGGACGCAGCGGTTGCTGCCGTTACAAGCTAAGACAACTCTGGCACGGAGCGGATCAACCCTATGCTGCACGAGCCGTCCAATGTCAGGACCATCGTGATCGATAGCCGTGTCGAAGAGGTAGAGCGATTATCAACATGGGTCGAGGCGGCGGCGAGTGAGTCGCCGTTGATTGCCGCGCATTCGTTCAAGGTCCAAGTCTGCATCGAAGAGGCCGTGGCGAATTTAATTCTGCACGGTTTTCGTGGGGAGCCCGGTCATCCAATCGAGGTCTGTTTGACCGAATCGGTCGACGAACTGCTCCTTGAGATTAAAGATCGGGGTCTTCCATTTGACCCACGGAACGTTGCAGAGCCGGAGTTGCTGACTTCCATCGAATCTGTGCCGATTGGTGGGATTGGCATACATTTGATGCGGAACATGACCCGAAGCATCGATTACGCATCGGGCGAAACTGGCAACAACTTAAGCCTCGTGTTCGCCGATACGAGGACCGAAGGATGAACCATCAGCCACTTTCGGAGTTGAGCTCGCCTTCTTCGGAGGCGGTCAGCCGTTCACGCCGGCTGCCTTCGGTATTTGGATTCAGCGGTTCCAATTCTCCAGAACTCTTTGAAGTCATGCCGATCGGCGTTGCGGTCGTCGGGTCTGATTTTGTCTTTCACTTCGTCAATTTCGCATTTCGGGATATGACCGGACTGTCGCACTTAAATCCGTGCCCTTTCGACGGTCACATCGTCCATCCGACCCGAGATAATGTGGCGCCTGAAGCGATTTTGGCGGCATGGCAAGCCGAGAGTACGATCGAATGTGAATTGTGTCGGGATGATGGGCGCGCCATATGGGTTTCCACCAAGGCGTTTGAGATTAGCTTCGACGGTTCCCCGGCTTGGCTCGTATGGTTTCAGGACATTAGCGAAAGCCGCGAAGCAACGATTGCCCTGCGTCGAAGCGAGGAACGGCTGGCACTTGCGGTGACCGGGGCACGCTTGGCGGTTTGGGAAGCCGATTTTGTCACCGGACAACGCTGGTGGTCGCCTGAATTCTACCGGATGCTCGGCTATAGGCCCGAGAATATCACGGAGACTGAGACGGAACTTTGGGAGCGTCACCTCCATCCGGACGACAAGGATCGCGTCGTCGGAGTGTTGAGCCGATACCTGGAGCGTCTTGAAGGGACCTACGATACCGTCTACCGGCTCGTGCGTCTCGACGGCAGCGTGATGTGGGTCGAGGTCAAGGGCCACGCAAGTTTCGACGATGATGGTCGACCGCTCCGGCTCAACGGTGTGATGTTCGATGTTACAACCAGAATTAATGCCGAAGAAGACCTCAGGCAGGCGCAAAACGGCCTGATCCAGGCGGAGAAAATGGCCGCCCTTGGATCGCTAGTTGCCGGCGTCGCCCACGAGATCAATACACCGATCGGCAATACGTTAACAGCGGCGTCGCACCTGCATGACCGCACCTTGGCCATGCGCGAAAGGCTGGATACCGACAAGATTCGCAAGTCGGATCTGGTTGGGTTCGTGGAACTGTTTGAGGAAACGACGCGCCTCATTCTGCGCGACACCCAACGTGCGGTTGAGCTTATCCAGAGCTTTAAGCAAGTGGCCGTGGATCAAACGAGCGGCGAGCGGCGTGATTTCGACCTTAAGGGATATATTGAGGAGGTATTTCTCAGTCTTCGCCCTCGCATTCGAAAGACACGCCTTTCGGTCGTGCTTGAGTGTCCGACCGATATACTCATGGATAGCTACCCTGGCGCCTTGTCCCAAGTGCTAACAAATTTTGTGATGAACTCGCTGCTCCATGCTTACGATCCGGCGGACACCGGTACCTTGAAAATTCAGGTGACAGTTCCAAGGCCCGATCTTGTCGAAATTGTTTATTCCGACGATGGAAAGGGGATGACAAAGGATGTGCTGGATCGCGTGTTCGACCCCTTCTTCACGACGAAGCGGGGCGCGGGCGGCAGCGGCCTCGGCATGCATATTGTATTCAATATCGTGACGACGACGCTCCGCGGCACCATCAAGGTGCATAGTGAGCCCGGTTTGGGATCGCGTTTTACGCTCCGAATTCCAATCCATGCACCTACCCAAGCGCAAAAACTTTCAAGCGGCGACGGAGCCATGAATTAACGACTGGACGAGCTTTGGGCCCGTTCAAGAAAGGCAAAATGAAATGGTGGCCGACGATGATTTTCTTTTCGATGACGATGAACTCGTTGGCGGGAGCGGGCAACCCGAAAGCAAGCAACGACTCACCCCGTGGAAGGTCCTGATTGTCGACGATGAGCAACAGGTGCATGCGGTCACGCGCATGGTGCTTTCGGATTTTGTGTTTCAAGATCGCGGGCTTGAGTTCGTCGGTGCCTATTCGGGTGCGGAAGCTCGTTTGAAGATCAACGAAAATCCGGACGTTGGCGTGATCCTGCTCGATGTGGTGATGGAGACGGAATCGGCGGGTCTCGATTTTGCGAGGTATGTACGCGACGAACTCGGCAATCGCCATGTGCGGATCATTTTGCGAACCGGTCAGCCGGGCCAAGCGCCCGAACGCCGGGTGATCGTCGAGTACGACGTCAATGATTACAAGGAGAAGTCGGAACTGACGGCGCAGAAGCTGTTCAGCTCGATGACGACCGCGCTGCGGTCCTACAAGGATATTATGACGATCGAGGCCAATAGGCGCGGCCTCGAGAAAATTATCAAGGGCTCGGCCGAATTGTTCCGATCGCGATCGATGGACATTTTTTTGTCGGGCGTTTTGCAGCAGTTGGGCTCTCTGCTTGAATACGATGTCGATGGCTTCATGTTAAGCGGTCGAGGGACTTCGTTGGGAGAAAGACCGTCACCGGGCGATCTGACGGTCGTTGCGGCAACGGACCGGTTTGCGACTGTCGTCGGAAAGCCTGCCTCGGCTAACTTGGATCCGCAGATCTGGAGCACCGTTTCGAATGTCTTGCAATCGCACGAAAGCGTCTTCGAAACGCGATACTCCTTGGTCTACTTTCAAAGCGTTCGTTATCGTGACACGCTGGTCTACCTGGAGACAAAGCGCGGCTTTCATCCGTTTGACCACGGCTTGATTAAACTATTATGCGCCAATGCCAGTGTCGGACTCGATCATGTCGTCACTGCATAATGCGGGCGTAAGGAGGATCGGCCGATGAACGCAGTTGACATCCTTCCCGTGGATTTGAACCTTGATGCAATCGAAGG
>JBEINZ010000050.1:0-14612 GCA_040377825.1 Hyphomicrobiales bacterium | reverse complement strand
GTGGCACCCGGGCCGGTCGCCTGAGATCCCGCGGTTGTTAGGGCCGGTGCAGTCGCAATTGCGCCGGACGAGCCAGCACTACCCAGCCGTTGGGGGTTCGCCGAAGCATAGGGATCGTCATTCGGTGAAGGAGTCGCTTCCGTCTTTTTCTGTGGTCGGCGCCCGGCTGTTGAGTTCTCTATCTCTTGCAGACGAAACTCGTAGTCTTTCTGCATCCGCGCCATGGCTTCCTGTAACTGGCGGATTTGGAACGTCAGCTGCTCGATCTGCCCGTTTAGATTACGCATCTGTCCTTCGAGTTGATTGATTCGAAGGTTGTTTTCGGCGGTCTTGCGTTGATTCTGGTCGGCACCGAGGCCAAAAAGGTCCTGGGCGCGCGCTTCGGTTACGAAACCGCTCCCGAACATCAGGAAACCGGAAACAAGAAAAGTCAGAAAAGCTACGAGCGCCGCAAATCGATGGAACGATCGATCCGCTCGGCCAGCGACGCCCATCAAAACCCCGGATGTCATCATTAAGTCTAGACCCCCAGTCAAATTGTCTTGTCGGGAAAGCAGGCACTTCGGCGGGGCGGTTTCCCGGTCCTGCTCTGCCGAGGTCTGCGCGACCGGCCTGAAGGACGTTCCCTAACATGAACGCAGGCTTTCGGCCAAAATTTGACCCAATCCGTCCAATTCAGCGTCGAACAGAGCAGGTACCGCGGATGAACATAAGTTAATGTCGCCGCAAGCAACCCGAAAGGCCGGGCGGCCTAGCTTGAGTGCGAATTTTGCGGAACCATTGGAAAGTTCCAAAGGACCCGTGAGCCATTAAGCACAAGATTATCAAGGAAATTCTTGACCAACCGCCACTCGGCAACCTCCGCTTGGCTCAATAGCCTTAGTGAACAGCGTTAACGTCATCGAATGAAGGATAGAACCCATGCCATTAAGCGATACCAAGACTGGCTATGGCAGCGTGTCGATCGCGCTGCATTGGATCGGCGCGATTTGCATCGCGGCAATGTGGATCCTTGGTAACAACATGGAAGACCTACCGCGAGCGGAAGCGCTCGCTGCGCGCCAGTTGCATATCTCGGTTGGCCTTGCGCTATTCGCGATTCTCGCCTTGAGAATCATCTGGCGTATGGCAAGCGGTGGCACCCGTAAGGATCCGACGGCCGCCCCAAGCATATTTGACCGTGTTGCGACCTATGTTCACTACGGCCTGCTCGCCTCAATCGCGATCTTGATACTGAGCGGACCGCTCTCGATCTGGTTCGGCGGAAAACCGCTTGAAATGTTTGGGATGGTGTCGGTGCCAAGCCCGTTTCCGAAGGTTTCTATACTCCACGAAGGCTTCGAGGTCGCCCACGTTATAACGTCGAAGGTCATCCTCCCGCTGATCCTGTTACACGTGGCCGGAGCCCTCAAGCATCTGCTGATCGATCGTGACGGTGTCGTGCGCCGAATGTTGGTTCCGGCGCGCGATGCCTGAGCGCCAAAAAGCTGTTTAAGGATGAATGCGCCGGCGTGCGCGAAGGCGCCGGCGCAGATTGAAGGCTACCCCAGTCAACTTAACGGAATGCCGACCATGGCCGGCGCACCATAGGAAGCCGTCAGGTCCCCGCGCCGTTAAGTACGGTGACAGAGCGGCGATTCTGGTTCCAGCAAGTGTCGGCATCGCATACCGCCACCGGCCGCTCCTTGCCGTAGGAGATCGTCTTAAGCCGCGTCGGAGCGACGCCGCGCGCGATTAGATAGTCCCGCGTCGCGGAAGCGCGGCGAGCGCCAAGCGCGATGTTGTACTCTCGGGTGCCGCGCTCATCGGCGTGGCCTTCGATGGTCACGGTATAACGAGCAAAACGGGCGAGCCACGCGGATTGCTTATCGAGCGTGTCGCGGGCCTCAGGCGTTATGTCCGATGAATCGACCGTGAAGAACACGCGGTCACCAACATTGACCACAAAATCTTGCTGGCTGCCGGGCGTCGCCGCACCGGCTCCAGTGCCCACACCGGCCTGCTGCTGGCTCGCGCAGGCGCTCAGTGCCAGGGCGGAGGCCAGAATGGCTGCGTACTTCCAGCCGCGGACGGCATGCATTGCACTCGACATGGGACCTTAACTCCTTCAATTCGGTCTTGGATACCTGCCGGTATCCTTAATGGCGTTTTGGTTAAGCCGAGGTTCAAGATCATGGTGAATAAAGAGTTTCCAGAAGGTTCTGTCCGACCTTACCAACGAGAGGGCATGCGATGCTTGATGCCCTAGCCTAGCATGACGTTATAACCTTGACTCGAAACCGCTCCGATCTCTTCGCGACGACAACACGACCAAAGGCTTGAAGCCTGACCGTGGCTGAAAGGTGTTGCCTGTAAGGCTTCGATTAGCCAGTAATCTGCCAAAATTGATTGTTGTAGTTCTACAACAATACGGAACAGGACCGACACAAATTACTTCAGGATAGGCGACCAAGCTGGATCGGAAGCAAAGGCCGGCGTGCGGACTTGACTGAGAACATTTCCGGTAACGTCTGCCAGCCAGATCTGCGCGCCACCGGCCGGTCCGCCGGTATCACGGAAGAACATGACGTAACGGCCGTTCGGTGACCAAGTCGGTCCCTCATTATGGAACCCTTCGGTCAGTACTCGCTCCGCCGAACCGTCAGGCTTCATGACGCCGATCTTGAACGAGCCTGCATCTTGCTTGGTGAATGCGATGTAGGGGTTATCAACGTCGGGCGACCAGACCGGCGTCGAATAGCGGCCTGTGCCGAAGCTCAGACGCCGCACGCCAGATCCATCAGAGTTCATGACATAAAGCTGCTGCGAACCGCCGCGATCGGACTCGAAAACAATTTGCGAGCCATCTGGCGAGAAAGACGGCGAGGTGTCGATCGAGGCGCCTTCAGTCAACGGCCGGACCTGCCGGGAGCCGAGATCCATGACGTAAATGTTTGCGTCTCCGTCTTTCTGCAGGGAGAACAGAAGCTTGGTGCCGTCAGGCGAGAAGCGCGGCGAGAAGGTCATGGAGGGAAAATCGCCGACGAGCGTTCGGGCGCCATTCGCAACGTTCAGGATGAACACCTTGGGATCGCCCTGCCCATAGGACATATAGGCGACTTGCAGGCTGGAGGGCGAAAAGCGCGGGGTGAGTACGAGTTCTTGTCCGCGCGTTAGGTACCGCACGCCTTGCCCGTCCCAATCCATGATCGCCAGCCGTTTCACGCGGGCATTCTTCGGGCCGGCTTCATCGACGAAAACAATGCGGCTATCGAAGAACGGCTTGAAGCCGGTTAGCTGCGTGTAGACCGCGTCGGAAACGATGTGAGCAAGCCGACGGGCGTTGTCTTTTGACGTTGAGAACTGCTGACCGATCAGCTGCTGTCCGGTCGCCACATCCCAAACACGTATCTGCGCGGTGATTTGACCGCCCTGGTCAAGGATCGTTCCTGCAACAAGCGCTTGGACATTGAGTGGGCGCCAGTTGTTGAAGTTCGGTTGGTCAGATGCCCCCACCGTCTTGTCGAGGAAAGCGCTCGGATCAATCGGGGCCAGATATCCGGACGCCTTCAGGTTGGTCGATATAATGCGGGATATCTCGCCACCCAATTGTAGTTCGCCGTTAAAATTCGGCACGGCGATCGGCATCGGCGCGAACGG
This sequence comes from Hyphomicrobiales bacterium, assembly GCA_040377825.1. Classification (GTDB taxonomy): domain Bacteria; phylum Pseudomonadota; class Alphaproteobacteria; order Rhizobiales; family Ancalomicrobiaceae; genus JBEINZ01. The sequence goes on along the minus strand of JBEINZ010000050.1, from coordinate 10,973 downwards.
CTGCCCTGGCGTGATGGTCAGCTTCAACTGCGCGGCCGCCGGTATCACGAATGCGATGTTCGAGACGATAAGGCCGATGGCGGCAATCACGCCAAGCGCCGCGTGGAAAACGATTGCCCGGCGGGCATCAACTGTCGTCGAAGTCATCATCATCCTCATTCGAAACCTTAAACTGCTGAACAGGTGATAGTCATCCTTGGAAACCACGATCGACGACAATGCTTCGCACGAGACTTTGTCGATCGTATTTCCATTGATCGTTCGCCACGCGCGCCGAAAACGGGTGACGAACGTGTCCGTCAAAGCGACCTTGGGTCAAAGGTCGCCTCGACCGACTGCCATGTTGCGAACTTGTCACTCGGCATGCGATAGGGGCCGCACATTAACAAGGCGCGCTGCGCGCTTCGAGCCAAGCTAGGGCCAAGCGGATGGGCCGGCCCCTGGATGATTTGCGGCTCGCCGTTGAGCGAACCGTCCTGATTGAGCGAGAAGCGCAAGGCCACAGTCAGATTCGCTTCCGCGGCACCGATCGGTGGGTTCCAGCAGCGCTTAATCTGGCCGATCAAGGCATCAATCTCGGTCTGAGTCATTTTAATGGCCGCGTTACGACCAGTCGGCGATCCGAGCGACGCGGCTCTAGCCTCCTTAGCGGCCGCAGTGCCCGTCTGCTGCTTATTGAGGATCTCCGAGATGTCTCGTGAATTGAACTGCGATTTCTGCGGCGCCGGCTGAACGGCGGCCGTTTTGACGGGCTCGGGTTTCTTCACCGGATCAGGCTTCTTTTCCGTAGGCTTTTTCGCGGGTTCCTTCGCGGCCTTATCGACGATTTCTTCCAGGGTCTTTGCGTCCTTCGGCGGTTCCTTGACCTTCTCGGCTTCTACCGGAGTTTCCGGCTTCGTTTCAGCCTTCCGGGGTTCGGGCTTTACTTCGGCCTTCAGTGGCTCGGGCGGACGCGGTGGCTCGGGTTTTGGGTCTTCCGGGGGAGGCACGGCGGCCACTTGCTGAGGCTTCTGTTCGGGCGGCGCTGGCGGTGGCTCCTCTAATTTAGAAGTACCGGCACGCTTGCCTTCGGTTTCCTTTTGCGCCTGCTTGGCGTCGGTCGGTACGATCTCTTCCTTCGGCTTGGCAGACTTGTCTCCGAGCCGAAGCTGCGAGGCCTCGCCTATCGAAACGAACTCCACCGGCATCGCGTCGACGACCGGCATCGGCTCGGTCTTCGCCCCGGGCAGCGAAACGAAGGCCCAGGCGAGGAGAGCCGTATGCAGTCCGATCGAGACTGGGAGCCCGGACTTCATCTTACTTCGCCGCCAATTCCTCGGTTGAGACGAGACCGATTTTCTTGAAGCCGGCCGCGTTCAATTGCCCCATCACACGGATGACGGCGCCATAATCAGCCGCCTTATCGCCGCGAAGATAAATGCGATCGTCCGTCGCATTCTTTATCATCGCTTGCAACTTCGGGACCAGTTCATCCGGCTTCAACTCGGCGTCTTGGATGAAAATGCGCCCTTTGACATCGACAGAAATGGTAACCGGCTGGGTCTGGCCCTCAAGCGGCTTCGCCCTCGACTCCGGCAGATCGATTGGCACTCCGGTCGTCATCAATGGCGCGGCGACCATAAAAATGATCAACAGAACGAGCATAACGTCGATGAATGGCGTCATGTTGATTTCGTTCATGAGCGGTCCCGCCGATGATCGCCGGCGCCGACGTCGCCCGCCCGCCTCGGTTCCGCTGCCGACGCTCATGCCCATAACAGCCTCCTCACGCCGCCTGCCGTTCGTCGATTTGGCGCGACAAGATCGCGGAGAATTCGTCGGCAAAGGTTTCGAGCCTGCCGCCCAGAGCGGTCGCATCCGATGAGAGCTTGTTATAGGCGATAACCGCCGGGATCGCCGCGACCAAGCCGATGGCGGTGGCGAACAGCGCTTCCGCGATACCCGGCGCGACGACCGCGAGCGATGTATTCTTCGACGCTGCGATGCTCTGGAAGGCGGTCATGATGCCCCACACGGTTCCGAAGAGGCCAATAAATGGCGACGACGAACCGATTGTTGCCAACACCAGGAGTTTCGATTGCAGACGCTCGGTCTCGCGCAGGATCGTCACATCCATGACTTTGTCGATGCGCGTTTCAAGCGAAGCGATGGCGGCACGGGCGCCTTCATGGCTTCGCTTCCATTCCCTCATTGCTGCGACGAACAGGGCAGGCATACCGGTGTTGTTACGATTCGACAAAGTTCGGTAAAGCTCTTCAAGGCTCTGGCCGGACCAAAACACCTGTTCAAATGCATCCATTTGACGCTTAAAGCGACCAAACAGGAGCATTTTATCGACCACGATCGCCCAACACCAAACCGATGCGGCGAGAAGGCCGATCATCACCAGCTTCACGACGATATGGGCATGAAGAAACAGCGCCAAGATCGAGATAGAGGCCCCCGGCGCCGCGAGCGCAGTCTGGGTTACGTCAGCCGGATTCATGAAACCCCTCTCCTTGAACAACGTCCGGCCCGACGGTGGACCTGAACGGCCGCCAAATGATACCGCTCGTCCGGGCCAATAAGGCCTCCAGAACGTGGCCGCGGACACGGTGATCGTAGGACCGATCTTGGGCAGGACCACTGGCAAGGTCGACGATCATTGTCTCGACATGCAAACCGAAACGTGACCTCTACCTCGCGCTATCTGCCCGTCGAATATGGCCAAACAAGGACCCGTGACGCACGGCGCTTCGGCAGCAAGCCCTTGTCAAGGTTAAGGAAGCATGAAGATGCTGCTACGTGGCAGACGGGTTCACGCCATGAGCGCGGCGATCGCATTCCGGATCGTGGCGGGCAACCGCCGAGGTCGGCCCGCCAGCGTGATCGTGGCGATCGTGACTTGCGCGCTGGTAATCACTTCAACGTCGCGTCGGATGGTCTGTTGAAAAACCAACCGCGCACCTGACTCGTCGATCGGTCGCGTTTCAACCGTTAACGCATCGTCGAGACGGGCGGACCGGAGGAAATCGATCTGCATGTGCCGAACGGCAAAAAGAGCGGCATCGGGGCCCATCGCCAATGCCGACTGATCGATGCCGAGCGCCCGCAGAAACTCGGTCCGTCCACGCTCCATGTAGCGCACATAACCCGCATGGTAGACGATGCCACCTCCGTCGGTGTCCTCCCAGTAGACCCGGACCGGAAGCTGATGGACGCCGTCAACTAGACTGCCACTGTTGGGAAGGTTGGAATGGTTCATGACCCGCATGTGTTCGATCCCGGACCTAGGGTCAAGTCATTCGGCAAAATACGCGTCCGCGCTTTGAAATCGACGATGCGCGGTGTCCCACGTCAATCCTCCGGGTCCCCCGAGAATAACCCCATCTGCTCGGGACGATCGCCCGGAACGGCGAGACCCATATGGCGGAAGGCGGCGGGCGTGAGTAGACGACCGCGTGGCGTACGCTGCACGAATCCTTGCTGGATGAGATAGGGCTCGACGATCTCCTCGATCGCGTCTCGCGGCTCCGACAAGGCCGCGGCGATCGTCTCGATGCCGACGGGACCTCCGCCGAAGGACACCGCGATCACGTCGAGATAGCGTCGATCCAACTGGTCGAGGCCGGCCTGATCAACTTCGAGGCGCACAAGGGCGCGGTCGGCGGAGGTCCTATCGATCAGGTCGACGCCGGCGACAAGCGCTAAATCACGCACGCGCCTCAACAAGCGACCCGCTATACGGGGCGTGCCACGCGCGCGGCGAGCGATTTCGTTGGCGCCTTCCGGCGTGATGCCGATACCCATGATCCGCGCGCCACGCCGCACAATGAACTCCAATTCATCCACGGTGTAGAAATTGAGCCGGATCGGAATGCCGAACCGGTCGCGGAGCGGAGTCGTCAGGAGCCCCAGCCGCGTGGTGGCGGCGACCAGCGTGAACTTCGCCAGATCGATCTTGACCGAACGCGCTGCCGGGCCTTCGCCGATGATGAGATCTAGCTGATAGTCCTCCATCGCCGGATAGAGAATTTCTTCCACCGCCGGATTGAGGCGATGAATCTCATCGATGAACAATACATCGCGCTCCTCCAGATTGGTCAGCAGCGCCGCCAAATCCCCGGCCTTGGCGATGACCGGGCCGGATGTGGCACGGAAATTCACGCCGAGTTCGCGGCTGACGATCTGGGCGAGTGTCGTCTTTCCAAGTCCGGGCGGACCGACGAAAAGCACGTGATCGAGCGCCTCGCGCCTGGTCTTCGCCGCCTTAATGAAAATTTTCAGGTTCTCGCGCGCAGCCGCCTGCCCGACGAAATCGCCCAGCGTTTGCGGCCTCAGCGAGGCGTCCATGTCCTCGTCGCGTTTTTCGCCGGAAACGAGGCGCTTGGGTGTTGTCATCGGTTCAGGCGTCCTGGGCTTCGGCGGGAACGAATCGTGTCCGATGTCACTGTAACCTTTGGCAAGCCGCTGTTCATGTCGTATGATCAATCAGAGCTTCCCGTTGGAGCATGACAATGGCCAATGCCGTTACCCAATTCGAGCATATGAGCTTCGACGATTTCGAAGAACTGCTCCTCGATAAGCCGGACAACGAACGCTGGGAACTCATCGGCGGGCGTGTGATCCGAGGGATGGTGGGCGCAAGATGGGAGCATGAGCGCATCGCTGGTAACATCTACATTGCGTTACAAACGTCGTTTCGTAAGAAAGCCTCCACTTGCAGAGCTTTCAAAGAGACCTTTTACTTGAAGAGAAAGACGCTCGACCTTTCTGTTTTTCCAGATGTCATCGTCCGGTGCGGAACGATTGACCGAGGAGAAGTATCGGTCGACGACGCAACGGCCTTGTTTGAAGTGTTGTCGCCTGGAACCGAACCGCGCGACCGATACGAAAAGTGGGAGAGCTACAAGGCGCTTCCCAGTCTTCGCCATTACGTCTTGATCACGCGCGACAAGCCGCTCGTGGAGATTAGAACGAAATCGGGTTTGGACTGGACCGGCTTGGTCGTCGAGGGTTTGGACAAGACGCTTTCGCTTCCCGGCATCGATTTCGAAATGCCCGTCGCGGCGATCTATGAGGACGTGCTGACAGTGTGAACATCCTGTTCACTTCGCCAGTTCCTTAAGTGCCAAACGGATCAGTTTTTCCGTTGTCGCGCCCTCGCCGGTCTCGCGAGCGGCGGTGGCGACGGCGGAACTGGCCTGGATTTGCGCATAACCGAGGTTGACGAGCGCGGAGACCGCATCGGCGATCGGCTTCGGAGCCGTGCGATCGGCGACCGCGCCGGTCAGGGCGACGACCGACGGATCGACATTGGCGAAGCTCGGCGCCTTGTCCTTCAGTTCAAGAACAACACGTTCGGCGAGGCGTTTGCCGACCCCGTTGGCCCGCGCGATCGCCGCCGTATCCTTCAGCGCGATAGCCGATGCGATCTCCTCGGGCTTCAGCACCGAGAGGATGGCCAGCGCCACCTTGGCGCCGACGCTCTGCACCGTCATCAGCAGACGAAACCATTCCTTCTCCGTCTCGTCGGCAAAGCCAAACAAACGGATCTGGTCCTCGCGAACATAGGTTTCGATCGAGAGCGTCGCCGCCTCGCCCGGACGTGGAAGGCGCTGCAAGGTTCGGGCGGAACACTGGCAGATGTAGCCAACACCTTGGACATCGAGGATCACGAAGTCCTCGCCATAGCTGTCGATGATGCCCTTGAGCTTGCCGATCATCGATCCCCTCGCGCCCGCTCGGCGGCAAGCCGCGCCCAGCTCGTTTTCGCCGATGCTTTCGATCTTTGCCCCACGACATCGCCGGCCTGCTCCACCACTCGCGAGAGCCTTGCCGCCGGCGACGCGCGATGATGGGCATGGCAGATGGCAATCGCCAGCGCATCGGCCGGATCATCGCCGGTAAAATCGGCCTTCGGCAGCAGAATCCGCACCATATGGTGGATCTGCTCCTTCTCGGCGTGCCCAGCGCCAACGACGGCTTTTTTCACCGCATTCGGTGCGTACTCCGCCACCCGGAGCCCTGCCTTGGCCGGCACCAGAAGCGCGATGCCGCGCGCTTGGCCGAGTTTCAACGTGGCGGTCGCATTGGTGTTGACGAAGGTCTGTTCAACCGCAGCCTCATCCGGCTTGAAGCCCTGGATAATCGCCCCGAGGCCGTCGTGCAATTCGACCAGCCGGCGGGCGAGTTCGTCATCGCCGTCGGATGTCACGAGCCCGGCCGCGACGAAACTCAGGCGATTGCCAGCCACATCGACGATCCCCCAGCCAGTGCGGCGGAGACCCGGATCGATCCCGATGATTCGAACAACGTCAGCCATGATCACAGTGAGTAGCTTGCCGACCGCCGCGCCGCTAGTGTGGAGACGACTTCAGCAGACTTCAACGCTAGGTTTAATCCTTGAAAGTTAATCCATATCATTGAGATCAATGCTATACTTAGAACATTTTACAAATTCGCAGAAACTTTCCTGAGACAGCTGCGGCAATAATGCAGCCTAAAGATGCAGTACATTCGGATAAGAATCTCTGCTCAACAGAATCAGATTGTGAACAGCTATACATAACGTATGGGTTCAGGAGTGTGCTCAGTCTTGCTGCGCTGTAGCCGCAGGTAGGTGAAGAACCTGCCCTGTTAAGATCGGCAGCAATACGTGAAAACAACGGGCGCAACCAAGGTCGCCCTTTTCAATCATAGAATATGGGGGGGGGCGCAATGTTCGAGGTTAATGCCGCAAGGAAAAGCTTTACCACCAGAGACGGAGTCGACCTCAGTTATCTCGAGGCTGGTAAAGGCCAACCATTCCTGATGATCCCAGGATGGTCGCAGACAGCTGACCAATGGTACAATCAAGTAAATCATTTCTCACAAAACTACCGGGTGCTTGCCCTGGACATGCGTGGCCACGGTGAATCGAGCAAACCCGAGCATGGCTATCGCATTTACCGCCTGTCACAGGACGTCCGAGAGTTTATGGAAGCCTTGGATCTGACCGATGCAAATCTCATGGGACATTCCATGGGATGCTCCATACTTTGGGGGCTATACGATCTGTTCGGTGCGGATCGAGTTTCAAAATTTGTTTTTGTCGATGAGCCGCCCTCGCTCTCGAACAACATTACGCTTACACCGGAGGCCGTGGCACAGTCAGGCGCCATTTTTACGCCCGAGGCCACGTTCGGAACCGCGGTCGCGCTCGCCGCCGACTCAGACGGTTCCGTTACGACCGGTTTTGTGACCGGGATGTTCACGCCAGATTGCCCGAAGGATATCATCGAAAAATCAATCTCCCTCAATTTCAAGTTTCCTCGCGACAAGGCAGCGGCGCTGGTGGTCGACCATATCCATAATGACTGGCGCGATGTCATGGCGCGGATCAGTGTTCCAGCGCTTTGCATTGGCGGAAAGGCAAGCTTTGTTCCCTGGTCGTCCATTGTATGGCAGGCGGAGCAGATGCCAAAGGGAAAGCATGAGATCTTCGAAGCGAGTGATGGCGGATCCCATTTCATGTTCATGGAGAACCCTGGTAAATTCAACCAAGCAGTGGAACAGTTTCTAAATTGAAATGAAAGAAACGACTATCAGATCACAAAAAAACCGACGGCAACGTGTTTGCATTCCCAAATCATACCGACACCGATTGGTCCTATCTGACTGCCGAAAACGCTAGACGATCAAAAACATTTTTTTGGCGAGGCACCTGAGATAGTACCAATCGGTTGGATGAGTCCGCACCTCTAACTCGTAGCACTCTAGGATTCTAACTGAGTACTGAGTTGGAATCATCTGGCAGTACGGCTCGTTGAGGCGGTTGGTCGCTAACGGTACGCTGCTTAACGCGCTTAGCCACCAACCCACTTTTCAATCCGGCGATCTGGCATAAGCCAAGCCAAGGCGACTAGGACGTAGAGCGCCTGCGCCAAGAGCGGAACAAAGAAACTCAATGGTATCGCAATGAGATAGACAGCCGGGGAAAGCTTGCCCTTTAGGTCGCTTCCGAGCGCCTTCCCCAGCGTAGATGATTGTCCGTGGCTTGCAAGGATAGCGAGTTGCAATACTTAATACGCGACAGCAGCCGCAAGGAGCACAAGTCCATAGAGCGCGGTCGGCATTACCGCGAAGTCGTTTCCGCCCATCCAGGCTGTCGCGAACGGCATCAGCGTCAGCAAGAACAACAGATGTATGTTGGCCCACATGATGCGGGCGTCGATATGTTCCACGGTGTACAGCAAGTGATGGTGGTTGTTCCAGTAACTCGCAACGTTCACGAAGCTCAGCACATAGGAGTAGAACACCGGCAACTGACCGTCGATCACGTTGAAGTCCGCGCCATGCGGCACCTCCATCTCAAGCACCATGATGGTGATGACAATCGCCAACACCCCGTCGCTGACGGCTTCAAGTCGCGCGCGCTTCCTGTCACCTACCCCGCTACGTTCGATTGAGCCACCTACGCCGAGGTTAGCTTCGCCATGACCTCTTCGGAGATTTCGAAGTTCGAGTAGACGTTTTGAACGTCGTCATCGTCCTCGAGCTGGTCGATCAGCTTCATGACCGACTGCGCTTTCTCCTCATCAAGCGGCACGGTGTTTTGCGGCTTCCAAACCGCCTTAACGGACTTCGCGGCGCCCAAGGTTGCTTCAAGAGCCTTGGACACCTCGCCCATCGCTTCGAAGGCACAGACGACGACATGGCGCTCGGCATCGGAAACCACATCGTCGGCGCCGGCCTCGATCGCGGCTTCCAGCACGGCGTCCGCCGAGCCAGCGCTCATCGGAAACACGATCTCGCCGACATGGTCGAATGAAAACGAAACCGAGCCCGTTTCACCGAGTGCGCCGCCATGCTTTGAGAATGCCGAGCGGACCGCACCGCCGGTACGATTGCGGTTATCGGTTAGCGTCTCCACAATGACAGCCGTCCCCCCGGGGCCATAGCCCTCGTAACGGACCTCGTCATAGCTCTCGCCATCGCCGCCCGCGCCCTTCTTGATAGCCCGGTCTATGTTGTCCCGCGGCATGTTTTCCGCGCGCGCGTTCAGTATGGCGAGCCGAAGCTTTGCATTCATTGAGGGATCGCCGCCGCCTTCCTTTGCAGCCACGGAGATCTCGCGCGCGAGCTTGCCGAAGAGCTTGGACTTCATCGCGTCCTGTTTGCCCTTGCGGTGCATGATATTCTTGAACTGTGAATGCCCGGCCATTCCTGCCTCTCAATTGGCTACGGTGTGGTCGCGGTACCGGGCGCAAACAAAATACGCTCGAATTCGGCCATCACGCGCGAAAACGCCTGCTTATAGGCCGACGCTCGGCTTGAATCCAGCCTGGAAAGCTTTGCCGGCGCCGATGGCACTCATGCCCAGAATGGCGGGATTGCTTGAGAAAGCCGGCCACCGAGCCGCAGCGGCGCGATGTTGGTTGCAAGCCCGGTGCGCTCGTCGAGTTCCACCGCGACGCCCGATAGCGTCGCCCGACCCGTCGCGGTCTCAAAGCGGCCGCGCGGGATCTTTCGGAGAAATCGATTGAGTGGCTCCTCCTTGTCCATGCCAACGACGGAGTCGTAGTCGCCACACATGCCGACATCACTCATAAAGCCTGTCCCGCCGGACAATATCTGATGATCGGCCGTCGGCACGTGAGTATGGGTCCCGACCACAAGACTCACTCGGCCATCGAGATAGTGCCCGAGCGCCTGTTTCTCGCTGGTCGCCTCGGCATGAATATCGATCACGATTGCATCGGATTGTTCCCCAAGCGGACACGCCTCGATTTCTCGGGCGACTGCCGCGAAGGGATCGTCAAGCGCGTCCATGAAAACGCGCCCCATCACATTGACGACAAGGACCCGCGCGCCGTTGCGTGCATGGAACAGATTTGCGCCCCGACCAGGAGTGCCGGCAGGAAAGTTGGCTGGGCGGATCAACCGTGGCTGCCGTTCGATGAAGACAAGGGCCTCACGCTGATCCCAGGCATGGTTGCCGAGTGTGACAACATCGGCGCCAGCGTCGATAAGATCCTGGCAGATCTCCTCGCTGATGCCGAACCCACCGGCGGCGTTTTCGCCATTTATCGCGACGAAATCGATCCGATACATCTCTACGAGGCCTGGAAGTTGCTCGGTAGCCGCATTCCGACCGGCGCGACCTACAACGTCGCCTAGAAACAGAAGCCTCACCGCATGCTTCCACAGTCAACGAGGCCTTCGTTCGTCGCGACATAATCGAGGGGGCGATCATGATCCTGATTTGGCACGGCATCGATTTCTTGCATGGCAAAAGCGATCCCAATTTTGAGAACGTGACCATCGGACTCTATTCGCGCGATCGCTCTGTCGTAATGACCCTTGCCATAGCCAATTCGGTATCCGCGCCGATCAAAGGCCGCGAGTGGGACCAGCATCGCGTCAGGCACAACGTCTATCGCGTTATCCATCGGGACAGACAAGCCGAAGCCGGCGGCCTGAAGCGGATCACCCGGCTTCCAGGCGCGAAACACCATTGTGACACGATCAGTGAGGATAACGGGCAAGGCTAACCTGTGCCCGCGTGCGGCAAGCCGCTCGAGGACAAGATTTGGATCGGCCTCGCCGCGTATGGGCAGGTAGCCGGAAACAATCGCGTTCGGGGGTATGGCAACCTTATCCACTTGGTCCGCGAGAATCCCGGCTGCTGCACAACGCTCGACTTCAGTGAGTTTTGAGCGAGCGTCGAGGATCGACGCTCTAAGGTTGGCCTTGGCCTCGGACACAGAAATTGAAGAGATCATGAGGCCGGGCAAGGTTTGAAGGTGATCGCAGAATCAATCGAGCGCAAGAGGTCGGCAAAAAGCGGCGGCGCTTGCCCCGCAGAAGTTTGTTGGCGGAGCCACGCGGCCGATGGAGATATCGATCCCGGGAAACCTACAGCGTAGGTGGGCGCCGTGTGGAAGAGCCCACGGGCTCAACCGGTGACAGCTCCCGTTAAGATCGATAAGGCCCCGGGGATGCAAACTCCT
>JBEINZ010000142.1:0-8391 GCA_040377825.1 Hyphomicrobiales bacterium | reverse complement strand
GGGCCGGTCTCCCCGCGCGTCGCGCGGATGGCGGCGACGCGCTTGGTCGTGACCGCGGCGTTATTGGGAAGCGGCGCGAGCGGCCCCTGGGGTTCGGCGACAGCGATTTTCGACGATGTCGACGCGCGGATGCGGATCCAGGGCGCCGGAGCGAGACCACCGACCGCCGCGGCGACCGCCCATGGCGCTCGCTCGCCGGTGTCGGCCACGGGAGGCAGGATCGCATTTTGGCCTATCGGATTGGCCCGAGCATGGGTTTCCGGTTGAGCCGCTTTCGCTGCGGTATCTGCCTCCGAATTGGCGGCGTCGACCGGCGGTGCCGTCGTCTTATCGCTTGGCGCCGCGCTGGTGCTCTCCGTCTCCGGCAAAGCCTCGGGCATGGGTTGAGGCTGGAGCCTGTCACCCTTCGGATCGCGATTGACCGCGGGCGGTAGCTTCGGTGGGACCGTGCCGGTGACCGTCTTGTCGACGTCGCGCGGCAGCCTATCATCGGCGTCGGCGACGACCGGAGTTGAGGTCGCGGCCGTACCGGGCGCCGACGTCGTTGCCATCGCCAATTGACGGCGTAGGCCGTCATAGTCGTTCATCCATCTTGTATCGCCGGCGCTCGCGAAGTCGAACAACCGCTCCTCAACGCGGGGCGTCGCCATCTCGGACCGTTTCAAGAGGAAGGGAAGCGCGGCCACAGCCAGCGCAATGACGCTCGCCGACGCGATGAGCCGGCGGATGAGCCCTTTGGACTTACGCAACGCTTACACTCCGTACTCGAACACAAACGGGGCGATCGGCCGACATGCGTAAATGGGAGATGCCGCATGCTCGTCCGAAACACGCACATAGTTTCCGCGATTTAACCTTGAAGAACCGTTAAGGGCTTGGCTCGCGGTGCAAATATTCCAGCCGCGCATCGAGGTCCGCCGAAAGTCGGGCTATCGTGGCAAACGGCTCAACTGTTGCCCCCTGTGTGATTTTTGGCGCGATCGCGGCGAGGCCGCGGCTGCCGTGGCGGGCGCGGATTGCGTCTTCGATCCATCGACGAGCTTGTAGCGCGCGGCGCGAGGTCAGCCGTCCACAGAGCGCGAGCCAAACCGCATGAGTCGTAAACGCGTCGTCGAGGTCGTCGAGGCCGGCGCCTGTCGTGGCGGAAAGCCGAATAACGCGCGGCTTGAACGCGCCTTGGCCGGCATGGCCGAGCGCCAAGGCGCCCTCGACGTTGGCTTCCGCCCGGCGCGCGGCATCGCCCATGTCCGCCTTGGTGACGGCTACAATGTCCGGCAATTCCATGACGCCGGCTTTCATGAACTGCAGCGAATCGCCAGATCCCGGCTGGATAAGGAGCAGCACCGTGTCCGCCACATGAGCAATGTCGGCCTCCGATTGGCCGATGCCGACGGTCTCCACGATGACCCGATCATAGAGCGCGCGCATCAGCACGATCGACGCGACCGCATGGTCGGATAGCCCGCCGAGCCGGTCGCGCGCGGCCATCGAACGGACGAAAACGCCGGTATCGTCCGAATCCGTGCTTAGCCGCGTGCGGTCCCCCAACAATGCGCCGCCGGAGATCCGCGAGGAGGGATCGACCGCGACCACGGCGATGGTTTGCCCGGCCGCGCGCGTGCGCTGGATCAGTGCCTTCGTCAGCGTCGACTTGCCGACCCCGGGCGGGCCGGTGAGGCCGAGGACCAAGCCCCGCGGTTCGGCGGCCGCGTGATCCAGTAGGGCGACAAGCTCCGCCGTCCCTTCGGCCGTCTCAATCAGCGTCAGCGCGCGAGCGATTGCCGCTTTACCGCCGTGCCCTAGCGCTTCGAGAGTTGGGACGGTATGGGTCATGGAACCGGTGACGAAAGATTTCGCCTCGCTTTGATCGCGGCCTGCGCTGCCGCTAGCCGCGCGATGGGAACGCGGAAGGGCGAACAGGACACGTAGTCGAGCCCGACCGTTTCGCAGAAATGGATCGACGCCGGATCGCCGCCGTGCTCGCCGCAAATGCCGAGCTTGATGTCCGGCCGGACCGCGCGCCCGCGCTCGCAGCCGATGCGGACCAATTCGCCGACACCCGTTTGGTCGAGCGAAACGAATGGGTCTTGTTCCAGGATGCCGCGCTGGATGTAGCGGCCGAGGAACTGCGCCGCGTCGTCGCGCGAGAGGCCGAAGGTGGCTTGCGTCAGATCGTTGGTGCCAAACGAGAAGAACGTGGCCGCGTCCGCGATCGATCCCGCGATCAGGCAGGCGCGGGGCAACTCGATCATCGTGCCGACCTGATAGGTGATATTTTGGCCGGTTTCGCGCTGAACTGCCTCGGCCATGGCGTCAATGCGGCCTTTGACCATGTCGAACTCCGCGCGCATGGCGACGAGCGGAACCATGATCTCCGGCACGACCGGCTCACCGCTCGACTTGGCAGTCTCCACCGCCGCCTCGAAGATGGCGCGCGCCTGCATTTCCGCGATTTCCGGATATTGGATCGCCAGCCGGCAGCCGCGAAAGCCGAGCATGGGATTGAATTCATGCAGGGCCTCGGCTCGCTCGCGCAGTTTCTCCGGATGCACGCCGAGTGCGGCCGCGACCTCCGCGATATCGTTCGCCTTCTTCGGCAGGAATTCGTGAAGCGGCGGATCGAGCAGCCGGATCGTCACGGGAAGCCCGCGCATGATCGAAAACAGTTCGACGAAATCCCCCCGCTGCATGGGTAGAAGCTTGGCCAGCGCGGCGCGCCGTCCGCGCTCGTCATCGGCCAGGATCATCTCGCGGACGGCGACGATGCGGCCTTCCTCAAAAAACATATGTTCGGTGCGGCTGAGCCCGATCCCTTCCGCGCCGAAGCCGACCGCGACACGGGCGTCCGACGGCGTTTCGGCATTGGCACGCACCTTCATGCGACGAAAGCCGTCCGCCCAGTCCATCAGCGTGGCGAAATCTCCCGAAAGCGACGGCTGGCGCATCGCAACGACGCCCTTCAACACCTGCCCTGTCGTGCCATCGATGGTGATCACATCGCCGCGCTTCAGCCGCAAGCCGGCTGCCGATAGCGTTTCGGCGGCGTAGTCGACCCGGACCGTGCCGGCGCCGGACACGCAGGGCTTGCCCATGCCGCGCGCGACCACGGCCGCGTGGCTGGTCATTCCGCCGCGCGTGGTGAGGATGCCTTCTGCCGCGTGCATGCCGTGGATGTCTTCGGGGCTCGTTTCGATGCGAACGAGGATGACCTTGCGCCCGCTCTGCCGCGCGAGGACGGCCTCCTCGGAGTTGAACACGATTTCCCCGGAAGCCGCGCCCGGCGAGGCGGGGAGGCCCGTGGCGAGAACCGTGCGCGCGGCGGAAGGGTCGATGGTCGGGTGCAGGAGTTGGTCGAGGCCGGCCGGATCGATCCTGATGATCGCCTCGGCGCGATCGATGAGGCCTTCGTCCGCCATGTCGACCGCGATCTTCAACGCCGCCATGGTCGTCCGTTTGCCGGAACGGGTCTGCAGCATCCACAGCTTGCCGCGCTCGATGGTGAATTCGACGTCTTGCATGTCGCGGTAGTGTCGCTCCAGCCGATTGCAGATCTCGACGAACTGCGCGAAGGCAGTGGGCATCAAGGCTTCCAACGAGGGGCGGTCGGAACCGGTGGCGTAGCGGGCGACCTCGGTCAGATCTTGCGGCGTCCGGATCCCCGCCACGACGTCCTCGCCCTGCGCGTTGACCAGGAACTCGCCGTAAAGCGCGTGCTCTCCGGTTGAAGGGTTGCGCGTGAAGGCAACGCCGGTCGCGGAGGTCTCGCCCATGTTGCCGAAAACCATGGCCTGGATATTGACGGCCGTGCCCCAGTTTTCGGGGATGTCGTGGAGCTTGCGATAGGTGACCGCCCGCGCGTTCATCCATGATCCGAACACCGCGCCGATCGCGCCCCAAAGCTGTTCGCGCGGATCTTGCGGAAACGGCCGGCCAAGTTCGAGCGTGACCAACCCGTGGTACTGATCGATCAGGGCCCGCCAATCCTCCGCCATCAGATCGGTGTCGAGGCTATAGCCGTTTTCGTCCTTGTATGCCTCGAGGAGTTCCTCAAAGTCGTGGTGCTCGATGCCGAAAACGACGTTCGAATACATTTGAATAAAGCGGCGATAGCTGTCATAGGCGAAGCGCGCGTCGCCCGATGCTTCGGAGAGTGAAAGAACGGATGCATCGTTGAGGCCGAGATTGAGCACCGTGTCCATCATGCCGGGCATGGACGCGCGCGCGCCGGACCGCACCGACACGAGTAGCGGATTTGCCGCGTCGCCGAACGTTCGCCCGGCGATCGCGCCGACATGGGCGAGCGCGGCTTCCACCTCGGTCTCCAGTCCTTCCGGATAGGTCCCGCCATGCTGCGTGAAAGAGGCGCAGACCGCGGTCGAGATGGTGAAGCCTGGCGGTACCGGAAGTCCGAGCGCGCACATTTCCGCGAGATTCGCCCCCTTGCCGCCAAGCAGCTCCTTCATCGAGGCTGCGCCCTCGGCTGCGCCGTCGCCAAATCTGTAGATCCACTTCGCCATCGATGTCTCCGCAAGAGCGCGGCCCGCCCAACTCATGCTGCAATGCGACATGGTGGACGGGCAAGCAAGCCTAAAGTGCAATGTGATCGGGGGGGGACGCCGCGCAATCGTTCGATGAATCGGGTCTGGACAAAATCGGAACTTCACAAGCGAGCGTAAAAGCGCCATCCTTCCGCGCGAAACAAAGCGGGATCGTTCCCGTATCCGGAGCACGCCTGATGATCCGATTGACTTCGACGTACCGCCTGTCGCTAAAGCGTCGGGCGTCCTTGCTGGTTTTCGCCGTAACGGCGCTCGGCGCCCTTGGTCTTTCGCCGGTTTCGGCCAAATCCCCGCAAGATCTTCCACCGGGCGGATATCTCGGAACCTTCTCCGGCAGCTACCTAGCGGGGCATTCGGCCTATTTTTCGATGAAGGATTTCGAGAACGCGGCGTCCTACTATCGTAACGCCCTTGCTGCCGATCCCAATAGTCCGTTTCTGATCGAGCGCACGTTCCTTCTTCTCGTTGCGGACGGGCGCATCAAGGATGCCTTGCCGCTCGCCGAGCGTATCTTGCAACGGGACAAGGGCAACGAGATCGCCCGGTTGGTTCTCGGCGTGGATGCCTTGAAGCGTGGACAGTTCGAACGCGCCCGTGCGCAGTTTGCCCAAATGCCGGTCCGTCCGCTGACCGATCTGACCGCCGGCATCCTGACAGCATGGGCCTTCGCGGGGCAGGGCGACGCCGATCAGGCATTCCGTATCGTCGATCGGCTCGCGGGGCCGGATTGGTACGGCGTTTTCAAGAGTTTCCACTCTGGCCTGATCGCCGAAGTGACCAATCGGAAGGCCGAGGCTGGCAAGCGGCTCGGCGCGGCATATAAGTCCGATCCGAACGCGCTCCGCGTCACCGACGCCGCGGCGCGCGCGCTCGCTCGAGCGGGAAAATCCATGGAAGCCGCGGGGCTCCTTGACAATTTCGAGAAGGTCATCCCCGACCATCCGCTGATTGCCGCGACGCGTGCTGAAATCGTGTCCGGCGTTGCTCCGGCGCCGCTCGTGGACAACGCGCAAGAAGGCGCATCCGAGTTGCTGTACGGCCTCGGCGCGGCCGTTGGACGCGATGGCGGCGAGGAACGGGCGGCCATCTATATCAATCTCTCGCTTTGGCTCGATCCCAAGGCTGAACTGCCCCTCGTAACTCTCGCGACCCTGCAAGGTCAGCTGAAGCACTACGAACAGTCGATCGAGTTGCTGGAAAAGATCCCGGCCGATTCGAAGATCCGAGGCATGGTCGATATTCAAATTGGTCGATACTACAACGTCCTATCGAAGTACGACGAAGCGCGCCAGCATCTTCAGGCGAGCATCGACAAGAATCCTAGGGATGTTGACGCCGTCATGGCGCTCGGCGACGTTTTGCGCGCGAACAAGCAGTTTACCGAGGCCGCCGAGGTCTATTCCAAGGCCGTCGCCTTGATCGGTCCGCCGCAGAAGAACGATTGGTCGCTGTTTTACTATCGCGGCATTTCTTACGAACGCTCGAAACAGTGGCCGAAGGCGGAAGCGGATTTCTACAAGGCGTTGGAGCTAAACCCCAACGAGGCGCATGTCCTCAATTATCTCGGCTATACCTGGATCGACATGGGCGTGAACCTGGAAAAAGGGCTCGACCTTGTGAAGCAAGCGGTCGAGTTGAAGCCTGACGACGGTTATATCGTCGATAGTTTGGGGTGGGCCTATTACAAGCTCGGCCGCTACGAGGATGCGACGCGGGAACTGGAGCGGGCGGTCTTGTTACGCCCGAGCGATCCGGTCATCAACGACCATCTAGGCGACGCCTATTGGAAGGTCGGGCGGGAGCTCGAAGCCTCGTTCCAATGGTCGCACGCCCGCGATCTGAAGCCGGAGCCAGAGGATCTCGTCCGTATCGAGAAGAAACTGAAGAACGGCTTGCGCGACGAACCGACCGCGCCGTCCGCGAGCGCGGCCGAGCCGGCAAAGGTACCGTCGCCTCAGTAGGTCGAAGTTAAGTCCGCCTCACGCGGCGCGGACTTCATGGAGGAACTGCTCGAAAGAGGACTTCAGGTTCTCTGACTGGCGGTTCAGTTCCGTGGACGCGGCCTTCAGGTCCTGAGCCTTGTTTGCGGTGTCTTTCGTAGCATCGGAAACGGCCGCGACACTGCTGGAAATCGTGCTCGCTCCGTCAGCCGCCTCGGTTACGCTGCGCGCGATTTCGGCCGTGGCGGAGCGCTGCTCCTCCGTGGCATTGGCAATCCGCTCGGAGATCTCGCGGACTTCGCTGATGGTGCGCGTGACCGCGCCGATGGAGCTCACGACATCGCCGGTCGCGGCTTGAACGGCGCCGATTTGGGTCGAAATGTCCTCGGTCGCTTTCGATGTCTGCGCGGCGAGTTGCTTCACCTCCTGGGCAACGATGGCAAACCCACGCCCCGCTTCCCCCGCGCGCGCGGCTTCAATCGTTGCGTTGAGGGCAAGTAGATTCGTCTGCGCGGCGATGGCCTGGATCATTCCTATAATGTCGGAGATCCGCCCCGTGGCGGTTCCAAGCGTCGTGACCAGGGTCCCGACCTGATCGACTTCGCCAACCGCCCGAACCGCCATCGCCTTTGATCGCCCAACAAACGCGGCGACCTCGCCAACGGACTGGCTGAGTTCCTCGGTTGCGGCGGATACAGTGGCAACGGTTTGCGAGGATTCTTCGGACGAATGGCTCGCGCGTCCAGCTTGGCGGGCGGTTTCGTCCGCGAGACGGAGCATCGCATCGGCATTGCTCTCTACGGTGCCGGCAGTAGCACGAACGGCATCGGCAATTCCGATGACCGAACGCTCCAGCGCCTCGGCGAGATCGGACATGGCTTGCCGACGGGCGTCCGCTTGGCGCTGTGTCGCTTCAAGACGCTCCGTCTCAACCTGCTGACTGGTTGCGATGGCGTCGCGGAATACCTTCAGGGTTCGCGCCATGCTGCCGATTTCGTCTTTCTGGTTCGCGTAATCGATCTTGTGACCTATATCTCCGTCCGCCATTTGCGCCATGGAGGCCCGCATTTGCTCCAGCGGCCGAAGTACGCGGACGATAAGGCACAAGGAGAAAATCAGGACAGCAAGGCCACTCAGGCTTCCAAGAACGATCGTTGTATTATAGGTCGATTTCCCCGTTTCGAGCGATGTCGAGATCGCGGAGTCGATCTTAACGTCATGGTGTTGTATGCTAGTGTCGACTTGCTCGATCAGCTTTTTGATTTCGGCCTGAAGTCGGTCCGACTTTTCATCGAAGGCCGACATCATTGCGTTGCCTTCCTTCGTGCCTTGCTTTGCATATACGGTTGCCATCTTCACGCCTTCGGCAAAATAGGGGCCGAAGCTCTGTTCGACGGATTGCGCGCGTTCGATGATCGACGGCTCAGCGAGATCCTTCCCGATTGCGATGACGGCCGAGATGTTTTTGGCGAATGATTTCGCGTGGTTTTCCGCTTCGACAAGTCCGTCGTCGAGCCCATCGAGTCCGCGAGTAGAGGCGTAGTCTTGAACATATTGTTGAACCTGTATGACGTTCGTCTGAATATCTTTTGCCAGCAATACGAGTGGAATCGCGTCCTTTCGTAAGGTTGCGTACTCGGCTGATATCGATCTATTGTTGTTTATCGTTATGTTTGAGTTAATGACTGTGGTGACACCCAAAACGATCACGCCCAGAATGGCTAAAGCAGCTAGAATATTCATTTGAAATCTCAGTGAATAAATCATCCTTGATCCTGACATGATATTTCC
This sequence comes from Hyphomicrobiales bacterium, assembly GCA_040377825.1. GTDB lineage: Bacteria > Pseudomonadota > Alphaproteobacteria > Rhizobiales > Ancalomicrobiaceae > JBEINZ01. The sequence continues at coordinate 101 of JBEINZ010000142.1, read as the reverse complement.
TCCAACCCGCTGACTTACTAAGATTACGGAGTGAAAGTAAATAATTACCTTCAATTCTTGCGTTGAAGGTCGAGGGTTATCTGACTGGTACTGGCGTCTGC
>JBEINZ010000118.1:0-9402 GCA_040377825.1 Hyphomicrobiales bacterium | reverse complement strand
TACCCCCATTCCGCGCACGCTGCAACTCGCCCTGACCGGGGTGCGCGAACTCTCCGTCATCGCCACGCCGCCGGTCGACCGGCTCGCGGTGCGCACCTTCGTGTCGCCATTCGATCCACTAACGGTTCGCGAGGCGCTTTTGCGCGAGCATTATCGCGGCGGCAAGTCGTTCTACGTCGTTCCGCGCATCGCCGATCTTGCCGAACGGATGGAGTTCTTGAAGGAAGCCGTGCCGGAGGTGAAGGTCGCGGTCGCGCATGGGCAAATGCCGCCGGGCGAGCTCGACGACGTCATGAACGCCTTTTACGACGGCAAATTCGATGTTCTTCTCTCCACCACCATCGTCGAATCCGGCCTCGATATTCCGAGCGCCAACACGCTGATTGTCCATCGCGCCGACATGTTCGGCCTCGCCCAGCTCTATCAGCTGCGCGGGCGCGTCGGACGCGCCAAGATCCGCGCCTACGCGCTTTTCACCGTGCCCGCCGACCGGCGCCTGACCGCGACCGCCGAGCGGCGACTGAAAGTGCTGCAATCGCTGGAAAATCTCGGCGCGGGCTTCCAACTCGCCTCGCACGATCTCGATATTCGCGGCGCCGGCAATCTGCTCGGCGATGAACAGTCCGGCCATATCAAGGAAGTCGGCTACGAGCTTTATCAGCAGATGCTGGAAGAGGCCGTTGCTTCGTTGAAAGCCGGCGGCGAGGAGACCGACACCGACGAGCGCTGGTCGCCGCAGATCACCGTCGGAACGCCCGTGCTGATCCCGGACAGCTATGTCGCGGATCTCGATCTGCGGCTTGGGCTCTACCGCCGGCTCGCCGATCTCGACACAACGGAAGCAATCGACGCGTTCGGCGCGGAGATGATCGACCGGTTCGGCGCGCTCCCGGAGGAAGTCGAGCAGCTTTTGAAGATCGTCTACATCAAGTCGCTGTGCCGGCGCGCCAATGTGGAAAAGATCGACGCCGGCCCGAAGGGCGTCGTCATCGCGTTCCGCAGCGGCGTCTTCGCCAATCCCGTCGGTCTGGTGCGCTGGATCGGCGAGCAGGGCTCGCTCGCCAAGATCCGCCCAGACCAACGCATCGTCCTGTCGCGCGATTGGCCGGGCGCGGACGATCGCCTGAAAGGCTCCGCCGTCGTCCTCATGCAGCTCGTGCGGATCGCCGAAGGCAAGGCCGAACCCGGCGCGCCGCCGATCGTCGCGGCAACGAAACCGCTGAACCTCAAGCCGACCCCGCCGCCAGCCCCGCAAGCGCCGACCCCACGCGGGCGCTACCCGTCGCTGGCGAGCATCGGCAAGGGCAAACGTCGCTAGCAGGCTGTCTCGTTCGGATCGAAACGATCCGAACGAAAAGGACTGGCTCAAGGAATCGCTCTCGTGCATTTCCCGCCCGGCCGTCATCCGACTGACAAGACCCTCGGCGAGAAACGTAACGCGACTCTCCCTCCTGCCGTAAGGTAAACTCCATGCCTGTATCCAGCAAAAAGCGCCCGGTCCTCGGCGCCGCCCTCACTGTGTCTAATCTTGAGCTTCATCGCGATTGGATTCTCGATAAGCAGCGCGATCTTGAGCTGCAGGATTTCTATTCCGCCGACGTTCTGAACGGCGATTGGCATCCGATGGCCGACCGCATCAAGAAGCTGCTCGACGGCTATACCGGCCGCCTCGGCATCCACGGCCCGTTCTGGGGCTTCCAGATCGCCTCCATAGATCCGGACGTGCGCACCGTCGTGAAGAAGCGCATGATGCAGGGCCTTGACGTCTGCGAGGCGGTCGGCGCCAATCAGATGGTCATCCATTCGCCCTACACGACCTGGGACTTCAACAACCTCGACAACAATGCCGGCTCGCGCGCTGGCGTCATCGAGCGTGTCCACGAGACGATCGGCGAAGCCGTGAAGCGCGCCGAAGACATGGGCTGCGTGCTCGTCGTCGAGAATATCGAGGACAAGGATCCCCATATCCGTGTCGATCTCGTGAAGTCCTTCAACAGCCCGGCTGTGCGCGTCTCCATCGACACCGGACACGCCCACTACGCCCATGGCTCCACCGGCGCCCCGCCGGTCGACTATTTCGTCGTCGCGGCCGGCGAATTGCTGAACCACGTCCATATCCAGGACGCCGACGGCCATGCCGACCGCCACTGGCTGCCCGGCCAAGGCACCGTGCGTTGGGAATCCGTCTTCCATGCCGTTTCCATGCTCGAAGTCGAGCCCCGGCTGGTACTAGAAGTGCGCGACCAGCCGAACCTGATGAAGGGCGTCAATCATCTGGTATCGCTCGGCATCGCCGAATAATCGCTTGAGGGCGGCATCCGATCCGGCTCGATCGGCTGCCGCCCTCTTACGCCGTACACGATACGTCTTCGCGGCAAGGCCCGATCGACCGAACCGCCATCACCCGATCGGAGGGGACCGCCATGCAACTCACGTTCGAAGTGTCGACCGACCAGCCGTTCCTCATGCCGGTGCCGCCGATCACGCGCCATCAAGGCCCCGCCACGATCTCGCTTCAAGGCGGACGGATTATCGAGCGATCGACCGCCGTGAACACGGGCCAAGAGGCAATCCTGATCGGCGCCGATGGATACGGTCCGGTTCGCGTCGCCTATGATTTCCCTCCGGCTGACGGCGCGCGCGAGGCCGCTCGCATCTTCCAGCCGATCAATACGTCGTGGCTGCGCCCCTCCCCCGCGCTCGCCGACCTCGCCAAATCGCTGACGGCCGATCTTTCGACGCCGCGCGCGAAGCTCGAGCGCATCGTCGCCCATGTGGCGGATGTGTTCACCTACGACCACCCCGACACTTATCTCGGCGCCGGCCTCGACGCGCTGCCGGCGCTCGATGTGTGCGACGCGCAGACCGGAAGCTGCGTCGACATCCATAGCTACGCCGTCGCCGCGCTCTGTGTTGTCGGCATTGGCGCGAGCTACGTCGCCGGCGCCTGGGTCTCCGCCAAGCAAATCGCCGACGCCGCGCCCGGCCCGGTGCGCTACCTGCCCGGCCATTGCTGGATGGTGGTTTCAATCGACGGCGACATCGAGGATTGGGACATCTCCCATTTCCTGAAATTCGGCGTCCCCCTGCCCGTCTGCCCGATGCTGGACCCCGAACCCGGCGCCCGCGTCGCGCTGCAAACCGGCCGCGGCCATCGCTTCGCGGTCAGCGGGACGACGATCGAACTCGACCGGCTTTACCGTCCGACCGGCCTCGACGGCGCGATGCTCGACTTCACGATGACCTTCGACACCCGCGAACCGGTCTTGGCCTGATCAACGAGGTCAGGCTTGATTGCATCTGGCGGCAATTCGGCTAATCCAGGAGGGATAAGCCCGCCTCGGGCCTTGAACCGGACGCCCTATGATCCCCCAAGCCGGCTACGCCCTCCGCCTCAACCCGTTCGTCGATCGCGCCCGCCCCTACGCCTCGCTGAAGGCGACCCTATCCCGCGCCGGCGGTGACGCCGCACACGCCGCCATCGCCGCATGGCCGGGCTATCGTCCGACGCCCGTCGTTCCACTCCCCAACATGGCGCGCGCGGCCGATGTCGGCGAAATCCTCATGAAGCACGAGGGCCACCGCTTTAAGCTCGGCAGCTTCAAGGCGCTCGGCGGGGCCTATGCCGTGGAGCGGATCGCCGCGGCGCAAGGCGGCGCGGGCCTGATCGTCACCGCCGCGACCGACGGCAATCACGGCCGCGCGGTGGCCTGGGGCGCGTCGCGCGTCGGCGCGCGGGCGGTGATCTATGTGCACGAGACGGTCTCCGAAGGCCGCGCGGCGGCGATCCGTTCCTTCGGCGCGGAGGTTCGCCGCGAGGGGCGGACCTATGACGACGCCGTGCGCCTTTCGGCCGAGGCCGCGCGCGACAACGGCTGGGCGCTCGTCTCCGATACGTCGTGGCCCGGCTACGAGACGATTCCGACCGACGTCATGCAGGGCTACGCGGTGCTCGCCATCGAGGCGCGCGCGGCCGGTGCGGCGCCGACGCATGTCTTCGTGCAAGGCGGCGTCGGCGGGCTGGCGGCCGGGATCCTGTCGGACCTATGGGAGCGCGAGGGCGCGGCGCGGCCGATCTTCGTCGTGGTCGAGCCGGAAACCGCCGCATGCCTTTATGCCAGCGCGGCGAGCGGCGAGGCGACCATCGTCGGCGGCGATCTGGAGACGATCATGGCCGGCTTGGCCTGCGGCGAGCCGTCGATGCTCGCCTGGAACATCCTCGGCCCCGGCGCCGACGCCTTCATGACCATCCCCGACGCAGCCGCCGCCACCACCATGCGCGACCTCGCTGACCTCGGCCTCGCCGTCGGCGAATCCGGCGTCGCCGGTCTTGCGGGCTTTCGCTGCCTCGCCGCCGACCCAAAAGCCCGCGCCGCTCTCGGCCTCGGCCCAAAATCGCGGGTGCTCGTCTTCGGCACGGAAGGCGCGACCGACCCGGACGTCTACAGGGAGATCGTGGGACGGGACGCGGCGGCGGTGGAGGCGATCATCGGCTGATCCCGCCGGCCTGGGGCGCGTGAAAAGCCGCGTTTCCCCCTTCCCTTCCCCCGCCCTCTTGCCTATCCATCGGCGGATGACACGCGACGACGCTTCTGAACGCCCGCCACACCGCCCCCATGCCCGCCCGGGCAAGCGCCCGAGCCGGCCGCCGGTCACGGATCGGCGGCATACGCGGCCGGGCTCCGGGGCGCCGGAGGGGCGGGTTTTTCTTTATGGCTTGCACACGGTGGAGATCGCGCTGGCGAACCCGCGCCGGATCGTCCACGCGATCTATGCGACGCGCAACGCCGAGGCCCGGCTGCGCGAGCGCGGCGTGGTCTTTCCCGTCGAGCCGCAACCCGTCGAGCCGCGCTGGATCGACGCGCGCGTTGGCTCCGATGCGGTGCATCAAGGCGTGCTGGTGGAGACGGAGACGCTCGCCTCCCAGCGCCTCGCCGATCTCGGGCGCGCGCGGCTGGTGCTCGCGCTCGATCAGGTAACCGATCCGCACAATGTCGGCGCGATCATGCGCTCGGCGGTGGCGCTCGGCGCCGACGCGCTGTTGACCACCACGCGCCACAGCCCGGAAGAAACCGGCGTGCTCGCCAAGGCGGCCTCCGGCGCGCTCGACCTATTGACCCACATCGAAGTGGTGAACCTCGCCAAGGCGCTGAAATCGCTCGCAGAGGAAGGCTTCCGCGTCATCGGCCTCGATTCCGATGGCGACGTGCCCTTGGAAGCGGTCGAGCCCGGCGCGCGCGCGATCTTGGTGCTCGGCGCCGAGGGCAAGGGCCTAAGGCCCGTCACCCGCGAAGCCTGCCATGCGCTCGCCCGCCTCGACATGCCCGGCCCGATCAAAAGCCTCAACGTCTCCAACGCCGCCGCCCTCTCCCTCTACCTCGTCGGCCGCAACCTGCCGCCGACGACGGCGTAAAGCATGAGCGGATCGGCTGGGCGCATCCGATCGACAGAACGTGCGCCAGATTGAAGAGCGTGCGCCAGTGCTTTTCGCTTTTTGATTGCAAAAGAATCCCTCATCTCTTTTGCGTGCGATTGCGATCAAGCGACTTTTCGGTCGTGCGTGACAACGACGAAGATCCCAAGCTTCTCCCCGGTTGTAGCCAAAGGTGGAAACGGGCGACTTCGCCGCGCCCCGGGGCGGATGGCCACCCCCCCCGGGGCTCAGTCGCTTATACATCTCCGCTCACGGCAAATCGGATACAAGGTGGCCGAAGGCCTGAGGAGGGGTATGGTTCAACGATTACAAGGGGTTGAGGCTGGGCACTCGTGGCAAGGGACCCCTCATCCGCCCTTGCGCAGCACCTTCTCTCTCAAGAGGAGAGGCGATAGAGACAATTTATCTAGGGTTGTGGCACCGATTGCCTCCCCGCGCCGCCGGCGCCGGAAATCCCCTTTCGCAGATAAATCTTCTTGGGTCGAAGGACCTTCAAAGCGAGACAGTCCAGCCCCCCAATTCCAGCCCTTCCGGCCCCCGCCCGACCATGCTATGTGAACCCCGTTCGCCGGCATAGCTCAGCGGTAGAGCAGCGGTTTTGTAAACCGAAGGTCGGGGGTTCAATCCCCTCTGCCGGCACCGGATTTTTGGAGTTAATGAGCATTTCTAGTAGTTTTCTACCTGTTAGTCGAAGCTAATTCAGCTATTGAATCAGGACAGTGGAATCAACCCATGCTCTTGCTGTGTTTTTGCCCGGGGGTATGAAATGGCGAGAAAAAAATATACCGGCCCTGACGATCAAGCGAAGAATGACGCTGAACAAGCGCTTTCGTCTGTTTCTCGGCAAGTCAAGTTTTCAATCTCGGAGTACCCGGTCTCGCTATATGTCAGCCGGTTTTCAAGCGACAACGATGATCGATACTTCGTCCCAGAATATCAACGCAATTTGGTTTGGAGCGACGAGCAAAAATCACTTTTCATCGAATCATTGTTGGTTGGGCTCCCCATACCGTTCATGTTCTTCTATCAGACAAATGAGGGACGAATGGAGATTGTTGATGGCTCCCAAAGAATGAGAGCCATGCGAGCTTTCCTTAAAGAAGGATTGCGTTTACGCGATCTAGTTCTTGTTCCAGAGCTAAACGGATTTTGCTTCTGTGATTTGCCCCCGGATCGCCGCAACAAACTTGAAGACGTTTCAATTAGAACTATTCTCCTAAATACCGAAACCGACCCAGCGACACGCGCAGAGATGTTTGCTCGCATAAACAAGGCGGGAACAGCTGCAAATGAAGCGGAGGTCAGGCGAGGTTCATTGCCTGGACTAGTGACGAATTTGATTAAGGAACTAGCGGAAACACCATCTTTCGTTTCAGCAACGCCGTTATCAGCTAAAGCTGCGGATCAACGAGAAAGGGAAGAGCTGGTTACAAGGTTTTTTGCTTACCTCAACACCAACTCTACGCAGGATGGGCGCTTTCCTGGCTATCGTGATCGGCCAAAGAAATTCCTGTATGACTATTTGAAGACTGCAAACACAGCGTCCGAATCAAAACCTGCATTAATCGACGAAATGCGACATGAATTCGAGTCGATGCTCGTGTTCGTCGGGCGAACGTTCCCGTATGGATTCCAGAAGAGCGGCGCGGTCCATGCGGTCCCGCGCGTGAGATTTGAGGCTATCTCGGTTGGTTCTGCGCTAGCGCTTCGTGAAAACGCCAACCTGCAGGTTCGCCCGGACGAGATTGAGCGGAGGATGCACGATGCCGAATTCGACCGGCTCGTTGTTTCGGACGGAGCGAACGTTAGAGCAAAACTTGAAGGCCGCATCGACCTCGTCAAGAATATGCTGGTCGGCCCATGACTACGCTCCAGACCATGCTTCAAGATCGCGCCGAAGAATTCAACACCCATCATGCGCTCGCAGTGTCCTTGGAGGATAAAATCTTCGGTGGAGAGGATGTCTCGATCGGAAGCACACGGCTGTCCGTACGACACCTACTGACAATGAAATCTGGATTAATTGTCCACCTCTATAACGTCGTTGAAGCAGTGATGTCTCAGGCTCGGAAGATGGTAGGTATTGCCTTCGGCACGGTACCGCCCAAGGCTTGGTCAGAGAATGCGCGCCGGGAGTGGCTTCGCGAGCATGGTGTCGCACGCATTGAGGGCGGCGCAGACGTTCGGCTTAAGCAGATAGAGGCATTCTCGATTAGCCTCCTTACGGATGCTCCATTGGGGCCGCAATACATTAGAAAACCTTCCGGGAACTGGACAGACAGGACCATTATCCAGTTCGCCGAACGACTTGGCGTTCAGCTAGAAATCGAACCAGACCTGCATAGAAAGCTGGCTAATAAAGACCATCTTGGAGAGAAAGGGCCGTTATCATTTCTTGCTGATCGTAGGAATGATTTGGCGCACGGTCAAAAAACTTTTGAAGACGGAGGCAAAGACCTAACGCTTGCACAGATTCGAGAGATTGCAGACATTGCCCTCGAATTTATGAGCATGGTTGCCACGAGCTTCGAAGCCTACGTCGACCAAAAGCACTTCGTTGTAGTAGCATGAAGACTCGTACTGAGAATATTCGAGCAGTTGATCTATTCTGCGGAGTTGGCGGCCTGACTCATGGCCTCCGGAGTGGCGGCATCGAAGTCGTAGCTGGCGTGGATCTAGATAACGCATGTCGCTTCGCCTACGAGCGCAACAACTCTCCTTCAACCTTTATCGAGCGCGATGTAAATCTGTTGACTGCGCAAGAGGTCGCTGATCTCTTTCAGGATCATCGTGTAAAGCTATTGGCCGGCTGTGCGCCATGCCAGCCGTTTTCGACCTACGGCCGCAGCAATCGCAGAAATAAAGGCAGAGAGCCTGAAGATGGTGATTGGTCTTTAGTGGCGAGCTTTGGTCGATTGGTACAGGAATTGCAACCAGAACTTGTAACAATGGAGAATGTGCCGCAACTCCTTCTGCACCACGTATTTGACGAATTCTTACATGCCTTAGTTGGCTATCATTTTCTATGGTCAATTGTCGACTGCGAACGTATAGGTGTTCCGCAGAAGCGAAAGCGCCTAGTGCTTATGGCATCAAAGCTCGGCGCTGAGCATCTCTCCCTACCCGATTTAGATATACCCATTGAGACGGTACGTGCCAAGATTGCAGATCTTCCGCACCTGGATGCCGGACAAACAGATGAGAAAGATGCTATGCACGCAGCCTGCAAGCTCAGCTCACTCAACTCGCAGCGAATCCGTGCATCAAGACCAGGCGGCACCTGGAGGGATTGGCCGGAGGATCTCCGTGCACCCTGCCATCGAAAGTCGACCGGAGAGACGTATCCCAGCGTGTACGGGCGCATGGAATGGGACAAGCCTAGCCCTACGATTACGACGCAGTGTTTCGGCTACGGTAACGGTCGGTTTGGACACCCTGAGCAAGATCGCGCGATCACGCTGCGCGAGGCTGCAATCTTGCAGACTTTTCCACCCGACTATGCCTTCCTTGATGAAGGCGAAAAAGTATCGTTTGCCCGGCATGGTCGCCTCATCGGCAATGCTGTGCCCGTACGTTTGGGCGAAATAATTGCGGAGACTTTCAGAGACCACGTCGCACATTACATTTCTAGAGCGGCGTGTTAATTCATGCTGTATTTCTGTAATTTCATCCGGTTGACGTTGTTGGCTTAGAACAGGGCACGGGTACGCCCTTCGGTGTTACGGAGAATTGACCGAGTTGGTCGGCATTGTGCAGCTGACTGGGTTGTCACAATAGTAATGTCTTCTGATTAAAGCGTGTTTAACTTATCGCCCAAGTGCCGTGATCCAGCCCGGAGTTTCCGAATTGGAAACCACACAAACCTTGATTGAATGACCAATTTCAAGCTTCAAGCCCCCCCACACCCACCCCCGCCCACAACATTGGCCGCGGCGCCGCGCCAAAAACCCGGACCCCACCCCCGCGGC
>JBEINZ010000231.1:0-4854 GCA_040377825.1 Hyphomicrobiales bacterium | reverse complement strand
CGGTCTTCTTCGGACTGGAATCGCCGGACGTCGTCCCGGGATGGTTCGGCGCAACCACCACATACCCCATGGCCGCGAGCGATGCGTTAAGCCAGCCGAGCCAGGGCAATCGGGTGAATGAGAGCGTGACAAACGGCTGAAGTGCTGAATCTGTGCCTATCCGCTGATTCGAAGAGCGGAGCACACAATGGACACGGACGTGGCGCTTGCGTCGGTTTTTTATGAGACAACCTCTTTCCTGGATTATTTCAGCGATATGCCGGATCATCGGCAAGCTGGGAAAGTAGCCTATCGGCTCGACGAGGTTTTATTGCTGGCGCTTCTTGCGACGCTGGCGGGCGCGGAGGGGTTCACGGACATCGCCCGGTTCGGGCACAAGAAACTCGCGCTTCTGCGGCGCTTTCTGCCCTTCGCCAATGGCACGCCAAGCCACGATCATTTGGGCGACATCTTCGCCGCCTTGGACCCTGCTGCCTTCCGGCGATGTTTCACGGCGTGGGTCGGCGGTCTCACCGGAGCCGCGCCGGAGGTCATCGCCATCGATGGAAAAACCTCGCGACGCTCCGGGCGCAAGGGCGGCAAGGACGCGATCCACATGGTGTCGGCCTTCGCGGCGCGACAACGCCTCGTCCTGGCGCAAACCAAGGTGAGCGACAAATCGAACGAGATCGTCGCCATTCCAGCCCTCCTCGACATGCTGGCGATCGAGGGCGCCGTCGTTACCATCGACGCCATGGGATGCCAGCGCGACATCGCCCGCAAGATCCTCGAGAAAAATGCCGATTACGTCTTGGCGCTGAAGGGCAATCAGGGCACGTTGCGCGACGATGTCGAAGTGTTCGCGACCGAGCAGAAGGCGCGCGGTTACGCCGATACCACGATCAGCGTCGACGCGACGGTCGATGGCGATCACGGGCGCATCGAAACCCGTCGCGTCATCGTCGTTCACGATATTGGCTGGCTGCGGGAGCGTCACGCATGGCCGGGCCTTGCCGGGCTCGTCATCGTCGAAGCCAACCGCGAGATCGACCGCGTGAGCCGGCGAGAAACCCGTTATTACATCACGTCCTCAAAACTCCAAGCCAAGGAACTCGGGCCTATCGTGCGGGATCATTGGTCCGTCGAGAACGGACTACACTGGGTCATGGACATGACGTTCCGCGACGATGCCTGCCGGATCAGAACCAACAACGCGCCCGAAAACGTCGTCACCCTCAAGCACATGGCCGCAAATCTCGGCAGAAGGAAAAAGGGAAAGGATTCCCTCAGACTAGCCCTCAAAACCGCAGCATGGGACGACGACTACCTCGTAAAGCTCATTTCCAAATAAAATTCCTTCACCCGATTCCCCTGCTTTATCGGTCGACTTTGGGACCGCGCCAATCGCCGTAGCCCCACGGGGCCCACCAGCGGGCAGCGATGGGGAGATTTGCCGGAACCGGATCGAAGCCGGACGATCCCCAGGGGTGGCAACGCGCGATCCGCGAAAGCCCAATCCAACCGCCAGCCCACAGACCGAAACGGTCAATTGCCTCTTCGGTGTATTCCGAACATGTCGGCAAATATCGACAGCTCCGACCCATGAAAGCCGATAACGTGAAACGATAGAGACGGATCAGCCCACGGGCGATTAGGACGTGCGGCCGCATGAATGTGCGGAATTGCGAGCGCTCAGGCTCGGATTTAGCCGAAATTATTCCGCACGCCGCGCACATCTCAGGCCTGCCCCTCCGCCGTCCGCGGGATCGAGCGCTTCGCCTCGATTTGCTCGATCGCGTTGACCACCGCGTCGAAGGTCAACATCGTCGATGCATGACGGGCCTTGAACGCCTTGACGGGCTCCAGATAACGGCAATCCTCAAATCGACCGTCCGGCGCCGGACCATTTTCCTTCAGCATGCGACGGATTGTCTCGCGTGCCGCGCGCAATTCTTCGGACGAGGCGCCGATCACATGCCGCGCCATGATCGACGACGAAGCTTGGCCGAGCGCGCAGGCTTTAACATCATGGGCGAAGTCACTGACACGATTACCATCCATGACGAGATCGACTGTCACGGTCGAGCCACAAAGCTTAGAATGAGCGGTTGCTGTCGCGTCTGGATGCGCAAGTCGGCCAAGCCTCGGGATGTTGCCCGCGAACTCCAAAATCTTCTTGTTATAGATGTCGTCTAACATAGTCGTTATGCCCTAGAGAGCCTGTTCGCAGCCACTTTATCGAGTGAATTGAGACAGATATATAGGACTGTCAGAACATCAATGCATCCTACCGCAATGGTTCAGTGGTCCGAAATTCAAGCGAGGCCGTAAAGCAAGAAAAATGCATGAAAGCCGGGAGCCATCCATGGACGCCATCGTTACGCTGCCCCAGAAGCGCGATTTGACCCCTCGCCCGACCCGAGAAGAGGCCGAGGCGGCCGTACGCACCCTGATCCGCTGGACCGGCGACGATCCGACACGCGAAGGTCTATTGGACACGCCCCGCCGCGTAACCAAGGCGTATGAACAGCTTTTTGGCGGCTATAACATCGATCCACAAGACGTTCTTGAGCGAGTCTTCGAGGAGGTCGAGGGCTATGGCGACATCGTGTTGGTGCGCGATATCCCGTTCCATTCGCATTGCGAACATCACATGGTGCCATTCGTCGGCAAGGCGCATATCGCCTATTATCCAACGAAAGGCGTTGTCGGACTGTCAAAGCTCGCACGGTTGGTCGATGTTTTCGCCAAGCGTTTGCAGACGCAGGAGAGCATGACTGCGCAGATTACAAATGCGATCGACGACAATTTGACGCCGCGCGGCGTTGCGGTGCTGATCGAGGCCGAGCACATGTGCATGTCCATGCGCGGCGTGCAGAAGGTGGGCGTATCGACCATCACGACGCAGTTCACGGGCGTTTTCAGGGAAGATCCGAGCGAGCAGATGCGGTTCATGACACTGGTGCGTGGCCGCTGATCGCCGACGCTCGCCAGTTGGCGGCCCAGTTGACCTGGGCGGCCTGGGCGATTTAACTCGCGCCATGAGCGAACAACCTGTCTTCCAAGCGCCCGGCTCTCACGACGACGTCGAACTCGGCACGTCCCTGACGCCGAGGTTCGACGCGGTCGGCCTCATCACGGCGGTTGCGACGGATGCGGCGACGGGCGAGGTTTTGATGCTCGCCCATATGAATGCCGATGCTTTAGCCCGCACGATCGAGACCGGCATCGCGACATATTGGAGCCGCGCGCGTCAAGCACTCTGGATTAAGGGCGAAACCTCCGGCAATAGGCAAAGGGTCGTCGATCTCAGAATCGACTGCGATCAAGATGCCGTGTGGCTACGGGTTGATGTCGAAGGTCAGGGAGCGGCTTGCCATCGCGGCTATCGCTCATGCTTTTATCGATCGATCCCGATAGGCAAGCCGGCTGCCAGCACGGTCATGGTCTTTGCCGAAACAGATCGAATATTCGACCCGCGGGATGTCTACGGCCAAACGCATAATCACCACCACGCCGACGCCGCTAAGGAGAGCGGCGAAGCGTGAGGCGAGCGTGCCGCGTACCACTAAGCGGTTGCGATGTAGCTCTTGAGTTGGTCGGCGTCACGTTCAACTTGTTCGATCCGCCGCTTGACAACGTCGCCGATTGAAATCACGCCGATAAGCCGTCCGGCGCGCGTCACCGGCATGTGCCGGAAACGGCCTTGGCTCATCCGCGTCATGACCTCGTGGATCGTGTCTTCCTCGTGGCACGTCACAACATGCCGTGACATATAGACGAGGGCCTTTTGCGTCAGCGCGTCCGGACCTTCTTGGGCAATGGCCCGCACGATATCGCGCTCCGAGATTATTCCGGCAATGGCGCCGTCTAAATCCAGCAGAACAACGGCGCCTATCTTCCGGCTCGCCAAGGTTTCGCAGATTTCACTGAGTGGTGTGGTCGGCGCGTGCGTAACGACGGCGCGACCCTTCTCCGCCAGAATTGCCTGAACGGTCATGGCATTACCTCCCTCGTTGAAGCAACGGAACGGCGAGGCCACGGGTCACGAGGCCTAGTCCGGCCCGGTCCGGCTTATCATGCCGGATATTCACGATGATGCGAGCGAACCGAGGTTGAAGCAAGCGGGGCGATGATGTTTTTCGGCGGCTTCATTCCGGATGCTCCCTCGGCGCTTCCGTTCCAACAGGATCGAACAGCGAAAACACCAGCAGCCCGGTTAGAAACCCGCCGATATGCGCCTCCCAGGCGATGGAAGCGCCCGGCCCGGCGAAAGCTTCCGCTCCGAAAACCAGGAGAAGGTTCATCAAGAAAAAGGCAAGCACGAAGAAAATTGCGCGTGGTTCGGTTAGCAGCTGGCGGAAAGTCGCGGCTGGAACGGTCGCGCTTCGATATACATCGCCGGCTCGCTCGTCGCTAGGGTCCGGCGCGCTCATTGGGCCGCCGCGGACGAAGCCAAACCGCACCACCGCCCCCATCAAGCCGCTCACGATCCCCGAAGCGCCGATGACGGGCTGAACGTCGTCTAGGTGCGACCACATATGCGCGGCGGCCGCGCCAGCCGCCGTCAGCACCGCGAAAACAAGAAATCGCATTGTTCCAAATCGCCGGGCAACAACGGCACCGAAGGCTGCAAACATCGGTATGTTGACGATCAAATGCATCGCGTCGGCATGGAGGAAAGCATAGGTCACGAACGACCAAATTTCGGCGGGGAACCCGCCAAGATAGGCACTGTCGGTTCCACCGGCGGCGAAACGATCGGGAACGAAGGCAAAGAGCTCGAGGATCCAAAGATCCACCTGCGGCGACCAGACTGAACGAAGGAGGTGGACGCCAACCATCACCAGGGCGAGCGTGACGACCACGCCCGGG
>JBEINZ010000316.1:0-2747 GCA_040377825.1 Hyphomicrobiales bacterium | reverse complement strand
TCAGTTGCTTTTCCATCTTAAAGTCGGGTATGCCGTAGCGCAGAAGCCCACCCGCGGCCGGCTCGCGCTCGTAGACATGCACATCGTGGCCGACGCGGGCGAGCTGCTGTGCCGCAGCGAGACCCGCCGGTCCGGACCCGACCACCGCGACCGACTTGCCGGTCTTGCCCTTCGGCGGCTGCGGCAGGATCCAGCCATTTGCCCAGGCCTTATCGGCGATCGATTGTTCGACCGTCTTGATGGTGACGGGCACGTCCTCGAGATTGAGCGTGCAGGCTTCCTCGCACGGCGCCGGGCAGACGCGGCCGGTAAACTCCGGGAAATTGTTGGTGGAATGCAAGTTGCGGGAGGCTTCCTCCCAGTCTTTGTTATAGACGAGGTCGTTCCAGTCCGGGATCTGGTTCATCACCGGGCAGCCGGTATGGCAATAAGGCACGCCGCAATCCATGCAGCGCGCCGCCTGGCGCTCCACGTCGACTTCCGACAGCGGCAACGTGAACTCGCGGAAGTGCCGAATGCGGTCGCCCGCCGGCTGATACTTCTGCTCCTGGCGGTCGAACTCCAGAAACCCGGTAACCTTGCCCATTTTTTGACTGATCCTTAGCGTATCAAGACGGCCGTGCCGGAGGCCGACACCATCATCATCGAACCGGAGGAGCCGGTCGAAATCGTTTCGTAGTCGATGTCGACGCCGATTACGGCATTGGCGCCGAGGGCGGCGGCCTGTTCGCGCAGCTCGCGCAGCGCTGTCTCGCGCGCTTCCTTCAGCACTTCCTCATAGGCGCCGGACCGGCCGCCGACGAGGTCGCGGATACCCGCGAAGAGATCGCGGAAAATGTTGGTTCCGAGAATGGCCTCGCCGGTGACAATGCCCTTGTAATCGGCAATCGTCCGGCCTTCGATGGTATCGGTCGTCGTCAAGATCATCTTTATGTCTCCGCCCTTTTTGATCGCAGTCGCGGCTTCTAAAGAAGGCTGTAAACAGTCTCGCGCGCTCGGCATGTGACGTCGGCACATCCCTAACGCCGCACCCTCCCGGTCACTCCGCCGCGATGCCCATGCGCTGGCGCTCCATCGCCTCCAGCGCCTTCTTGTACTCGACTGGCATGACCTTGACGAATTTCGGCCGAAAAGTCTCCCAGTGCTCCAGGATCTCCTTGGCGCGGGCGGAGCCGGTCCAGGTGAGATGGTTGGAGACGAGCTGGTAGATCCGTTCGTCGTCGTGGCGGGTCATGTCGCCGGTCGTATCGACCCGGCCCTTGAACTCCAGGTCGCCGCCGTGATGGTGCAGCCGCTCCAGCAGCATGTCTTCCTCGGGCACCGGCTCGAGGTCGACCATCGCCATGTTCACGCGCGTGGTGAAGGTCCCATCCTCGTCGAGCACATAGGCGACGCCGCCGGACATGCCGGCGCCGAAGTTCCGCCCGGTCGGGCCGAGCACGACGACCACGCCGCCCGTCATGTATTCGCAGCCATGGTCGCCGCAGCCTTCCACGACCGCGATCGCGCCGGAATTGCGCACGGCAAAACGCTCGCCCGCGAGGCCTCGGAAGTAGCATTCGCCCTCGATCGCTCCGTAAAGCACCGTGTTGCCCACGATGATCGACTTTTCCGGCACAATCCGTGAATTCGGATGCGGGCGCACCACCAGACGGCCGCCGGAAAGGCCCTTGCCGACATAGTCGTTCGCGTCGCCGATGAGGTCGAGCGTCAGCCCGCGCGCGGCCCAGGCGCCGAATGATTGCCCGGCGGTGCCGGACAGCGTCACGCGGATCGTATCGTCGGCAAGCCCAGCATGGCCGTAGCGCCGGGCAATTTCGCCGGAGATCATCGCGCCGACCGAGCGATCGACGTTCTTGACCGGCGTCTCGATCTCGACACGCTTTTTGTGGCTGAGCGCCGGAGCGGCCTTCTCGATCAACGTCCGGTCGAGCACGTCGTCGATTGGATGCTTTTGCCGCGCGGTATGGCGGATATCCTCGGCGACCGTGCTCGGCACATGGAACAGCCGCGCGAAGTCGAGGCCCTTGGCCTTCCAATGATCGATGCCCGCGCGCCGGTCGAGCAGATCCGCGCGACCGACGAGATCCTCGAATTTGGTGACGCCGAGCGCGGCCATGATCTCGCGCACTTCCTCTGCAACGAAGAAGAAGAAGTTGATCACGTGCTCCGGCGTGCCCTTGAAGCGCTTGCGCAGCACGGGGTCCTGCGTCGCGATGCCGACCGGGCAGGTGTTCAGATGGCACTTGCGCATCATCAAGCAGCCGGCCGCGATCAACGGCGCGGTGGAGAAGCCGAATTCGTCGGCGCCAAGCAGCGCGCCGATCACCACGTCCCGCCCGGTTCTGAGGCCGCCATCGACCTGCAGCGCGACCCGCGAACGCAGCCCGTTCACGACCAGGGTCTGATGCGTCTCCGCCAAGCCGATCTCCCAGGGGGAGCCGGCATGTTTCAGCGACGTCAGCGGCGAGGCGCCCGTTCCGCCCTCGAAGCCGGAGATCGTGATGTGGTCCGCGCGCGCCTTGGCGACGCCGGCGGCGACGGTACCGACGCCGACTTCCGACACGAGCTTGACGGAGACTTCCGCCGCCGGGTTGACGTTCTTCAGGTCGAAGATCAGCTGCGCGAGATCCTCGATCGAATAAATGTCGTGATGCGGCGGCGGCGAGATCAACTGCACGCCCGGCGTGGCGTGGCGCACCTTCGCGATCACCGCATCAACCTTGTGGCCGGGCAGCTGGCCGCCC
>JBEINZ010000079.1:0-11714 GCA_040377825.1 Hyphomicrobiales bacterium | reverse complement strand
ATGCCGGCTCGATCCGGCCGCGCATTGAAACCGGCCGGAATGGCGGATCCTCGTCATCGTCCACATCGTCGGCGCGTCCTCCAGCGCGGCGGCAAAACGGCGGCTGTTGACGCGGACGTCCGCCTCCCGCTCGACGAGGCGTTCATTTTGTTTTTTGAGAACGATGTTGGCAGCTTCCACTGCCGATTTAGCGACTTCGAGCTGACGGAAACTACTTTCCAAGTCAGCACTCAGTTGCGACATTCCCCCGCGCGCCGCGCCGAGAAGGCTGGTTTGACGGAGACAAATGAATACGAATACAATGATGGCCATTGTTAAAATTGACAGGGCCAGAATAAAGATTCGCGTGAAGCCGAAGATTGATGCTCGTTCCGTTTCGACCTGAAGCTCAACCATCTTATTCAGGTTAGCCGAGAGCCTGATGAGATCCGCCTCGACCAGTTCGAACTGGCGACGCCCAGCGGTAGCGGCGCCTTCGGACTCGATTGTGTTTACAACCGGTGCGATCTGGCGGGCGGCGAACACCATGTCGTCTATCAGCGCTACATCATTCGGTCTATCTTTCAACGCCCTATGGTAATCGCTTTGCTCCAGGGCGGCTATTTCATTCAGCAATGCCGCATACTCGCCGCGTACTTGAGCCGGCTCAATGGTTCCGTCATCAATTTCGTACGCTGAAAGTCTATTCTGGAAACGCTGAAGATGTACGAGCGTGCCGGAGAAATGGCGCGCGACGTCCTGGACGACCGAAGCGCGTTCGGCGTCTCGGTACTGGGAGACGGTTACCCACGCGACCGCGAATGCGGTTAAACCGAGGGCGACCCCAATCGCGAGTCCAGACTTCAACATCGGAATCTTGCGGTACTTCGACTCAACCGTCATCCGCGGAGACCCTTCATGACCCGGCGCGGACGCATTATGGCGGTCAAAAAGCTGACCAAACGTAAACTTTAACGTTGAGATATACAAACTAAGACCAACTGATCTTAGAATGCTAAATTCTTCTCAGCAGTTAATTCGTAGTCAATCGCCACTCACCATGTCTACGATAGCCCCCACACCACTAATCGACACGTGACCTGAAAACACCAACTGAGGTGTCGCAAAATTTTAGAAATTCCGATATTCAGGTGATATTTCAGCGAAGTTTATACTCGAATCGAGCCATGAGTTAGCTTAGTCTCCGATCGTATTCGAGAACCGCATTCAAGAGGACTTGAGCGCCGGCTCCGCATTCCTCCGCAGTGGTCGACTCTGCCTCATTGTGGCTTATGCCGCCAAGGCACGGGACGAAAATCATCGTCGTTGGCGCAACGCGGGCGATGTATGCAGCGTCGTGCCCCGCTCCAGACACCATATCGCGGTTTGTAAAGCCGGCCTTCTTGGTGCCAATGCGCACGCATTCGATAAGTTCGGGCGAAAAATTGACCGCCGGCGCATTCCATATGCGTTTTTCTTCGTAACCGAGCTTCAACGGTTTCAGTATTGCGGCAAGGTTCGTTCGGAATTCCGTCTCCATTGCATCCAATACCGCTTCTTCAGGATGCCGAAGATCAACGGTGAAGAATACTTCGCCGGGAATTACATTTCGGCTGTTTGGCTTGTTCTCAATCAGGCCGACCGTTCCAACCGCGCTCGGTGAATGCTTGTGGGCAATCGCGTCGATGGCATCGATCATTCTTGCCGCGCCAAGCAGTGCATTCTTACGAAGATACATCGGCGTCGCGCCCGTATGTGCATCCTGGCCTGTAACGGTAACCTCATACCAGCGCATGCCCTGCACGCCGAGTACAACACCAATCTTTTTGCCCTCATCCTCCAGAATTGGCCCTTGCTCGATATGTAACTCGAACATGGCGCTAAACTTATGCGCGCCGACCTGTTCATGGCCGCGATACCCGATGCGGGCAAGTTCATCACCATAGGTGAGGCCCTGTCGGTCCACTCGTGAATAGGCGTAGTCCGCGGTGAAAACGCCGGCATAAACACCTGAAGCGAGCATCGCGGGCGCAAATCGCGAGCCTTCCTCATTGGCCCAGTTCACGATTTCGATCGGCGCATTTGTTTCATATCCAAGATCATGCAGCGTATGCATGGCCTCCAACGCCCCGAGCACGCCGAGTACGCCGTCGAACTTACCGCCCGTCGGTTGGGTGTCGAGATGGGAGCCCATGGCGATCGGAAGGAGATCCGAACGTTTGCCCGGCCTTGTGGCGAACATATTGCCTATCTCATCGACCGTCACGGTGCAGCCAAGCGCCTCGCATGCCGCCTTGAACCAATCCCGGACCTGTTTGTCCTCGTCGGTCAAGGTAAGACGTTTAATGCCGCCCTTCGCCGTTCCGCCAAACTTGGCGGTCTCCATGAGGCTGTCCCAAAGACGCTGCGGATTGATTTGAAGATTTTGCATGGTGTCGCTCCGATGGGCGGCGTCTTGAGGATAGTGTTTGATCCATGGCCGGTTAAGTCTGGCTTCGGTCACGGCAGCCGGTGATCCACTCGGGGAGCGGATCCCACTGGACGACGCAAGAGTGCAACCAACCTCAGTCGGATAGAGATCCGGCGCCGCCGTTCCGATTAATCGGTCCGTCGCGGCACTCTCGATCGGGCGCCCTCAGGGCGTCACTTCCAATCGTTCCACGCCGCGCGGCCGATTGAGTTCTTTCCATGTGGTATTGGCGACGTGGACGGAAGGGAAGGGGTCGCGAGCGACATACTGACCATCACCCTTATCGGCGCGCATATCGCCCTCGATCCAAGCGACGCGGCCGCGCGACAGCGTAGCGCGCGGGACGCCCGTGCATTGATAGCCCTCGAACACGTTGTAATCGATGCGGCTTACCTGCGACTTGGCCCGGATCGTCTTGGTTGCCGCGGGATCCCAGATCACGAGATCCGCGTCCGAGCCGACCGCGACCGCGCCCTTGCGCGGGTAGACGTTCAGAATGCGCGCGATGTTCGCCGACGTCACCGCCACGAACTCTTCCTTGGTCAACCGGCCGGTTTTGACGCCGGCGGTCCACAAAACCGGCATACGATCCTCGAGCCCGCCGGTGCCGTTCGGGATCTTCCGGAAGTCGCCGAGGCCCATGCGCTTTTGTTCGGTCGTGAACGAGCAGTGGTCGGTCGCAACGACCTGCAACGATCCGGAAACCAACCCGGCCCAGAGGCTGTCTTGATGAGCCTTGGGCCGGAAGGGCGGCGACATCACGCGTCGTGCAGCATAATCCCAATCCTTGTTGCGGTACTCGTTCTCGTCGAGCACGAGGTGCTGGATCAGCGGCTCGCCGAAAACACGCTTTCCGGCCGCGCGCGCGCGCGCGATCGCCTCGTGGCTATCGCGGCAGGATGTATGCACAACGTAAAGTGGACTGCCGACCATATCGGCAATCATGATCGCGCGGTTCGTCGCCTCGCCCTCGACCTCCGGCGGACGCGAATAGGCATGCCCCTCCGGACCGGTCACACCGCGATTCATGATGTCTTCCTGCATACGGAAGACGACATCTCCGTTCTCGGCATGGACCAGCGGCATGGCGCCGAGATGCGCGCAGCGTGAGAACGAGTGATAAAGCTCGTCATCATTCACCATCAAGGCCCCCTTATAGGCCATGAAGTGCTTGAACGTGTTGATACCGTAGGTCTTGACCACGGTCTCCATCTCATCGAAGACCTGTTTGTCCCACCAAGTGACAGCCATGTGGAAACTGTAGTCCGCCGCGGCCTTCTCGCCCTTGCGACGCCAGTCCTGATAGGCGGCCAGCATCGATTGCCCGGGGCCCGGAATGCAGAAATCGACGATCATGGTCGTGCCGCCGGAGAGCGCGGCCTTCGTGCCCCACTCGAAATCGTCGGCGGAAACTTGCCCCATGAACATGAGTTCCATGTGGGTGTGCGGATCAATGCCGCCCGGCATGATGTAGCAACCGCCAGCGTCGATCACTTCCGCATCTGCAGGCGCCTCGATCGTCTCGCCGATCGCAACGATCGTTTCGCCCTCGATCAGGACATCGGCGCGTTTCGATGCATCGTGGTTCACCACCGTTCCGCCGCGAATGAGGATTGTCATGGGTGCAGGCTCCGACTTGGAATCGATCGATTCAAGGGCCGCGTCGGTCAAACGCGTCCTAGATGAAGTTATGGTACCAGTTCTGCGGCTGCTTCAATCGCACAAAGCATTCCAGACGATCGAGCGTCTTTGATTGGACGAAGGGCATGGCCGCGGATGCTCCCCCAAATGACAATCGGCGCGGAATGCCGGGCCAACTATCGGATCGATTGGACATATGGCAATTTTTGTGCACGCGCCTCACCCAACAATCAAGAAAACCCGGCCCCGCGCGTGGCGAGGCCGGGCATTGTTCACTTGATCCCAGCGGCGTCCGTTACGGCGGCGGTCCAGGCGCCCTTCGGCTCCTTGCTGATCACTGGGGCTTCACCGCCGGCGGTCAGCAACGTCTTGACGGTCAGATCGTAATCCGCCGACGCGAGCTTACCATTGGAGCCGTCGGTGAGCTTGTTGATTTCGCCCATCATGCGGACCTGATGCTTCTCGGTCTGCGCGCCGGTCGTGTCGTTGTCGAGCACGATCTTGGCGGCTTCGGTCGGGTTCGCGCGAGCCCAATCCCATCCCTTCATCGAGGCTTTCACGAACTTACCGAGCTTCTCGACCGTCTTTGGGTCCTTGAGCTTCTCGTCGGTCGTGTAGAGGCCGTCTTCCATGGTCGCCACGCCCTGATCGGCATATTTGAAGGTGACGAGCTTATCCGCGCTCAAGCCCGCGTCGATAACCTGCCAATACTCGTTATAGGTCATCGTGGAGACGCAATCCGCTTGCTTCTGGATCAGCGGATCGACGTTGAAACCCTGCTTGATGACCTTCACGCCGCCGGCCGAGCCATCGGTCTTAATGCCGAGCCGAGCCATCCAGGCCATGAACGGATATTCGTTGCCGAAGAACCAGACGCCGAGGGTCTTGCCCTTGAAGTCTTCCGGCTTGGTGATGCCGGTTTCCTTGCGGCAGGTCAGCATCATGCCGGAGCGCTTGAACGGCTGGGCGATATTGACCAGAGCCACGCCCTTCTCGCGCGCGGCTAGCGCCGCGGGCATCCATTCCACGATCACGTCGGCGCCACCGCCGGCAATGACCTGCGGCGGGGCGATGTCCGGTCCGCCCGGCTTGATCGTCACATCGAGGCCAGCCTCCTTATAGAAGCCCTTGTCCTTCGCGACATAGTAGCCGGCGAACTGAGCCTGAGTGACCCATTTGAGCTGCAGCGTGAGCTTGTCTTGAGCGGATGCGGCCGTGGCCGCAAGGCCTAGCGCCAGGACGCTCAATGCAACAATCGACTTCCTCATGTGACTTTACTCCTCTCCTAATAAACCGGCCGCCAAGCCTATCGACGCTGACGGTACGACGGATGCCAGAATGTCGCGGCGCGCTCGGCAAGCGCGATCAGACCATAGAAGACCGACCCGGTGACCGCCGCGACTGCGATCTCTGCCCAGACCATGTCGAGGCTCATGCGGCCGACCTCGGTCGAGATGCGAAAGCCCATGCCGACGATCGGCGTTCCAAAGAACTCCGCCACGATGGCCCCAATCAGCGCCAACGTCGAGTTGATCTTGAGGGCATTGAAGACGAAAGGCATCGCGGCGGGCAAACGCAGCTTCAAGAGCGTCGCCAAATAGCCGGCGCCATACGAGCGCATCAGATCCTGCTCCAGTCGGCCTGCCGAGGCGAGCCCCGCGACAGTGTTCACCAGCGCCGGGAAGAAGGTCATGACAACGACAACGGCGACTTTCGATTGCCAATCGAAGCCAAACCACATCACCATGATCGGCGCGATCCCGATCATCGGCAGCGCGGACACGAAGTTGCCGAGCGGTATCAGGCCGCGTCCGAGGAACGGGATCCTGTCGGCAAGGATCGCCACGAGGAACCCGGCCGCGGAGCCTATCGCCCAACCCGGGATCACGGCGCGCAGCACCGTCTGCACGAAGTCTTCTAGAAGGATCGGACCGGAGACCGCCAACCGCGCCGCGATCGCGGACGGTGCCGGCATCAGCACGCCCGGTACACCGGCCCCGACGGTGATCACCTCCCAAAGGAACAGCAAAACCAACCCGAAGCCGACGGGAACGAGGATATCGAGCAGGCGGCGCGCGTTAGGAGCCGGGGGGCGGACCCGAGCCATGCGGTCGACCACGAACCATGACAGGAGCCAGAGTGCAACAACGGCTATCCAAAAGGAACTCCCCGCCGCGCCGGCCACATCGGCATGATGGACATGTCCGACAATCAGAACTGCCACCGTCGCCACGAACGCCGCTCCCGCCATCGTCGCGGCAATCGTGCGGGCGGTCAGGTCGGGGCCGGCCGACACGGTCATCGGGCGGCTCCCATGACCTTTGCGGTCAAGCGTTCGGCAAGGCCTACCGCGCCGATCGCCGTCGCCGCGAGGATCGCCGCGGCAACCAGCGCAGCCCAGATCTGCACGGTCTGTCCGTAGTAGGAGCCCGACAGAAGCCGCGCGCCAAGGCCCGCTTGGGCCCCGGTCGGCAGTTCGCCGACGATCGCCCCGACGAGACTGATCGCGATGGCGACCTTGAAACTTGCGAACAGGAATGGAAGCGCGGCGGGCCAACGCAGCTTCCAGAATGTCTGGGCCTCGGATGCGTTGTAGGTGCGCATCAGGTCGAGATCAATAACGTTCGGCGCGTTGAGCCCTTTCACCATGCCAATGGCCACGGGGAAAAAGCATAGATAAGCGGAGATGATCGCCTTTGGTATCAGTCCGGTCAGCCCCTGGGAGCCGAGCACCACGATCACGATTGGCGCCACCGCCAAAATCGGCACCGTCTGCGAGGCTACGATCCAAGGCATGAGACTTTTCTCAAGAGCGCGCACATGGACAATCAGCACCGCCAATCCGATGCCGAGCGTCGCGCCGAACAGGAACCCAAGCAACGTCGCCGAAAGCGTCGTCCACGCGTGAAAAAGCAGATTCCTCGGCCCCCAGCGCAGGTCACATGAGAAGAACGCCGCGGCGAAGCTGTCCGCCTCCGGCAAACGACCGCAGACCGAGGTGCGGAGTTCCATCGCGATTTGGTGGGGCGCGGGGAGGACCGGCCGGTCGAGCGCGACCGCGGCGGTGAAACGTTCCATGAGTGTCCCGCCCATCGGCATCGAGGGCAGGTCGGTGTTCATGGGGAGGCACGCGGCGTACCAAATGACGAGCAGCGCGAAAACCATCGTCGCAACAGGCGCGGCGTGGCTGCTCGTGAGGCGATCGAAGACCGGTCGAGGCTGGCGCCGCACCGCCTTAGTCATCATAAGAGTGTCCCGCGCGGAGCCCCTCGCGGACGCGACGGGCGACTTTAAGGAACTCGGGCGTCTCACGGATGTCCAGGGTGCGATCGCGCGGAAAATCGCAGGGAATGATGTCGATGATCCGCCCAGGCCGCGGACTCATGACCACGATACGGGTTGAAAGAAACACCGCTTCGGGAATCGAATGCGTGACGAAAACAATGGTCTTGCGCGTCTCGGACCAGAGCCTCAGCAGTTGTTCGTTCAGCTTATCGCGCACGATTTCGTCGAGCGCGCCGAACGGTTCGTCCATGAGCAGAAGCTTTGGATCGAACGAAAGCGCGCGCGCGATCGAGGCGCGCTGCTGCATTCCCCCGGAGAGCTGCCAAGGATACTTCTTTTCAAAGCCGCCGAGATTGACGAGGCCAAGGTTGCGCGCCGCCCTCGCCCGCCGCTCCGCGCGTGGGGTCCCCATGATTTCCAACGGCAGCATTACGTTCTTCTCGACCGTGCGCCACGGATAAAGACCGGGGGCCTGGAAGACATAACCGTAGTCGCGCCGCCGCCTGGCCGTCTCAGGATCCACGCCATTCACCGACATCGTTCCAGACGTCGCTTGTTCAAGGTCGGCGAAGAGACGAAGCAGCGTGGTCTTGCCACAGCCGGAAGGGCCAATGAAGGAAACGAAATCGCCTTCGTTCACCGTCAGATCGACATCGGAGAGGGCAAAGACAGGGCCGTCATTCGTTTCGAACGTCAGAGACAGACCTCGGGCTTCAATGACCGGACGCGCAGCGGCGAGGTCCGCCGTAGACCCGGTCTCTTCGGCGAAAGACACTAATCGCTTCACCGCCGCGTCGGCCATTCCGGCTTTCCTTGTGGTTCCCGTCAGAGGGATTTGATCAAATGGACAAATTTCTAGCAAGAGCGATCGATGAAGAATTATTGGGCATGAGTGTTGGTTCGGACAAGACCCGCGTTTACGACTGGCCCTCTTAGCACGAAAAGGGAGAGCCGAACGATCCGGCTTCTCCCTTGGGTATCCTAAAGACGCTCTTGCGATCCGACGATTTCAGCGGCCTTCTCGGAAGGCGCGTTCGACCTGATCCGCAAGCGGCTTGGTGAAATAGGAAATAACCGTCCGCTCACTCGTTTGGATGAATGCTTCGACCGGCATGCCGGGTACGAGCTTCAAGTTCTCAAGTCTTGCGATTTCTTCAGCCGAGATCATAATCCGAGCCGTGTAATAACTCGCCCCTGTGCGCGGATCAGTGCTCAAGTCCGGCGATACGAGCGCCAGCGTTCCATCGATTTCCGGTGTCGTCCGTTGATCGAAGGCCGAGAAGCGCAGCCGTGCGGTGCGGGCCTGCCGGACCTGATCGATGTCTCGAGGGTTGATTTTGCATTCGACGGCAAGCTTGTCGCTTTCGGGCACGATCATCATGATCGTTTCGGCCGGACCGATCACGCCGCCCACGGTATGCACGGCGAGCTGATGGACCCGACCGCTTTGCGGCGCGCGAATGTCGATCCGCTTCAATTGATCCTCCGCGCCGACTTTCCGTTCAACGAGTTCAGCGATCTTGCTTTGCACGGTAGAGATCTCTTTCCCGACCTCCGTGCGCAGATCCTGATCGATTTGCATGATCTGCAGTTCGATTTCGGTTATGCGACCCTTGGATTGGGCGATCGAGGAGATGAGGGAGCCGCGTTCGCCGCGTAGTCGCGCCGAGTCCCGTTCAAGAGCGGTAACGCGCTGGAGCGAGATAAGCTTTTTCTGAAAGAGTTCCCGCACGCCCGCGAGTTCCTCGCCGATCAACTCAATCTCGCGCCCCTTCGAAACCACCTGCTCGTTAAGGCCGAGCATTTGCTCGCGGAGCTGCCCGATGCGCTCGAGAAGCTGGGAGCGTTGGCCCTCGCGAGACAGTTTTCGCGTTTCGAACACGCGTTTCTCGGTTCGAATCGTGCGATCGGTCTCGGGATCGCTCCTATTTCCTTCCAAATTGTCGGGGACCGCGAACGTCGGATCTCCGTTCAACTCCGCTTCGAGCCTTGATTGGCGAATACGGAATTCGTCAAGGCTCTTTTGCACGATCGCGAGATTGGCCCGTGTAACGGTCTCATCGAGGCGCGCGAGAACGCTGCCCGCGGCGACGGAGTCCCCGTCGCGCACCCGAATTTCGCCGACAACGCCGCCTGTCGGATGCTGGACCTTCTTGACGCTGGAGTCGACGACGAGGATGCCCGGCGTCACGACCGCGCCGGAGAACTGCGTTGTCGAAGCCCATCCGCCCGCTCCGCCCACCATAATCACCACTGCCGCGATCCCGGCGAATAGTCCGCGCCGGATTGAGACTTCCGGATCGCCCAAAGCATTTTTTACGTGTTTCATGCCCCAGCTCCATTGTCCTGACGAATCTTTAGGGGTGTCGGAGAGGATCCGACACCAGCGGCCGAATGTTTGCCCGGTAGGCGCATGACCTTCGAAAGCACCTCGTCTTTCGGTCCAAACGACTGCACGCGGCCTTCCGACATCACGAGGACGACATCGCAGCCGGCGAGTGCGCTCGGTCGATGGGCGATCACGATCACGATGCCACCACGGGCTCGAACGCTTAGGATGGCTTCGGTCAGGGCCTCGTCACCAACGGCATCAAGGTTCGAGTTCGGCTCGTCCAGCACGAGGAGGAACGGATCACCGTAAAGTGCGCGGGCAAGCGCGAGGCGCTGGCGCTGGCCCGCAGAGAGCGACAATCCGCCTTCGCCGATCTGCGTGTCGTAGCCGTCGGGAAGTCTTAGGATCATGTCATGGATGCGCGCCGCGGTGGCCGCATCAATGATCGCCTCGGGCGACGGATTTGGGGTGAAGCGAGCAATGTTGTCTTTCACGCTGCCCGGGAAGAGCTCGATGTCCTGTGGAAGGTAACCGATATGGGCGCCAAGTTGATCGGGATCCCAGTGTTCAAGTGCCGCGCCGTCGAGTCGGACTTTTCCGCGCAAGGGTTGCCAAATGCCGACAAGCAGTCGCGCAAGTGACGACTTGCCGGACGCGCTCGGTCCGATTACGCCGAGCGCGCTTCCGGCACGCACGGCAAAGCTGACGTCGAAAAGCACTGGCCGCTCTTGGCCAGGGGGCGCGACGGTCGCAAATTCCACAACAACGCTCGATTGTGGACGTGGCAGGCGCATGGTTTCCGGCTGCACCGGAAATCGCGTGAAGAGCCCTTGGAGGCGGTTCCAGCCCTGTCGTGCAGCAACGAAGTTCTTCCAATTGGCAATGACTTGCTCAACGGGGGCGAGTGCGCGCGATGTTAAGATCGAGCTGGCAATAATGATACCGGCAGACGCCTCTTGACCGATAACGAGATACGCGCCGACACCGAGAACCGCCGATTGCAGGAGCATGCGGAAGACTTTGGAGATCGTTCCCAGCACGCTGATGACATCAGATGTCCGAAGCTGCGCATCGATGTAATCATCGTGTAACTTCGTCCAGCGATCACGAAATACATTGCGCATACCGAGAGCATGTAAAGTTTCGGCGTTTCGGCGGCTCGCCTCGATCATTAAGCCACGCCGCTGCGCGCGTCCCATCGTCTCCTTTGCTGGAGCACTCGTCGCCAATTCGCTGATGAGCGTCAATAAGAGTAGGACAATCGCACCGCCGAGCGCCACCAAGCCGATTATAGTGTGGAATGCGAAGAGAATGACGAGGTAGAGCGGGATCCAAGGCAGGTCGAACAGTGCGGTTGGCCCTGAACTCCCCATGAAGCTACGGACTTGATCAAGATCGCGCACGGACTGTCCGCCATCGCCGCGATCGCGTCCAGCGAGCGGTTGACGGACAACAATATCGTAAACGCGCTCGTGAAGCTTTCGGTCGAATGACGCCCCAATTCGGGACAGAACACGTGCACGGATATGCTCGAGGACACCTTGAAAAAGATATAGTCCGACGACCAAAGTCGACAATCCGACGAGGGTTGCCACGCTACGGCCGGGAAGCACCCGATCGTAGACCTCAAGCATATAGAAAGAGCCAGTCAGGTAGAGAACATTGATCACGCCGCTTATGAGCGCGATGCCAATGAAAGCTGGACGGGCAATGCGTGGGAAAATTTGGTCTGACGCCACTGACATGAATGAGCCTCCCCAAATCGTCGTATGGACGTTTGGATATGCGCAACAATTATAAAATCTCGAATACGAAATACTGACGGACCGCGAAGTCAACCAGCCGTGTCGAGACCATGAGCTGCACTTAAAACAAGAATGTATCGATCGACAAGTGGAGTTCGTCATTAAGGGAAACTTGGTTCGAATTTTAATGAATCCGACCTCGACAAGGTTAATGCTCACAAAACAAAACGGCGCCGGAATGACCGACGCCGTTATAATCAGT
>JBEINZ010000209.1:0-5496 GCA_040377825.1 Hyphomicrobiales bacterium | reverse complement strand
TCCCGAAGAGACCGATGTTTTCGCGTGGCTGATCGACCTGATCCACGGCCTCGGCGGAATGGTGTTCTTTTCAGCATGGGCCGCCGCCACGGCATTCATTCTCGGAATAACTTGGGTGGCGACACGGTTGATTTTTGGGCGCGCGCGGCGCTCCCTACCGCAGATGGAAAAGATTCGCGGCGTTTTCGGCGCGGGGCCTTATCGGCGCGGTTGACCGCAGTGGGTCTGTGGCCAAAATTCAGGCGGCCGATCGGTCGCGTCGGCCACCGTTTTGCGGCATGATCGGTTGCGGAACGCGAAGCCCGCCAACCTTTCGCCGGAGACCCGACCGACCATGAACCGAGCTTTTCTGGAACGCGCCATCGATCAGGCGCGCGGCGTTGCCGACGCCGATCTCGTTTTGAAAAACGGCCGCTTCCTCGATCTCGTGACCGGCGAATTGGTGGCCTCGGATGTAGCGATTTCCGGCGATCGGATTGTTGGAACCTACGGCACCTATCGCGGCACGCGCGAGATCGATATCCGCGGCAAGGTGGTCGTCCCGGGCTTCATCGATACCCATCTCCATGTCGAATCCTCGCTGATCACGCCGGCCGAGTTCGACCGCTGCGTGTTGCCGCGCGGCGTCACGACGGCGATCTGCGATCCGCATGAAATGGCCAATGTGCTTGGCGCCGAGGCGTTTCGCTATTTCCTTGCTTCGGCCATGACGACGGTGATGGATCTGCGCGTCCAGCTTTCCAGTTGCGTGCCCGCGACCGATCATTTGGAGACCTCGGGCGCGCGGCTGACCGCCGCCGATATCGCGCCCTTCGCCGATCATCCCAAAGTCATCGGTCTTGCCGAGGTGATGAATTTTCCCGGCGTTCTGCATAAGGATCTGGTCGTCCTCGACAAGCTGACGGATTTCCAGGGCCGGCACATCGACGGACATTCGCCGTTGCTGTCGGGCCTCGATCTCAACGGCTACCTTGCCGCCGGCATTCGCACCGACCACGAATGCACCAGCGCCGAGGAAGCGCGAGAGAAGCTCTCCAAGGGTATGACCGTGTTGATCCGCGAGGGCTCCGTCTCCAAGGATTTGCGCGCCTTGGCGCCGATCCTGACCGAACGTACCGCGCCGTTTCTCGCCTTCTGCACCGATGATCGTAATCCTCTCGACATCGCCGAGGAGGGGCATCTCGACCATATGATTCGAACCGTGATCAAGCTCGGCGCCGAGCCGCTCGCCGCGTACCGGACGGCGTCATGGTCGGCGGCGCGGGCATTCCGGCTGCATGATCGCGGCATGGTCGCGCCGGGCTGGCGGGCGGATCTCGCGATCCTCGATGATTTCGAGGACTGCCGGGTCTCGGCCGTCATCGCCGCCGGTCGGCTCGTCGACGACGCGCTGTTCGCTACGCGCGCGGCGGTGGCGCCGGTCGGGCGGCACAGCGTTAAAGCTCGGCGGGTCACGGCCGAGGATTTCCGCGCGCCGGGCTCCGGCCCGTCCATGCCTGTGATCGGCGTCGTACCGGGCCGCATCATCACGCTGCGCCACGATCTGACGCTTCCTTACAGGAATGGCGAGCGGCACATCGATCTCGACCAGGATGTGGTGAAGGTCGCGATTGTCGAGCGGCACGGCAAGACCGGCGGCATCGGCCGGGCTTTCGTCAAGGGCTTCGGCATGAAGCGCGGGGCCATCGCCTCATCGATCGGCCATGACAGCCACAACATCACCGTCGTCGGCGCCGACGATGTGGATATGGCGGTCGCGGTCAATCGGTTGGGCGAGATCGAGGGCGGCTTCGTGGTCGCCGAGGGCGGTCGCGTCATTGCGGAACTATCGCTGCCGGTCGCGGGTTTGATGAGTCTCATGACGTTTGAGGATGTTCACGACGGCCTCGTTCCCCTGCGCGCCGCCGCAAAGAGCCTTGGGGTCACGTTGCCCGAGCCGTTCCTCCAGGTCGCCTTCCTGCCGCTGCCGGTGATCCCGCATTTGAAAATCACCGATAAGGGTTTGGTCGATGTCGATCGGTTCGAATTGATCGCGGTGTGAGCGGACCTCCGGGAGGGCCAAAGTCAGCCCGTGTCGCTTTCGACAAGATTTGCGGCGCGGGCGGAAGGCCTGGGCCGAACGTGCATGGATAGCGTGCGGACATCGTGTCGTTTCCAGGGGGTCGATCCGCATGAACACCGAGGTCTTCATCACCTGCGCCGTGACGGGGGCCGGCGATACCACGGCGAAGTCCGCCAAGGTGCCGGTAACGCCGGCGGAGATCTCGGCGGCGGCGATCGAGGCGGCTAGGGCCGGCGCGGCGATCGCGCATATTCACGTCCGCGATCCGAAGACCGGCAAGGGCTCGCGCGATGTCAGCCTCTACCGCGAGGTAGTTGATCGCGTTCGCTCCTCGGGCGTCGATGTGGTGTTGAACCTCACTGCCGGCATGGGCGGAGATCTCATACTCGGCGGGGCGGAGACGCCCTTGCCGGTCGATCCTGATGGCACCGACATGGCGGGCGCGACGGAACGCCTCGCGCATGTCGACGCGCTGTTGCCGGAAATCTGCACGCTCGATTGCGGCTCGATGAACTTTGCCGCCGGCGGCGACTACGTGATGACAAACACGCCGGACACGCTCAGGGCGATGGCCAAGCGCGTCCAAGCGCTCGGCGTTCGGCCGGAGCTGGAAGTGTTTGACACCGGTCATCTGGTCATGGTCGAGGATCTCGTTCGCGAGGGGCTGATCGATGACCCGCTCCTGATCCAGCTCTGCATGGGCATCCCTTACGGCGCGCCCGACGATCCGCTGACCCTCATGGCCATGGTCCATCGCTTGCCGAAGGGCGCGATCTTCTCAGCCTTTTCGATCGGCCGCATGCAACTGCCCTATGTTGCGATGGCCGCGATCGCGGGCGGCAACGTACGCGTTGGGCTTGAGGACAACATCTATCTTTCGCGCGGCCGGCTTGCCTCCAACGGCGAGTTGGTCGAGCGCGCGGCGACGATCCTCGGCGCGATGAACGCGCGGATCCTCGGCCCCGAAGAAGTCCGCGCGAAACTGAAGCTTACCAAGAGGACCTGACGACCATGGACGGGATCCGGACTGTCGGCCTGATCGGCGCTGGCGTTATTGGCGGCGGCTGGGCGGCGCGCTGCCTGTTGAACGGCTACGATGTGGTGCTGTCGGATCCCGATCCCGAGGCCGAGCGCAAGATCGGCGCGATGCTTGAAAATGCCCGCCGCGCCCTGTGGCGGCTGACCGTCGCGCCGCTCCCAAAGGAGGGCAAGCTCACGATCGTTTCGTCACCGGCCGAGGCGGTGGAAAACGCGGATTTCGTTCAGGAATCCGCGCCCGAGCGGGAGGACCTGAAGATCAAGCTCCTCGCCGAAGCAAGCCGCGCCGCGCGGCCGGATGTGATCTTCGCCTCATCCACCTCGGGTCTTTTGCCGACGCGCCTGCAGTCCGAGATGGTCCATCCGGAGCGGTTCACGGTCGGCCATCCGTTCAATCCGGTCTATTTGATGCCGCTCGTGGAGGTCTGCGGCGGCGACAAGACGTCGATGGAGACAAAGGAGAAGGCCATGGCCTTCTACCGGACGCTCGGCATGCATCCGCTGCATGTGCGCAAGGAAATCGACGGCTTCATCGCCGATCGCATGATGGAAGCGCTGTGGCGCGAGGCGCTGTGGATGGTGAATGACGGGGTCGCCACAGCGCAGGAGATCGACGACGCGATCCGGTTCGGACCGGGCCTTCGCTGGTCGTTCATGGGGACGTTCCTGATCTACCGCATTGCCGGAGGCGAGGCGGGCATGCGGCACTTCATGGCGCAGTTCGGGCCGTCGCTGAAATGGCCGTGGACGAAGCTCATGGACGTGCCGGAGCTGACCGAAGAGCTTCTCGACACGATCTGCGCGCAATCGGACGAACAGGCGGCCGGCGCGGATTTGCGCGCGCTGGAGCGGCTGCGCGACGACTGTCTCGTCGGCATTTTCCAAGGCCTGAAAGTCCGCGATTATGGATACGGCAGCGATCTGATCGCCTATGAGAAGATGCTTCTAGATCAGGCCCCGCCGCCCGCGCTCGATCCGACCCGTCCACTGATGCTGCACCGGGCGACCGTGATGCCTGAATGGACCGATATCAACGGACGGATGACCGAGGCCCGCACGGTCGAGGTCTTTACGAACGCAACGGCGGCGCTCTTGCGGTATGTGGGGATCGATACCGTCTACGTCGCCCAGGGCCATGCATGCACAACGGTGGAGACGCTGATCCGCCATCTTGCCCCGGCGCGGGCGGGGGCGCGCATGTTGGTCCAAACGCAGGTGCTCCATGCGGACAGCGACTTGCTGCATCTGCACCATACGCTGCTGCGTGAACCCGATAGCGAGCGCGTTGCTACCGTCGAGCATATGCTGCATCACGTAAACACGTATACCGCCGAATCTTCGCCGCCGCGCCCGGATATCGCCCGGAGAATCCAGGCCTTGGCGACGGCGCAGGCGGCTTTGCCGAGGCCGGCCCGGTCCGGGCGCGCGATCGGCATGCGATAAGCCGCTCCAGAAACTGAAACCTCGACGGGAGTTCGCGGGGATGGATTTCGGCCTCAGCCAGGAACAGGAGATGGTCGTCTCCACGGTCCGGTCATTCGTGGAAAAAGAACTTTACCCGCTTGAGGCGGAGGTCGAGCGGACCGGGCACGTGCCGCTTGAGATCGGCCGCCAGATCCAAAGAAAGGTGCTCGATCTCGGCTTTTACGCCCCGAACATTCCCGAAGCTTTCGGCGGCGGCGGGCTCGATCATCTTACCTTCACGCTGCTTGAGCGCGAGCTCGGCCGCGCCTCCGTTGCCCTGACCGTGTGGTGGGGACGGCCTTCGGCGATTTTGTGTGCCTCCACGTCCGAGCAGCGCGAACGCTACCTTGATCCCGCGGTGCGCGGCGAGAAGATCGACGCGCTCGCCATGACCGAGCCCGATGCCGGCTCCGACATACGCGGCATGAAGACCGTCGCCCGGCCCGATGGCCCCGATTGGATCATCAACGGGACCAAGCATTTCATCAGCCACGCCGATATCGCCGACTTCGTCATCGTCTTCGTCGCGACCGGGGAGGACACATCCGGCCGCGTCGCGAAAAAGAAGATCACCGCGTTCTTGGTTGATCGCGGCACGCCCGGCTTCGAAATCCTGCCGGGCTACCGCTCGGTTTCCCATCGCGGCTACAACAACGCGATCCTGACCTTCACCGATTGCCGGCTACCGGCCTCGCAGATCCTCGGCGAGCTGCACGGCGGGTTCGATGTCATGAACGAATGGTTGTCCGCCACGCGCCTGACCGTTGCCGCGATGTGCGTCGGCCGCGCGCGCCGGGCTTTCGATCTCGCGCTCAATTGGTCGGCGACGCGCAAGCAGTTCGGCGAGACGATCGGTCGCTTCCAGGGTATCGGCTTTCAACTGGCCGACATGGTCACCGAGATCGATGCTGCCGACTGGCTGACGCTCTCGG
>JBEINZ010000276.1:0-3772 GCA_040377825.1 Hyphomicrobiales bacterium | reverse complement strand
TCTCACCGGCGCAGTCTCGACCACCGCGACCACGACCTCCAATGTTGGCAATTACGACATCGATCGCGGAACGCTTTCCGCAGGGAGCAACTATACTCTTGCCTACCAGACCGGCACACTGTCGGTAACACAGCGCAACCTTGTGGTCGCTGCCAACGCAATCAGTCGCGAATACGGTCAAAACAACCCGGCACTGACTTACACCGTGAGCGGATCCGGCCTTATCAACGGCAACACGCTTACGGGCGCGCTCGCAACTGCCGCAAATACAATCTCGAATGTCGGCAACTACATCATCAGTCAAGGCACTCTGGCCGCGCCATCGGCTAACTACGCCCTGACCTACCAGTCCGCCAACCTCACCGTAACACCGCGCGCGATCATCGTGAGTGCCGATGCGATTAGCCGGGCATTTGGAGCAGAGAACCCCCCGCTGACATATCGGGTGATTGGTCAGGGTCTCATCAACGGTGATCAGCTGAGCGGCGCACTTGCGACAACCGCGCGCGCAACGTCTTTGCCCGGATCATATGAAATCACCCAAGGAACCCTGGGATCGGTGAACTATTCAATCAACTATCAGTCCAACACTCTCGTCGTCACAAACAACAAGGGATCTGATGGTCCTGTAAGAATTCTGACGACTGCCAGTCGCATTCAGGATTCGACCTGGATTATTTCCCCAGACTACGCACCCCTCACAACGAGAGAGGCCTCCTTCTACGCGAACTCAAGTAAATTGAGTTCAGATTTTTACGAAAAGAACAAATCATCGCCGACGATTTGCTTCAATGGCGGTCGTTTCTGCTTAGTCGATACGTCAGATTATCGCCAATAACCCATAAAGGTGAAAACGCTCATGGCTATCAAGATGCTACGCAACGCGATTTACTCCGGATTTGGAGCCGTATGTTTCGGAGTTTTCACGGCTTGTTCGGTGTTTGCTCAAACCGCGAACGCGCCTCAACCGGGTCTTCCCGGTGGCGCAACGTCCCTGCAAGAAACGTTCAACGATTGGATGGTGAGTTGCGCTGTCCAAGGCAACGTCAAATCATGTTCGATCATGCAGCAGCAAAACAATCAACAGACTCGGCAGCGCGTGCTCGCAATCGAGTTGTCGACCGCCGGCGACAAGGTCGAAGGAGCGATACTTCTACCGTTTGGTCTGTTGCTTGACCGTGGTGTTGTTTTGCAGATCGATGAACAGCCGGCGCAGCCGACATTAAAGTTCAAAACATGCGTGCCAGGCGGCTGCATGATCCCGGTGAACTTCGACGCAAAGACGATCGCGTCTTTGCGGGCCGGCACTGTGCTCAAGGCAAAAGTCGCGGTCGATGGTGGACCAGATCAGGTATTGCCAATATCACTCAAGGGCCTTGGACAGGCACTCGACCGAATTGTCAGCCTCATGAAAAGCTAATACCCGGAAGCGTGTCTGACCATCCAAATAAGCTCGTTAAAAAAAATCGGCATGGCTGACCCGGTACTGACAGAACCTGAGGCGAATTGATTGTGATATCAGTCGCCTTGATCAGTGAGTACTAATCCACTCGCGAGCTTGACGTTGTGCTTCTGCAATTTGACTTTTAGACATTTCGGCGGCGACAGACTGCCTATGGCGGGCGGCTTCATCGTTGCCACGGGCGGCGGCGAGATTGAACCATTTGTGGGCCGCGACCATGTCCGGCTGCACGCCGCGCCCGACCGAGTAGTTTATCCCAAGCTGTAGGAAGACATCACCCGACATATTCTGCTGGACGATGCCGGAATCCTCAAAGGTGTGAACTTCAAAACGCGCCATGATACTTTTTCTCCACTGGATTAGTTCGGCCAACACCAACTGTTATTGATTGATGCTAACCTCTTGTGGAGAAAATTCTGAACAATCCAATTGAATACGTCGTTAAACGATAGGCTTAATTTTGCGCGAATGGAATGGAAACGCATTGTTAATTTCAGTTCGTGTTAACCGCGCTATTGCGAATTCCTCAACTGAATCAATGAGGCCAAACGGCAATGAAGAATTCGCTGTAAACCTAGTGTTAACCTTGCCGCACGATACGCCAATCATCATGTCGCGGATGCTGGATGGCGATAGTGCTCCAACCGTCAAGAAAGAAAGGCCCCACCACGCTGTTGCGGGAGGGGCCTTTTTATACGTTCGAGCAAGTGGACGGTCCGGGCGTTTCAGATCAACTTGCCCGCTGCCCGAACAGGATCTTCTTGGCTTCCTCGTCCTGAGAGATGTCGCGCCGGGCTTCCTTGCCGACAGCGAGGCCGCGAGCGACCGCCGGGCGGGCTCGCATCCGCTCCAGCCACTGCGACACATTCCCAAACTCATTGAGATCGATGGCTTGGCGCTGCCATCCCATAGCCCAACCGATAATCGCCATATCGGCGATCGAGTAATCGCCAGCGACGAACTCGCGACCGTTAAGTCGCTTATTGAGAACCCCGTATAACCGATGCGTCTCATCCTGATAACGCTTGGTGGCATAGGCAATACGCTCGGGCGCGTAATGCGTGAAATGATGGTTTTGCCCGAGCATCGGTCCGAAGCCCGCCATCTGCCACATCAACCACTCGTCGACCTCGACGCGTGCGCGTTCGTCAGTCGGATAGAATTGTCCAAACTTGCGTGCGAGATAGATCAAGATCGCGCCGGACTCGAAAACCGAGATCGGCTGCCCATCCGGTCCCTCTGGGTCGACGATCGCCGGGATCTTGTTGTTGGGCGACGATGCGAGAAACTCAGGCTGGAACTGCGCACCACGGCCGATGTCAATCGGCGTAACGGTGTAGGGAACACCAAGCTCCTCGAGCAGGATGCTGATTTTGTGCCCGTTCGGCGTCGGCCAGAAGTAAAGATTGATCGGATTGGTCTGGTAGAACGACATGAATTGAACCTTTGAGGTTAGGCGCGCTGTGGCGCGCTAAAGCCTGCCCCGGGCGGGTCAAATCGATCCGAACGAATGGCACCGGGTCAAGCAATTGAATCTGGAGCGTTTCCCTATCGATCGGATGCTTCCCTCGATCGGAAATTGCCCCGGCCCGCTCTAGATGGATTGCCGTGCTGACGGTCGCAAGCCGAGATATCGGATTTGACGCGAAGCATGGCGCGGGAGGCAAACGCGCGGCCTCTCGATTACGGAACCTACAGGGCGCTCGCTGCATTGCTCAGACACGATGACAGGCACGACACGACGCGCCCCTTTGCGGCACTCTCCATCAACCGCCGCTCGTCTATTTGCCATCCTTGAGCAAAGCCTTAGGAGTGACCCATGTTGAAATCCCTCGCCCGTCCCACTTTTGTGTTTGCTGTTTTGACAGTACTCGCTTCGGCAACGAGTCCATCCTTTGCGCAGACCGCGCCCAAACCCATACCGCCGAAAATGGCAACGCCAAGCACCGGCGAGGAAGCGTCCTCGATGGATCAGAAGAAAGCCTGCGACGCCAAGTGGCGCACGGAGAAGGAGCGGTCGAAGTCGACCGGTTTCAAAGCCTATTTCACTTTTATGTCTCGGTGCATGTGACAATTCGAGGGCTCCGGTCCGCCCGTCCGGATGCCGCCCATATCACTCGCATCCGGATCGAAAGCCGTCATACCAAGGGCCCTTATCATTGACTGATATGAGCCACTCGCGCATTCCGATCGATGTGATCACCTCCGGAAGGGCGGATAGCCTGTTCCAGGCATCGCAGGCGGCATCGAGGATGTCGGCATAGGTCTCGAAGACCCTGTTGGAGAGCCAGTTCGCTCGGAGATATTGCC
>JBEINZ010000217.1:0-5280 GCA_040377825.1 Hyphomicrobiales bacterium | reverse complement strand
GAGCTCGGTCAGCTCGGCATGGAACTTCGGGTCGTTGCGCGCATCCTCGTAGGCCTGCTCCAACTCGAGGATCAGCGGCATCAAGGTTTCGGCGACGAAGCGCCCGCCATAGAGGCCGAAGAAGCCTCGATCATCGGGACCCGAGCGCAGCGTATTGGGCTTCATGTTCACCGGAGCGATCCTTTTTCCAATTCGTTTGCCTCAAGCCGGGCATCCAACAGCGCCGCGCGCGCCGCGCGAATGAAGGCCGCGATCAGCGCCGGATCTTTCTCGCCGGGCGCACGTTCGACGCCGGACGAGACATCAACCGCGCGCATGCCGGTCATCCGGATGGCTTCAGCCACATTCGCCGCGTCGAGCCCTCCCGAAAGCATGGCCGGCCGCCCCGGGTCAAGATCCTTGACCAAACGCCAATCGAAAGAAAGTCCGTTGCCGCCGGGCATGGCGCCGACATGGCTTGGCGGCGCCTTGGCATCGAACAAAAACCGATCGACGACATCATGAAAGGCGTCAATAGGCGCAAGATCCGCGGCTTCGGCGACGCGGATCGCCTTCATGACGGGGATCCCGAACCGCCCGCGGATCGCCGCGACCCGCGCCGGATCCTCCGCGCCATGCAACTGCAGCAGATCGGGACGAAGGCGCTCGACGATGTCCTCCATTTCCGCATCGCTCGCATCCACCGAAAGCGCTACAATCTTGGCGCGACCACGCGCGGGACCGGCCAAGCGCGCGGCAAGATCGGCCGAAACGTAGCGCGGGCTGCGGGGGAAGAAGTTGAAGGCAATGAGATCCGCGCCTGCCTCGACGGCGGCTTCAACCACCGCTTCGCTGCGCAATCCGCAAATCTTGACCTCGATCGTCATCACCCGACCCGCCGCCTACCCACATTTGATACCCAAGATCCTTTGACACGGAATGCCTCGGGCGTCCAGAAATGCAACGACGCGCAATGCGGCATGCGTCGCGCCGCCCGAACGAGAAGAGACAGATACAATGCGAGTCCTGGTCGTCGAGGATGAAGAGCGGATACGCCGCGACCTAGCCGCCAACCTCACGGGTGCCGGCTATCTCGTCGAGGAGGCGGCCGATGGGGAAACGGCATGTACCGTCGGCGAAACCGAGGATTTCGACGCCGTGGTGCTCGATCTCGGCCTGCCGCGCATGGACGGTCTGCAGGTGCTCAAACGCTGGCGCGAGGCGGGGCGCGACGTGCCGATCCTGATCCTAACGGCGCGCGGCAGCTGGACCGACCGCGTGGAAGGCATCGACGCCGGCGCCGACGACTATCTAGTCAAGCCGTTCCGTATCGAAGAGGTGATCGCCCGCGTGCGCGCGCTGATCCGCCGCTCCGCCGGCCGCGCGGACCCGGTCTTGACCGCCGGCAGCCTCGCCTTGGACACCCGACGCGCCCGCGCCACCGTCAACGATCAGGCAATTCCGCTCTCCCCGCTCGAACTCCGGCTCGTGTCCTACCTCCTGCATCATCGCGGCCGGGTCGTCAGCCGGGCCGAGTTGGTCGAGCATATCTATCGCGAGGATGTCGAGCCCGACTCCAACGCGCTTGAGGTCCTCATCGGCCGCGTCCGCCGGAAGATCGGCTCGGACATCATCGAAACGCGACGCGGTCACGGATATCTAATCGCCTCCGACTGAGGACTTATCCCTTGCCGCGCGGCTCGCTTCGCATCCGCCTGATCGTCTCGGCGGTCATCACCACGGCGCTTGCGATCGCGGCGGCCGGCGCGGCACTCGTCGTCCTGGTCGATCGCCATGTCGAGCGTCGCATCATCTATGAGATGCGCGGCTATCTGGACCAAATCGCCAGGCAGCTGCAACCGTCGCCGGAGGCGCGGCTGCCATCAACAAGCTTGGCCGACAACCGCTTCACTCAGCTCAATTCCGGTCTTTATTGGCTGGTTTTGGAAAATGGCGCGGTCATCGCGCGGTCGACCTCGCTCGGCGACCAATCGCTCGACCTGCCGTTCGAACGGGCCGACGGCGCGCGGGACCGCGCCTACCAGATCCCCGGCCCATCGTTGCAAACGCTCTTGGTGGTCGAACGATCGGTCGCCCCCGACAATTCGGACGCCGGTCGCCGCTGGCGTATCCTGGTCGCGGAAGACCGGGCCGATGTCGACGAGGTCGTTTCCGAGTTTGCCATGGAAACCGCCGCGTTTTTGACGCTCCTCGTCGGATTTCTGGCGCTCGCCGGTTGGATCAACGTGACGGTCGGCCTGAAACCCTTGGAAGGCCTGAGGGATCTCATTCTTAACGTGCGCCGAGGGCGAGCCAAGCGGCTGACTGGCCGCTTTCCCGAGGAAGTCGGACCGCTGGTGGATGAATTGAACGGCCTCATCGACGCGCAGGAAAAAGCACTGGAAAGCGCGCGCGCCCGCGCGGGCGACCTCGCCCATGGCCTGAAAACGCCGCTCGCGATCCTGTCGAGCGAGGCGCGAAGCCTGCGCGAGCGAGGCGAGGCTCGCGCGGCGGAGGCGATCGAAGCCGAGGTCGCGGCCATGTCGCGGTTCGTGGAGCGTGAACTCGCCCGCGCCCGCGCCGGCGCCACCGGCTACGGCCAACGGCTCGATCTCGCCCCGGTCGTCGATC
The DNA here is from genome assembly GCA_040377825.1 of Hyphomicrobiales bacterium. Lineage (GTDB taxonomy): Bacteria > Pseudomonadota > Alphaproteobacteria > Rhizobiales > Ancalomicrobiaceae > JBEINZ01. The sequence goes on along the minus strand of JBEINZ010000217.1, from coordinate 2,670 downwards.
GCATCGTGGCCGCCATGATGCGCCTGCCGCGCGGCGACGAAATTGAATGGACGGTCGACATGCCCCGCTCGGTCGGCGTCGCGTTGAACCGCGAGGATGCAACGGAAATCATCGCCAACGTGCTCGACAATGCCCGCAAGTGGGCGACCTCCCGCATTGAAATGCGTGTGGAGGCGGGCGCGGATCTCGTGGTCCTCAAGGTCGCCGACGACGGGCCGGGCGTTCCGGCCGAACGGCGCGAGGCCGTGCTGATGCGGGGGATCCGGCTCGATGAGACCGTTCAGGGGTCGGGTCTCGGCCTGTCGATCGTCGACGATCTGGTCACGAGCTATGGCGGGCGCCTGAGTCTCGCAACGCGGCCGGGCGGCGGCCTCGTCGTCGAAATCGTGCTGCCCGGCGCCGGCGACGCGCCCGCGTGAAGGTCAGAGCGCGTTACGCCGGCGGTCGCGTGACCCTGCGCAGCGTCAAGTTGATCCGTCCGCCCTGCGGCAACAGCGTGGACGTTCCCGGCATGATCCGATCGACACCGTGAAAGGCGAGCCGCGACGCCCCGCCGAGGACGAGCACGTCGCCGGAGGACAGCACGAAGGAGCGCGTGGGATCGGATCGTTTGAGTCCGCCGATGCGGAAGCGGCAGCTGTCGCCGAGCGAAACGGAGACGACGGGCGCGTCGAACGTTTCCTCATCGCGATCTTGGTGCAGTCCCATGCGGGCGGTCGCGTCATAAAAGTTAACGAGGCACGCTTCGGGCGGATGGGGATAGTCCCCGTGATCGCGCCAGATTTGCTCCAGAAGGGCCGGCAATGGTGGCCAGGGGCGCGCCGTGACCGGATGAAACGCCTGATATCGATATCCGCCCGCGCGATCGGAAACCCAGCCGAGCGGTCCGAGATTGGTCATTCGAACCGAAAAGGGCCGCCCGGTGCCCGGCATCTCCGGCACGAACAACGGCACGTCGGCGACCGCGCGGCGGATTTCGCCTAATATTTTTTCTTGTTCGGGTCGGCTCAAGGCCCCGGGCACGAACTGCACACCTTCCGCAAACTTCATCGAGCGCTTCCCCGAATTGATCGTATCTCGCTTGAGACGATTTAGAGGCTTTGGCAAGGTCCCCTTAGAAAGGCTCGTAACGACGTCGGATGTCAGGAGCGGGATATAGAGCTTTTGAGCTTTCAAAGTTGGCGACATATTACGACTTTGGGCAGGATCGTGTTCGCAGCCCATCAGAAATTGCGTTTGACATGCACATTTTGCCCGACCTCCGCATCCCATGGCCAACGATGACGGGCATTTGTTGCGTCGGATTCACAATTGACTGAACTGATCCCTGACATCGACCGCTTATTCTCTCGAAAACTGGCGGCTTGACGCCCCCCCCCTACTGGGCTTCGCTTGCATTGTTCGAATATTGATACCCGCCGCCTCACCCGCGGCGGGTTTCTTTTGTTTGGGCTTCATGAAAGCTAGAATCTGGCACGCGATACGCGCGATCTTAACAACTGACTTCCCCAATGAATATTCGCTAGAAATTATGAACTTGTGAATTGTCTCTCATCGAATGCTATAGAAATTATAGTCTTCGGACCATTCGTGTCCAAAGTTTCAGGCCAATTTTAATCACAGAAACGACACTTTTGGCCAAAAACCTATTGTAGCTCCGCATTGTTTACTCAGACATGCTTCTGTTTTTGTGCGGCTCATGAAACCCCGTTGGCTGGGCCGTGTTTGGGCCACACCCACCCCGGTTGCGTCAGAATGGTAGATTTGTTCGCGTTAATTTACCTTCTGTTAAGGTTAAATAGTTGAGGCTGCGTCAAACATCAGGCCTAACAAAAGTTGAATTAAAGGCGACCTCGGGAATAAAGGGGTCTTTACCAGTTGCTAAGCTTATATGCCGTCAAGTTTTCGCTAAGGAAGGTTTGAGCCATGACCGAACATACTGGCCATCAAGTACTACAAATCCGCTCGATGCAGCGGAGTAAGGGGCTTCTGCTCACGAGCGTCGCTCTCATTGCATTGATTGGAACATCGTTTTCGATGTCCGACACAGCTCATGCGACGGTGGCGCCGAGCGCCGTGCCCGATCTGACGCCACCTATCGGCGCCATCGATCTGACGAGCGCGAAACTCTTCGAGCCTGCGAACTCGACCGAGGTCCTGGTGCGCGTGGCGCAGTTGCAGTCCGCCAACGATGGGCCCAAGCGCAGAATTTTGCTGCGTCGAACCAATGCGAACGCCGCCCCGCCGGCGAGCGCGAACACGGTCATTCCCGTGAACCAGCCCCCCGCTCCCCAGGCCCCCGCAGCTGCGGTCAATACCGGGAAAATCGGCAATTCCTCGACGGTCAGCAACGCGGGATCGCAGTCAAGCGGCGCTGGCGCGCAAGCTCCGAAGCCGACCGTGACGCAAACCTTGTCGAACGTGTCGAACAAATTTCGCGTTCGCCTGACCAAGTCGGCCCCGGTCGTGGCTGTGGCTCCGGTCAAGGCTCCGGCACCCATGCCGGCCAAGGTCCCGGCTCCGGCCATGAACCCAGCTCCGGCCATGAACCCAGCTCCGGCCATGAACCCAGCTCCGGCCATGAACCCGGCTCCGGCGGCAAAGCCAACGCCGGCCCCGGTCGTGGCTGTGGCTCCGGTCAAGGCTCCGGCACCCATGCCGGCCAAGGTC
>JBEINZ010000195.1:0-6045 GCA_040377825.1 Hyphomicrobiales bacterium | reverse complement strand
TCCTGATCATCGTGAACGCGCTGATCTTTTTCCTCGCGTTCTTCCTGGACTTCTTCGAACTCGCCTTCATCCCCGTGCCGCTCCTGGTCAAGGCGGCCGAGACCATCTTCACGATCGATCCCGCCGCCGTGGCAATCGCGAAATCCATGGGCATGGCTGTGATCGACGGCCGCGTCGCGGACGTTGGGCCGTTCATGATCTGGTTCGGGGTGTTGCTCGGCGTGAACATGCAGACGAGTTTCATGCATCCGCCATTCGGCTTCGCGCTTTTCTACCTTCGCTCCGTCGCGCCGACTCAAGCCTACAAGGACACTGTAACGGGGCTCACCATGGAGCCCGTCCGCACCAGCCAGATCTATTGGGGCGCGGTGCCCTATGTGCTGATCCAGGTGGTTATGATCGGCGTCGTCATGCTCTTCCCGATCACCGTGATGTGGTACAATGACACCGCAACCAAGGTCGACCCGAGCAAGGTGCAGATTCAGGGCATCGATCCCTTCGCCAACCCGGTTGGCGTGGGCGGATTGCCCGGGCTCGGCGGTCCGGCGGGCGGATTGCCGGGATTTGATTCCGGTCCTGCCGGCCTGGAGCCGCCAAAGAAGCCGTAAGGTCAGGCGCGCTTAAGCTTCATTCATAGATTTATGCGCATGTTATGCGGACGTGGTTCGCGCGCATCGACAAGAGCTGGGCGAGCCGGACTTTTGCACTGAGGGGGCGCGCGCGCGCCCCGCTTGGAGGGTGCATGTGCCGCTGGGTCGCCTATTCCGGCCCCCCGATCCTGCTCGGCGAGATGGTCGCCGATCCCGAGCATTCGCTGATCCATCAGAGCCGAAACGCTGAAGAGGCGAAGGTCGGAACCAACGGCGACGGTTTCGGCCTCGGCTGGTATGGCGAGCATGCCGAGCCGGGGCTTTATCGGGAAATCCTGCCGGCATGGTCCGACGATAATCTACGCCACATTGTCCATCAGGTCCGCTCGCGGCTGTTTTTCGCGCATGTCCGCGCTTCCACGGGCACGGCGACGAGCCGCACCAATTGCCATCCCTTCGCCAACGGCCGCCATCTGTTCATGCATAACGGCCAGATCGGCGGATATCAGCAGCTGAAACGCGCGCTGGAGGCCCGAATTCCCGACGAGCTTTACGCCGGCCGGGCGGGCACCACGGATTCGGAAGTCATGTTCCTGCTCGCGCTTGCCAATGGCATCGAACACGATCCCGTCGGCGCGATGGCCGCGACATTTCGTGAGATCGAGGCCCTGATGGCCGATCATGGCATCGACGAGCCCTTGCGCGTCACGGCGGCGCTCTCGGACGGAAGCGGGCTGACGGCATTCCGCTACGCCTCCGACGGCCGCCCGCCCTCGCTCTACTTCCAGCAATCCGGCCCGGCCACAATCATCGTCTCCGAACCGCTCGACCGCCACCGCGAGTCCTGGACGGCGGTGCCCGACGGCCACGCGCTTCATTGCTGCGGCGCGGGCGGCGTCGACGTGGTGCCGCTCGCGCCGGCGAGGGTGGCTGGCAGGGCGCGATCGATGGCCGCGATGGCGTAAGGCGAGCAAAAAACGAAAAGGCCGGCGCGTTCCCGCACCGGCCCTTCTCATTCAATCCGATCGAACGATCAGAGCGCCCTTTTGTAGAGTTGGCTGATCATGTAGCGGTCATGGGTGAAGTCGGCGATTTGCGCCCAGGTGTACTGGTCCGCGCGATACGGACGGTAGGCGTCGTAGACCTTCTTGAAGTCCGCGTTCTTCGCCGAGGTTTCCTCATAGAGTTGGTTCGCCGCAGCGAAGCAGGCGTCCATGACTTCGTTGGGGAACGGCAGAAGCTTCGTACCGTTGGCGACGAGACGCTTCAAGGCGCCCGGGTTCACGGCGTCGTATTTCGCCTGCATGTGCACATTGGCCATGGCGCCGGCGGTTTGCACGAGCGACTGGTAGTTCTTCGGCAGCGCGTTCCACTTCTCCAGATTGATGAAGAATTCGAGCAGCGCGCCGCCCTCCCACCAGCCGGGATAGTAGTAGTAAGGCGCGACCTTGAAGAAGCCGAGCTTCTCGTCATCATACGGGCCGACCCACTCGGTGGCGTCGAGCGTGCCTTTTTCCAGTGCGGGATAGATATCGCCGCCGGCGATCTGCTGCGGAACGGCGCCGAGCTTGGCGAGGACTTGTCCCGCGAAGCCGCCGATGCGCATCTTGAGGCCGGAGAAGTCCGCCGCAGTTTTGATTTCCTTACGGAACCAACCGCCCATCTGCGCGCCCGTGTTTCCGCCGGGAATGCCGATAAAATTGAACTTCTTATAGAAGTCATTCATGAGGTCGTTGCCGCCGCCATAGTAGCGCCAGCCGTTCTGCATGCGCGAGTTCATGCCGAAAGGCAGCGACGTACCGAAGGCGAAGGTCGGGTCCTTGCCGACATAATAGTACGGCGCCGTGTGGCACATTTCGACGGTGCCGTTCGTGACGGCGTCGGAGGCCTGCAAGCCCGGGACGATTTCGCCGGCGGCGAACACCTGGATCTGAAAATTGCCGTCGGTCGCTTCGGACACCGCCTTGGAGAAGGTTTCGGCGGCGCCATAGATGGTATCGAGCGACTTCGGGAAGCTCGAGGTCATGCGCCATTTGATCTGCGGGTTGCTTTGCGCAAGGGCCGGCATCGGAAATGCGGCCGCTGCCGCAATCGCGCCAGTGCCGGCGACTTTCAAGAACTTGCGACGCTCCATGGACTTGTTCCTCCAATTTTGTTGGCTCAGCCATCATTCGCTAGTGGCTTGAGACTGAAGTCGTTAGATATTATGAGGCGTGGGGATGCAACAAAAACTTCAAATGGGCAGACGTCTTGTCGGATTCGTCGATGACGCGGCGATATTTATTAGACTTTCGTATAATAAGCCCGCCTTAAGCGCAGCATTATTTGATAAAATTCCAATCAATTTGATTTACTTGTGCTGAGCGTTACGCAAGTACTCCTCGCCTTTTTTCAGGTCGTCTGGCGAATTGGCATTGAAAAACGGATCAATGTCGTGGTCGTCTCCAAAGTCCACTATGACATTCGGATGACGCTCAACCCACGCCATGACTTTGCGTGCCGAGCCATCGTGTAATCCCAGCGCCAATTCGTCTGTAATCTCAACCGGAAACAGTCCAAAAACCTGATGTGTTCCGCTACTTGATCGTGGAATAGCAATGGTCGGCGATGAGGTGCCGACCAAGGCGGTTGATAGTTTTGCCACCAGATCGTGCGGCAGGAACGGCGTATCGCCAGCAGCGGTCGCGACGTGGGTCATCTGCGGATCGATGGCCCGAGCATGGAGCAATCCCGCCAGCAGGCCGGCCAGCGGCCCCGGATTGTCGCCGACCGGGTCGGGCACAATGGGCAAGCCGTATTCGGAAAACCGCGCGGGATCACCGTTTGCGTTGATGACGAGCGCATCGACCTGCGGGGCGAAGCGCTCCACGACATGCGAAAGCATCGGCCGACCGCCGAGCAGCCGCAGCGGCTTGTCTCCGCCGCCCATGCGCCGGGCGAGCCCGCCGGCGAGGATCACCCCGAGAATTCGGTCCATGTTTCTCTCGCGAACCGTGGGACGGCGGATCGGCTTCGGTTCAGTCGATTGCGAAGGCGAAAAATCGGCTGTTGATGCGTTCATAGGTACCGTCTCGAACGATGTCGGCGAGCGCCTTGTTGAGGAGGGCCTTAAGCTCCTTGTCGTCGCGGCGCAGCGCAATGCCGTTGCCGTCGCCGAAAAAGCGCGTATCGGCAACATCAGGCCCGTTGAACCGGCAGCAGCGACCCGCGTGGTTTTCGATCCAATCAAAAAGGCTCACGCGGTCGGCAAGGAGCGCGTCGATGTCGCCGGACGCCAGTTTTTCCGCCGCTTCGGCCAGTGTCGCGAAGGTCCGGATCGTCGCGCCGGCGGGGGCGTATACGGTTTCCAGATAGGTCGCGTACAAGGTTCCAGCCTGTGCGCCGAGCGTATGACCGCGCATGGTCTCGGGCCGGATCTCCTCGGGTTCGCCGTGTCGACGGGTTATGAAGCGCGGCGCCGTTGAGGAATAGCGGTCAGTGAAGTCGACCCGCGCGCGCCGCTCCTCGGTGATCGGCATGGCCGAGACGATGGCGTCGACCTTTTTGGCAAGCAGCGCTGGGATCAGCCCCTCCCAGCTTTCGACCGAAAACACGCATTTCGCGCGCGCCCGTTCGCACAGGGCCCGCGCGATCTCGACGTCGAATCCCTGCGGCGTATCCGTCTCGTCGACCCAGTTGAATGGCGGATAGCCGCCCTCGGTCGCAAACCGGATCGTCTTCCAGTCCTTTGGCGGCGCGGCGCCGATCGCGACCATTGCGATCAGCAGCACGGCAGCCAATCTCGCGACGGTCTTCATCGGCGTCTCTCCTGCGGATTGAGGCAGCAGGCTGCTGGGCGACAAGAGTTCGTAGACCGAGAGCGCGCGCCCGCGCTCGATCCTACACCAGGGACCTCGCAATATGCGAGTGCGCTCGGGTTTTTCCTTACCCGATCACGCCCTTCACGACCTCGACGATCCGGTCGGCCGTCAGCCCGAAGAACTCGTAGAGCGCTTTTTCCGGCGCGGATTCGCCGAACCGGTCGATGCCGACGGTCGCGCCGTTGCGGCCGGCATATTTCCACCAGCCGCGCGTGGCGCCGGCCTCGACCGTGACGATCGGCAGATCGGCCGGCAGCACGGCCTCGCGCCAGCTTGCATCCTGGCGGTCGAAGACATCCGTCGACGGCATGGAGACGATGCGGATCGGGATTCCGTCGGCCTTCAGGCGGTCGGCGGCGGCGGTCGCGAGTTTCACCTCGGAGCCCGTCGCGATGATCACGGCGCGCGCGCCTGCCAGGTCGGCGAGCACGTAGCCGCCGCGCGCCATGCCGGCGAGCGCGGCGGCGTCGCGCGGCTGTTGCGGCAAGCCTTGGCGGGAGAGCAGCAAGGCGCTCGGGCCGTCCTTGCGCGAGACGGCCGCAACCCAGGCCGCCATGGTTTCGGCCTGATCGCAGGGGCGCCAGACATCAAGATTGGGGATGAGGCGGAGCGACTCGGCGTGCTCGATCGGCTGATGCGTCGGGCCGTCCTCGCCGAGGCCGATGCTGTCATGCGTGTAGACATGCACGAGGCGCTGATGCATCAGCGCGCCCATGCGTACCGCGTTGCGCGCATAGTCCGAGAAGACCAGGAAGGTCGCGACAAAGGGCAGGAACCCACCGTGCAGCGCGATGCCGTTGGCGATCGCGGTCATGCCGAATTCGCGCACGCCGTAGAGCACGGTGTTGCCGGCCGGATCGCGGGTGATCGGGGTCGTGCCCTTGAAGTTGGTGAGGTTGGAATGCGTTAGGTCGGCCGAGCCGCCGAGGAACTCCGGCAGCTTGGGGGCGAGGACGTTCAGCGCGTTTTGGCTCGCCTTGCGGGACGCAACCGCGTCGGGTTTGGCCTGCGCCTCGGCGATCGCGGCGGCCGCGAATTCGGCGAAGCCTTCGGGCAGATCGCCCGCGATGCGGCGGTTGAATTCGGCGGCGAGATCGGGATGGACCGATGCGTAGGCGGCGAAGCGCGCCGTCCAGCCATCCTCGGCTTCCGCGCCCTTCTGCCGGCCGTCCCAGGCGGCATAGATCTCCGAGGGAACCTCGAAGGGCGCATGCGGCCAGCCGATCGCGACACGGACCTTGGCGATTTCCTCCGCGCCGAGCGGCGCGCCATGGGCGTCCTGATGGCCCTCCTTGCCCGGCGAGCCGCGCCCGATGACCGTGCGCGCGCAAATCAGCGACGGCTTGTCGGCGACGGCAATCGCCTCGCGGATGGCCGCCTCGATAGCGGTCGGGTCATGGCCGTCAACCGCGCGCACGACATGCCAGCCATAGGCCTCGAAGCGGGCCGGCGTATCGTCGGCGAACCATTCTTGGACCTTGCCGTCGATCGAGATGCCGTTGTCGTCGTAGATCGCTGTCAGCTTGCCGAGCCCGAGCGTGCCGGCAAGCGATGCGGCCTCGTGGCTGATGCCCTCCATCAGGCAGCCGTCGCCG
>JBEINZ010000343.1:0-2165 GCA_040377825.1 Hyphomicrobiales bacterium | reverse complement strand
TATCTGATATATGTTAGTAGATTTTTTACCTTTTCACGCAACGAAAATTGTAGTCTACTTGTAAGAATAACTAGTATAGCATAGTTCCAATTTAAAGTTTTTGTTCATTTCTAAGTTTAAACTTTTTCCTGAGAATCGTGCTTTTCCGACTAAACTAGAAGGTGCGGTTAACATCATACTCTTCAAACGAATGAGATCAGATTTATCAAGTTACCCTTGCTTGCCGATACAATCTGATGTTCCGAAACAAAGCATCTCAGAGCACCAACGCGGGCAGACATGGTGATTGAACGGTGTATACAATCAAGTGGACTGTGTTTTCGCGTCGTGCAAAACTCACAATCTCAATGCTTTCGAGGCAGTACGAAGCAATTAAAGAAGAATTCAACTCATGACCGTTTGAGAGACAACCGATGCGCTCCCTGCTTATCGTTCCCGCTGGTAGCACCCGTAAACTTGAAGAAGCGCTGACGTCAGACGCGGATGCCATCCTCATCGACCTGGAGGATTCGGTTTCGTGGCTGGACAAAACAGAGTCTCGCGCCAACGCCGCCGGCTTTTTGGCGCACGCAAAGACCCATGCGAATCGACCGCGCTTATTCGTTCGCGTAAATGGTCTTAGCTCCGGGCTGACCGATCTGGACCGCGAACTCGGGATCGAGGCCGGCGCGGAGGGCATTTTTTTGCCGAAGTGCAACGGTGGTCGAGACGTAACGTTGCTCGACGCAAAAATCGCCGTGCGCGAAGCCTACGCGAATCTGCCGGACGGCGGGGTGCCGATTCTGGCGATTGGGACCGAAACTGCGTTCGCTGTTTTGAATGCCGCAAGCTACCGAGGTTCTTCAAGCCGGTTGGTCGGCCTAGCATGGAGTATCGACAAACTCGCGATCGAGCTCGGCGCCTTCCATCCTCGCGCGGATGGTGCACTGACTGACACGCTCCGTTTGGCGCGGTCACTGACGCTGCTCGCCGCGGTATCAGCCGGCATCGCGCCAATTGATGCCGCGCAGACCAATTTCCTCGACGAAGCGGCATTTAAGGCAGCTTGCGAAGAGGCCGCGCGAGATGGTTTCACTGCCAAATTGGCGGTACACCCCGCGCAGATTGCGATCATAAACGAAACCTTCACGCCGTCTGGCGCCGCGGTGGCCGTGGCGGCGCGCATTGTGGAGGCCGCACGAATGGAAGCCGGTCAGTTAAGCACTGCCCTGTTCGACGGCAGGCCCGTCGAAACGCAACAACTCAAACAAGCTGAAGCCATCCTGGCGCGCGCTGCCCTCGCACAGAATCGTCAGCCGTTGGGGCGCGATAGCGAAAACAAAGAGTCGACGACTGTGTAGTCCGCGTATCCACATCGGGCTATCGGCTTTGCACGGGCTAGATCAAATCGACCGTCAACGATCATGGAGTCATCGATGTAGACGGCTATCACCTGCCCGATGACCATGATTGCCCCGGTTTCACGCCCGCCCAGATCGACCAAGGCCTTGGTCTCGATCGCGCGACATTCGAGCGCGACAGGCGATTGAGCAACACGCGGTGGTCGAACCATCTGGCTCGGCGCGGGTTTCAGCCCGGCATGTTCGAATTCGCTTACGTTATGAGGGAGCGGCGCCGACGTGCGGTTCATCGCGTCCCTAAGTTCCCAAGTGGCCAGGGAGCAAACAAACTCTGCCGTCTCAACAATATTGGAAACCGTGTCCTTCATGCCTTCGCTCGAAAACATGACGAGAGGAGGCCGGGAGGAGATCGCATTGAAGAATGAATAGGGCGCAAGGTTGGCTCTACCTTGTCCATCAATCGTCGAGATCCAGCCGATCGGGCGCGGTGCGACAATCGCCTTGAACGGATCATGCGGCAAGATATCCGTGGGGCGCTTTTCAACATCATAAAACATCAAGGCTTCCAAATGGTCAGAAGATCTTCAGGCGAAGGCCGAGGCCGTTCGGCGGGTTTTTCCTTCGGGGTGCCGATATGGACGAAGCCCGCGAAACGCTCGCCGGCGGTCAGGCCGAGAAACCCCGAGGCTTCCTGGTCATATGCATACCATCCCGTCAGCCATTGAGCGGCAAAACCCATGGCATGGACTGCGGTGACAAGGTTCATCGTCGACGCGCCCGCCGAAAGAACTTGCTCCCATTCAGGAATCTTTGGATGTGGACCCG
>JBEINZ010000180.1:0-6632 GCA_040377825.1 Hyphomicrobiales bacterium | reverse complement strand
GAATCGAGCCAGCGGCCCGCGCGCCCGCGCGCTGGAAAGCACTGCTTCGCTCATGCCCCGCCTCCCGCCGCCGCGCCCAACCTCACGCGCGGATCGATCGCGGAATAAGCCAGATCGATCAAGAAGTTGACGGTCACGACGACAACCGCGATCCCCATCACGCCGAACTGGAGGACCGGATAGTCGCGCCTTAGCGTCGCCGCGACCAGGAGATCGCCGACACCGTTCCACGCAAAAACGGTTTCGACGACGACCGCGCCGCCGACGAGGCTCGTGATTTGCAATCCGAGCACCGTCACGACCGGGATCAACGCATTGCGCAGGCCGTGCTTGAACACCACGACGCGCTCGGAAAGGCCCTTGGCGCGGGCCGTACGCATGTAATCCTGGCCGAGCACGTCGAGCATGGCGTTGCGCGTGTAGCGAACGAGCGATGCGGTGAAGAAAGCCGAGAGCGCAAGCGTCGGCATTACGAAATGCGCCAGCGAGGAGGAGCCCGCGCTCGGCAGCCAGTGCAGAGAATAGGAGAAGATCAGCAGCAGTAGAATCGACAGGACAAAGTTCGGGATCGAATAGCCGAGGAAGGCGGACAGCAGGATCGTCGATCCGACCATGGACCCGCGTCTGAGTGCCGCAGCCACGCCGAGCGGCACACCGATCGTGATCGTCACGAACAGCACCGAAACCAGCAGCGAGAGGCTACGGACGACGCGGTCGGAAAAAATTTCGGCAACGGGGCGGCGCTCGACCAGCCCAAGTCCGAATTCGCCTTGCAGCAGCGCGCGCCAAAACAGCACGAATTGATCGAGCACGGGCTGATCGAGACCCCAATAGCGGATCATCGCGGCGCGGCCCTCCGCGTCCAAGCCCTCCGGCATGATGTAGTCGATCGGATGCCCGGACAGCCGAATCGCGAAGAAGACCACGCTGATCAAAACGATCAGCGTCAGAACGGTCCGCGCGAGCCGAGCAAGTAAGAATTCGATCATAAGTTGAAGTCCGCGGTGACGCGAGGGCCATCACCGTCGTTGAAGGATTTCGGATTTTGCGTGAGTCGCGAAAGCAAGCTGCGACAACCGCGACAAGGCTAGGCCGATGGCTTGACAGGCTCATGACACAGCACGCGGCTCATTGAACTCAGCGGCGTGATACGCAGCGACAGAGCGCTAAACCGTCATCGGAACGTTGTAACGCGCGCTTAATCGTTAATCGCCCGCCAAGTTGTGATGCGGGTCTTCCCACAAGGCCTCTCCCCCTACGACTTCGGAGTTTCGCCGATGACCAAAGTTACCCGCCGCACCGCGCTCGGCCTCGCCGCCGCGTCCGCCGGGAGCCTCGTGCTCCCGCGCTTTGCGATCGCTCAAGCCGACAACCGCCCGTCGATCACCATCGCTGTGCAGAAGGTGTCGAACTCCAATACCCTGGAAGTTCTGACCGAAGGCTCGAATGTCGGCGAGCGCATCTTCTTCTCGTCGATTTGGGAAAGCCTGATCGGCCGCGATTGGCTCGGCGGCTTGAAGCGCATTCCGCTGCTCGCCACCGAATGGCGCCGCATCGACGAACAAACCGTTGAACTGAAGCTTCGTCAGGGCGTCAAGTTCCACAATGGCGAGGAAATGACCGCGGAAGACGTCGTCTTTTCGTTCTCCCGCGAACGCATGTTCGCGAATACGGAGCCGAAAAACCGGACGACGATCATCAACCCGCTGGTCAACATCACGCCGCGCCCGGGCAAGGAACTCCCGGCGAACGTGCCCGCCGGCGCACGTCAGCGTTGGCCGGATCTGGTCCGGGTCGATGCCGTCGACAAGTATACGGTCCGATTCTACAACGCGACCCCCGATGTCACGCTTGAAGGCCGTCTCTCGCGCTATGGCTCCGATATCGCCAGCCGCAAGGGCTGGGAAGACGCGGCGTCGTTCTTGGATTGGGCGCGCAAGCCGATCACGACGGGCCCCTACAAAATCGTCGAGTTCAAGCCGGATGCCTACCTGATCCTTGAGGCGCACGATGAATATTGGGGTGGTCGCCCTCCGCTGAAGCGCATCCGCTTCGCTGAAGTCCCTGAGGTCGCCAGCCGCGTGAACGGCCTGCTATCCGGCGAATATCAGTTCGCCTGCGACATCCCGCCGGATCAGATCCCCGGCATCGAGAAGGCCGGTCCGTTCGACGTTCAGGGCGGAACGATCCTCAATCATCGCCTGACCGTGTTCGACAAGAACCATCCGCAACTCGCCAACCCGCTGGTGCGCCGCGCGCTCACCCATTCGATTGATCGTCAGGCGATCGTGGAAAGCCTCTGGGCCGGCCGCACCCGCGTGCCGAAGGGTCTTCAGTGGGAATACTATGACGACATGTTCATTGCCGACTGGGACGTTCCGAAGTTCGATCCGAAGCTGGCTCAGGATCTCCTGAAGCAGGCGGGTTACAAGGGCGATCCGATCCCCTACCGGCTCCTGAATAACTATTACACCAACCAGACCGCGACCGGTCAGGTCCTTGTCGAGATGTGGAAGGCCGTCGGCCTCAACGTCCAGATCGATACCAAGGAAAACTGGACGCAGATCATGGAAAAGAACGCCGTTCGCGCGATCCGCGATTGGTCGAACTCCGCGCCGTTCAACGATCCGGTTTCCTCGCTGGTCGCCCAGCACGGACCGAATGGCGGACAGCAGCAGAGCGGCGAATGGACCAACGCGGAAGCCAACAAGATGGCCGAGATCCTGGAAACGTCGGTCGACCGCGACGCGCGCAAGAAGGCGTTCCGCCGCATGTTGGAGATCTGCGAACGCGAAGACCCGGCGTTCACGGTCCTGCATCAGAACGCGACGTTCACCGCCAAACCGAAGTCCATTAAGTGGAAGACCGCTCCGGCCTTCGCCATGGACTTCCGCACTGGCAACTTCTCGCTCTGATCCGGCCATGGAAACGCTCGTCGCGATCGAAAATCTCGCCGTCTCCTTCGATGGGGTCGGCGTCCTCCATGGGATCGACCTGACAGTCGGTCGCGGGGAGGCCGTGGGGCTCGTGGGCGAGTCCGGGTCCGGCAAGTCCGTGACCTGGCTCGCGGCGCTGGGTCTCTTGCCGAAAAAGGCGACCGTCAGCGGTCGTGTCCTTCTCGAAGGACGCGACATCCTTGGCGCAGCGGAAGCAACACTCGATCGCGTGCGCGGCGGGCGCATCGCCATGATCTTCCAAGATCCGGCGAGCGCGCTCAATCCGGTCTTGACGATACGCCGGCAGATCGGGGAGGCGCTCGCGCTCCACCGCGGTCTGTCGGGCTACTCAATCAATGTGGAGGCCAAGCGTCTCCTCGATCTCGTGGGCATGCCGGACGCCGAGCGTCGGCTGTCGGCCTATCCGCACGAATTTTCCGGCGGCCAGAACCAACGCATCATGATCGCGATGGCGCTTGCCGGCGAACCGGACCTCCTCGTCGCGGACGAACCGACCACCGCGCTCGACGCCACCATCCAGGCCCAAATTCTCGAACTCATCGCGCTGGTCCGCCGGGAAATGGGCATGGCGCTCGTTCTCATCAGCCACGATCTCGGCGTGGTGTCGCAGACCTGCGACCGTGTGGCCGTCATGTATGCCGGTCGCATCGTAGAGGAAGCCCCGGCGGCGCAGCTCTTCGACGACCCCGCGCATCCCTATGCGCGCGGCTTGATCGGGGCACTTCCCCCCATCGCCGGGCCCCGTCGTCGCCTCGTTGCTATCCCGGGCACGGTACCGGACCCAAAGGCGATGCCCGCCGGCTGCGCGTTCAGCCCACGCTGCCTGCATTCGACATCGGCCTGCAGCGCGGCGGTACCGCCGCTCGAAACGATAGGCGCCGAGCGCCGCATGGCCTGCGTTCTTGCCGCGCACCGGACGATGGAACCGAACGGCCGGGAGCTCGTGAACGCATGAACGCACCACTTCTGACGGCCCGCAATATCGGCCGCCGCTACAGCATGCGTCGGGGCGTGTTCGGCAAACAGGTCGAAGTCCGCGCCGTCGACGACGTGACGCTGACGATCGCGCGCGGCGAAACCCTCGGGCTTGTCGGCGAGTCCGGATCCGGCAAGTCGACCACCGGCCGCATCGTGCTCGGCATGGAGCCACTCGACGCTGGAACCGTCACGTTTGATGGCAAGTCCTTCCCCGAGATCGGCAGCCCCGAATGGCGACGGATGCGGGCGCGCATGCAGATGATTTTCCAGGACCCGCTTGGGGCGCTTGATCGCCGCCTCGCGATCGCGCCGCAAGTCCGTGAGCCGATGGATATTCATCGGATCGGGACAGATAAGGAGCGCGACGATCGGGTTTTGGAGCTCCTGGAATCAGTCGGGCTTTCAGCGGACCATGGGCGACGCTATCCGCACGAGCTATCGGGCGGGCAGCGTCAGCGCGCGGTTCTTGCACGTGCGCTCGCGACAAAGCCGGATTTGCTGGTTTGCGACGAACCGGTCAGCGCGCTCGACGTCTCGATCCAGGCGCAGGTCGTCAATCAGCTGGTCGATCTGCAAGCCGAGCTCGGCCTGACGATGCTGTTCATCAGCCACGACCTGCGCGTCGTTCGGCAAGTGAGCCGGCGCGTGGCGGTGATGTATCTCGGCCGCATCGTCGAAGAAGGCGACGCAGATGATCTGTTCGCGACGCCGGTCCATCCCTACACCAAGGCCCTGGTTTCCGCCGCGCCGATGCCCGGCAAGCCGGCGGGCGAGCGTATCGTCCTGACCGGCGACCCACCTAACCCGGCGGACCGGCCTAATGGGTGCTCGTTCCACCCGCGCTGCGCCGTCGCGATCGCGCGCTGCAAGAGCGAGACCCCAGCGCTCGTTGATCTCGGCGCCGGCCGCCACGCCGCTTGCCATCTGGCCTCGCCAGGCTCGAACTCGATCGCGGAGGCCGCATAATGCTGCGGTTCGTCGCGATACGGATCCTTCGCGCTCTTATCACGATCGCCTTGGTCGTGACGTTCGCGTTCGTCGTGCTGCGCATGTCCGGCGATCCGGCGCTGATCATCATGGGGCCGGAAGCGCCGCCCGAGGCCATCGCGGCGTTCCGCAAGTCCTGGGGCCTCGATGATCCGATCTGGCAGCAATATCTGGCCTACTTCCTCGCGATCGCCGAAGGCGAGTTGGGCCGCTCCATGCGCGACGGCCGCCCGGCGATCGATCTCGTGATTGAGCGCATTCCCGCGACCTTGATCCTGACCATCCCCGCACTGTTGATTAAAGTCGGCATCGGCATTCCCGCTGGCCTCTACGCGGCGCTTCATCGCGGCAGCGCGATCGACCGCGCGGTGATTACGGCCGCTGTCGCGGGCTTCACCGTGCCGAGCTTTGTGCTTGGGCTCGTTCTGGTTCTGGTGTTTTCCGTGCAGCTCGGCTGGCGGCCGTCCGGCGGTCAAGATAGCTGGCGCCACGCGATCTTGCCGATCATCACGCTCGGGATCGGCGGCGCGGCGCTGCTAGCGCGGTTTACGCGCTCCGCCATGATCGAGGTGCTCGGCCAGCCCTATATGCGGACTGCCTTGGCCAAGGGCGTGCCCTGGTCAACCGCGATCCGCGCGCACGCCCTGCCCAATGCCGCGATCCCGACGGTTACGATGGTCGGCTTCATGGTCGGGACGTTGATCGCCGGAGCGGTCGTCGTGGAAAGTGTCTTCTCCTGGCCCGGCGTCGGCCGGCTCTTGGTCGTCGCGGTCGCCAATCGCGATCTCGCGGTCGTGCAATGCATCCTGCTGCTTGTGGCCGGAACCATGGTCACCTCGAACCTGATCGTCGATTTCCTCTACGGCTATTTTGATCCGCGCCTGCGCTCGGGCGCACGCGCCGGAGGGCACTGATATGGCCGACGCCGCGCTTCCCGCCACCTCGCAAAAGCCGAAAGTCGCTGCCGCAAAGAGCGCGCGGATGCCGATCTCCGTCATGGTTGCCATCTTTTGGCTCGTGGCAATGGTCGTGATCGCGATCCTCGCGGATAGGATCGCGCCTTATTCCTTTACCGGGATGGACCTGAAGAACCGGCTTTCGCTGCCGGGCAATCCGGTGCACTGGCTCGGCACCGACGAACTTGGCCGCGACGTGCTCTCGAGGCTCCTTCAGTCAATCCGCATCTCGCTGATGATCGCCTTTGGAGCAACTTTGATCTCCGCCACATTCGGCACCACGCTCGGCTTTCTCGCGGCGCATTTTCGTGGGCTCGTCGAACAGTTCGTGCTGATGCTGGCGGACTTTCAGGCGAGCATGCCGTTCCTGATCATGGCGCTCGCGGTGCTCGCCTTCTTTGGCAATTCGCTGCCGCTGCTGATCTGCCTGATGGGCCTTTTCGGCTGGGAGCGCTACGCCCGCATCGCGCGCGGCTTGGCGATTTCGGCCGGCGCCCAAGGGTTCGCCGGCGCGGTCCGACAACTCGGCGCGACCCCGTCGCGGGTCTATTTCCGGCACATCCTGCCGAATATCGCCTCGACGCTGATCGTCTCGATGACGCTGGTGTTCCCGGAAATCATCCTCCTGGAGTCAGGCCTGTCGTTCCTTGGCCTCGGCGTTCAGCCACCGATGACAAGCCTCGGCAACATGGTCGGCTACG
Source organism: Hyphomicrobiales bacterium (assembly GCA_040377825.1). Lineage (GTDB taxonomy): Bacteria > Pseudomonadota > Alphaproteobacteria > Rhizobiales > Ancalomicrobiaceae > JBEINZ01. The sequence goes on along the minus strand of JBEINZ010000180.1, from coordinate 53 downwards.
GCCGCGAGTATCTGACCCGCGCGCCCTGGATCATGCTCGCGCCGGCCGCAACG
>JBEINZ010000045.1:0-15367 GCA_040377825.1 Hyphomicrobiales bacterium | reverse complement strand
CGGTTTGAGGTCATGCACCACCGGTCTGAGGTGTCAATCGAAATTCACCACGCCGTCCGCTTCCAAGGCCTTACGCAGGCGAGAGAAAGCCAGCCGAATTCGCGACTTCACCGTGCCGAGCGGCAAATTTGTGCGTTCGGCGATCTGGCTATGCGAAAGACCGAGAAAAAAGGCGAGACGGATCAATTCGACCTGCTCGGCGGGCAGAAGCCGCATCGCGTCGCGGATCCGCTCTTCCCGGCGCTGCGCGTCAATGCCTTCGTCGGCATCGTCGTTGCCCGCGGGTTGCAATAGCGGATCCTCCGCGTCCAGCAGAGCCTGTTTATCACGTCGCAGCACATCGATCCGGCGATTGCGCGCGATTCGGAAAAGCCAAGTGGCCACGGATGATTTCGTGCGATCGAAGAGCGCTGCCTTGCGCCACAAGGTGACCATAACCTCTTGCGCCAACTCCTCGGCCGAACCGTTGTCGGTACCGAGGCGCAGCAAGTAGGCGTTGATGCGCGGCGCGAAATGGTCAAACAGCCGGCCGAAAGCTTCCCGGTCGCGGTTTCCCGCAACTTTCTGCACCAGATCGGCGAAATCGTCCCTGTCCATTGCGACCCGCTGCTGGTCCAACTCCCTCATGCCCCCTCAAAAACCCTAGCCTAGCGGCAATTCTTGCAGTTCTGCCAATTTAATCGGACGCCTCGCCGGACTCCTCGATTGAGACCGACACAATCCGTCGAATTCTCGCCTTTTTTGGCAGGAACGGTCTAGCCCTCTTGGTGTGGAACGTAAACCGCGAACGAAGGCACTGCCGTGACGGGCCTGCGGCAGGATGACGCCGCACGACGATCGTTGTTTGGCGTCCGATACTTGGGACCAAGAACCACGGATCGTGGCGCGCGGACTTCGCGACGTCGCCGACGCCGACAATGAACGGTCATTGGCTCAATCGATCCGGGCGCGCCGCGCCTCTTCAACAATCTGGTAACTATCTTCATGGTTTCGTAAACCGCACGAAATAGGTGGTTCGGCAAATATTTGATGGGCTGAACGGAGAGATGGGTACTCATGAAGACCATGAATAAAGCCGTGCTCCTCGCTGCCGTGACGCTGGTTTCCACGAGCATCGCGGCGACGGCCGAGACGAGCCCGCCGATGAAGCTCGTCGAATCGCGCGATTGGACGGCCGTCACCGCGACCGGGGCGAAGGGCAAGATCTGCTACGCGCTGTCCAAGCCACAAAAGCAAGAGCCCGCCGGCCTCAATCACGGCGATGTGTTCCTCTTTGTGTCGACGAGGCCAAGCGAGGGCATCCGCAACGAACCGAGCGTCCAGGTCGGCTATTCCTTTAAGGAACAGAGCAAGGTATCCGTTGATATCGACGGGACCAAGTTCAGCCTGTTCACGCGCGGCGACGGCGCTTGGGTCGATGCCCCCGCCGACGAGGCCAAGCTCGTGGATGCCATGAAGCGCGGGCGTAAGCTGACCATTATCGGACAGTCCGGGCGCGGCAACACGACCACCTACAGCTTTTCGCTTGCCGGCATCGGGGGCGCGCTCGAAGCCATCGGAAAGGAATGCAGGTAGGCCGTCACGCGGATCGGCTTACTTTCCCGCCCTTCTGGCGCTATATGACCGATCGATCACCATCGCGGTCAACCACGCGGCGGCCGCACGCGCTTGAGCGCAAGAAGGATACGATGACCGAGCTCGGCCCCCTGGCGATCAGCGCGACCCCCGTCCCGCCGCCCTTTTCCATCACGAAGACGGCGGAAGTCGAGCCGCAGCGCGATGCCATGCCGTCGCTCCTCGGCATGACGCGCGACGAGCTGGGTGAGGCCCTCGCCGCCGTCGGGGTGGAGCCGCGCCAGGTCCGCATGCGGGCGAACCAGCTGTGGCACTGGATCTACTTTCGCGGCGCGGCGTCTTTCGATCGGATGACCAACGTCTCCAAGGAGCTCCGCGCCGCGCTCGGCGCGCGCTATGTGATCGGCCGACCGGAGGTCGTCACCGAGCAGATCTCAGTCGACGGCACGCGGAAGTGGCTCCTGCGCTTTCCCCCGCGCGGCGCGGGCCGTCCCGTCGATGTCGAAACGGTCTATATCCCCGAGGAGGGGCGCGGCACGCTCTGCGTTTCCTCACAGGTCGGCTGCACACTCACGTGTTCGTTCTGCCATACCGGCACGCAGAAACTGGTGCGCAATCTGACCGCCGAGGAAATCGTCGCCCAGATCGTGGTCGCCCGCGAACGGCTGGGTGACTTTCCGCATATGGAAACGATCACCGGCGCCATCGTGCCGCGCGAGGGCCGGTTTGTGTCCAACATCGTCATGATGGGCATGGGCGAGCCGCTCTACAATTTCGACAATGTCCGCGACGCGCTGGCAATCGCGACCGACGGCGAGGGCCTCTCGCTGTCGCGCCGGCGGATCACGCTGTCGACCTCCGGCGTCGTGCCGATGATCCCGCGTGCCGGCGCCGAGATGAACGTCATGCTCGCCGTTTCGCTGCACGCCGTGCGCGACGAATTACGAGACGAGCTCGTGCCGCTCAATCGGAAATTTCCGATCGCGGACCTCCTTGAGGCCTGTCGGGCCTATCCAGGCCTGTCCAACGCGCGGCGGATCACCTTTGAATACGTCATGCTGAAGGGCGTGAATGATTCGCCCGCCGATGCGCGCGAGCTTGTTCGGCTCCTGTCGGGTATCCCCGCCAAGATCAACCTCATCCCGTTCAATCCCTGGCCAGGCTCGACCTATGAGTGCTCGAGTTGGGATGCGATCGAGAGCTTCGCGGAGATCGTCAACCGCGCGGGCTATGCCAGCCCGATCCGCACGCCGCGCGGGCGGGATATTCTCGCCGCCTGCGGCCAGCTGAAATCGGCATCCGAGCGGCTGAAGATCCGCGAGCGCATGGCGCTGGAGGCGATGATCGGCGGCCCGGACGATGACTGACGCACCACGTCCGTCATGCATCTCGACATTTCATAAACTTCTCGAACTATCATCGATTGACGAAGCGTGACCGATTCGGTCGGCGCGAGGCTCATGGTAATCAGGCATGTCGCTTTCCGCCGATCCGCGCGACACCGCTGAAGATCTCAACGAGGGGAGCGGGCTGGGGCGAAAGCTGGCCGGCTACCTCGCCGCGTGTCTTGCCTCCGCGCTCGCCATACCGATCGCGCTCCTGACCCATGACATGATCGTCTTCGGCGCGGACGCCGCGCTTTCGACCACAAGCCTCATTGATGTGCTGCTGATCGTCATCATGTGTTTCGTCATCGCCGTCATTGCGGCCGCGCCCTTCGCGACGGCCTTCATCGTGGCGAGCGCCGGCGGCGCGACGCTGCGCTCGCCAACGCTGTTTGCCATTTACGGGGCGATCACGGGGCTGGCGATAGAGATCGGCGGCGTGATCCTTGGCCTGGCGAAGGTGGCGCCCGACCTCTCCAGCCTTCCGGTTTTCGGTATGATCGCGGCGGTCGGGGCGGTCGGCGGTCTGGTTTATTGGACGATCGCCGTGCGCGATCCGCTGTCGACCATCGCGCGATCGGCATCGTCAGACGACGCGCCAGCCATGCCGTATCGCGAGGAGCGATAAGGACAAACGGATCGGAGCCTCGCGCCTACCGCATTCCTCGACGGCCATTTTTCCGCTAGAGCAGGCGCCGCCAACAGGGCTCGGGAGAAAGCGCGTGTCGAGGACGTTCGAGCGGTTTGATGTGGTTATCGTGGGCGGCGCGATCGTCGGATCGGCGATTGCCTATTTCCTGACCCATGATCTTGGGTTCAAGGGCTCGATCGCGGTGATTGAGCGCGATCCGACCTATTCGCGTTCGGCAACAACGCTGTCCGCCGCTTCAATCCGCCAGCAATTCTCGACGCCGGAAAACATCCGCCTATCGCGCTTCGGGGTCGATTTCATGCGCGGCCTGAACGACCGCTTCGGCCCCTTGGCCGATATCGGCTTCCACGAAGGCGGCTATCTTCTGCTTGCGAGCATGGAGGGCCGCGCGATCCTGGAAGCGAACCATCGCGTCCAAATGGCCGAAGCCGCCGACATCGCCTTGCTCGATCCGGACGAGCTCGCCCGGCGTTTCCCGTGGCTGTCTCTTTCGGGCATCGCGGCGGGCGCGCTCGGCCTTACCGGCGAAGGCTGGTTCGACGCGCATACCTTGCTTGAACTTTTCCGCCGGGCGGCGCGCGATCGCGGCGCGAGCTATATCCACGGCGATGTCGTCGCGATCGAGCGGGCCGGCGCGACCGTCGCGGGGGTCACCCTTGCCGATGGCGCCAAGATCGCCTGCGGGACGCTTGTGAATGCAGCCGGCCCGGCCGCGGGCGACGTCGCCGCGCTCGCCGGCATCGTGCTTCCGGTCGAGCCGCGCAAGCGCTTCGTCTTCGTCGTTCATTGCCGGGAGACGGTCGCGTCCATGCCGCTCTTGGTCGATACGACCGGCGTCTATGTCCGTCCGGAAGGCGAATACTTCATTTGCGGGGTTTCGCCCGACGAGGATTCCGACCCTCGCGCCGCGAACGACGATTTCGCGGTCGATTACGGTCTTTACGATGAGGTAATTTGGCCAGCGCTCGCAACGCGCATCCCGGCTTTCGAGGCGTTGAAGCTGGTGCGCGCCTGGGCCGGCCACTATGACTACAACACGCTCGATCAAAACGCCGTCGTCGGTCCGCATCCCGAGATCAACAACTTCATCTTCGCCAACGGCTTCTCCGGCCATGGCCTGCAACAGGCGCCCGGTGTTGGACGCTGGGTTGCCGAATGGATCACGACGGGTGATTCGGTCTCGCTCGACCTTTCGATCTTCGGCTATGAGCGCATTTTGGCCGGCCGTCCGGTCCGGGAGCTAAACGTCATATGATCACATCCGAAGCAAAGCCCTCCGTCGTCGTCGTCTCAAGCCTCGTCGCGCGCGGCTCGGTCGGCGGCCGCGCGGCGGTGTTCACGCTGGAGCGTCTCGGGTTCCGGACCTGGTTCGTGCCGACCGTCACGCTCCCCTGGCATCCAGGCCATGGCCGCGCGTCGCGTCTCGTACCCGACGCAGCCAGCTTTGCCGCACTTTGCGTGGATCTCGGATCGGCCCGATGGCTCGCGGAGGTCGGCGCGATCTTGACCGGATATTTCGGCGACGCGGCACAGGTCGAGGCCGCCGCCGACTTGGTCGCGGCGGTTAAACGATCGAACCCCAACGCGCTTTACCTTTGCGATCCGGTCATCGGCGATATCCGGCCCGATGGGACCGGCGGACTCTACCTGCCCGAGGCGACCGCGATCGCCATTCGCGATCGTCTGCTGCCGATCGCCGACATCGCCACGCCGAACCGTTTTGAGGCGGGCTGGCTCTCCGGACGCCCGGTCGACACAACGGCCGAGGCGACAGTTGCCGCCCGCGCGCTCGGCCCCGCGACCGTTCTCGTGACCTCCGCGCCAGCCATGATGGCACGATCGGTCGCGACCTTGCTGGTGACCCCCGAAATGGCGCTTCAGGCCGAGCACCCAATGGTCGCCGGCGCTCCGAACGGCACCGGCGACCTTCTCGCAACAAGCTATCTCGCGCGCACCCTTGATGGCGCCCATCCCGAGCAAGCACTGGCCGGCGCCGCGGCTAGTGTTTTTGACATGGTCGCGCGCAGCGTGCGCGCGGGCGCCGACGAACTGCTGCTGCAAGCCGAGCAGGACGTGCTGGTGCATTCGATGGCGAGCGTGCAGATCCGCCGGCTCGGCGGGATGGCGCGGCGGTCGAAAGCCGAGCCGGCATCGTGAGCGCATCCACGCTTGCCGGGGCCCCGACGCTTGCCGGCGTCGATGGTTGTCCGAGCGGCTGGGCCGTGGTTTTGCGGCATCTTTCCGGCGCGCATCCGCCCCGCCTTGAAGTCTTCGAGCGACTAAACGACCTTGTGAACGGACCCGATGCCCCCGCCGTCGTGGCCATCGATATGCCGATCGGCCTGCCGGAGCGCGCCGGGCTCGGCGGACGCGGGCCCGAACGCGCGGTCCGCCCGCTCCTCGGCGCGAGACAGTCATCGGTCTTCTCGGTGCCGAGCCGCGCGGCGGTCCATGCCGCACCCGATCTGGCCGCGCCCGACGCCTATCGGACGACCTGCGCCGTCGCGCTGGCGACCTCCGATCCGCCGCGGCAAATCTCCAAGCAATGTTTTCACATCCTCGGCAAGATCCGCGAGGTCGACGCCGTGATGACGAGCGGCCCGAAAAGCCGGATCCATGAGGTTCACCCCGAGGTCGCCTTCTGGCAGCTTGCCGGCGGCCAGGTCATGCGCCTGCCGAAGAAGGTCAAGAATCGTCGGAATCCGGAGGGCCTCGCCGAGCGGATCGATGTCCTCGTTGGCCTCGGTTACGACCGTGCCTTCCTGGAAGGCCCCTGCCCGCGCGGCGTCGGCCGCGACGACCTGATCGATGCCGCCGTTGCCGCGCTGATTGCCGAGCGGCTCCATCGCGGCGAGGCTCGACCCTTTCCCAATCCGCCGGAGCGCGACGGGCTCGGCCTTCCGATTGCCATCTGGGCGTGAAGCCTGTTGGGCATTGTGCGGACTGGACAACAGATCCGCACCCGGTCATCACCGCTGCCACCGGTTACATCGAAAAGGTCGAAGACGATGAGCAAGACCGATCCCGGCCGACACTTCGAGGATTTCCGGCTAGGCCAAGTGATCCGCCATCCGACGCCGCGCACGGTGAGCGTCGGCGATGTGGCGCTTTACACCGCGCTTTACGGCACCCGCTTCGCGGTCCAATCATCCGCCGAATTCGCCAAGGCGATCAATTACCCGGACGCGCCGGTCGACGACTTGCTGGTTTTCCACATCGTGTTTGGCAAGACCGTGCCGGACATTTCGTTGAACGCCGTGGCCAATCTCGGCTATGCCGCATGCCGGTTCCTGGCACCGGTCTATCCCGGGGATACGATCGTCGCGCTTTCCGAGGTGATCGGGCTCAAGGAAAACTCCAACCGCAAGACCGGCGTGGTCTATGTCCGATCGACCGGGCTCAATCAGCGCGGCGATATGGTCCTTGAATTGGTACGCTGGGTCATGGTGCGCAAGAAAGACGAGACCGCGCGGCCCGAGGAAGAACGGGTGCCGAGCCTGCCGGCGGCGGTGCCGGCCGAAAACATCGGCGGCGCCGTGCCGCTCCTCGATATCGAAGCCTATGACGACATGCTGGCGGGCAGTCCGCATCGCCTCGGCGACTATCGTCCAGGCGAACGGATCGACCACGCCGACGGCATGACGGTCGAGGAAGCCGAGCATCAGATCGCCACCCGGCTTTATCAGAACACGGCGCGGGTGCATTTCAACCAATTCGTCGAGAGCCGAGGTCGGTTCCAGCGCCGGCTGATCTATGGTGGCCATGTCATCAGCCTCGCCCGCGCGCTGAGCTTCAACGGCCTCGGCAACGCGTTTCACGTCGCGGCGATCAACGGCGGCCGGCATGTCGCGCCGCTTTTTGCCGGCGAGACCGTTTTCGCGTGGTCGGAGGTGCTCGACACCGCCGCGCTGCCAGGACGCCAGGACATCGGCGCGCTGCGACTGCGCACGATCGCGACGAAGGACCGGCCGGCGACGGATTTTCCCGATCGCCTGGAAAGCGGCGATTATGACCCCTCGGTCATTCTCGAGCTCGACTATTGGGTGGCCATGCCGCATTGACCGAGGTCGATCGCTCGTTGTTGCGTTGCAGCGAGGACAAGCGCGCCATGAGGGTTTGCCCGAAGCTTCGTAATCTGCCAGATCGGCCGGGTCGACTCGGTCGCTTTAAACGATTGGAGTGGAACCGATTCTCGCCGCGGAGGGTTTGACGAGGCTGGCAGCGCGCGGTGCGGCCGGCGGATCCAGCCGGTTCGCGCATCAATGAATTTCGCCTTCAGCCGTTTGAAGACTTTGCGCATAGCAGCAAAAAGGGTTAGATCCGTCGCGGCGGCGGGTCATCGTGCTACGCTGAACCGCGGCACATTAAATCAGAGCTGTTTTGGCCCGATCGGGGCCGGCAAGACGCTCTCGAGGCAAGGATCGACCGACGCCGATGTCGACGACCGAGACAAAACCAAAGACCGCCGAGCGACCGCTCTCGCCCCATCTCATGATCTATCGTCCGTCCTGGACGATGGTCATGTCGATCGTCCATCGCATCACGGGAAGCGCGCTTTACCTCGGCACGCTGCTGCTCGCGGCCTGGCTGGTGGCGGCCGCCGCGGGAAAAGCTCCATTTGACGCCGTCTCCTGGTTCCTCGGCTCCATCCTCGGCCAGGTGATCCTGTTTGGCTACACCTGGGCGCTGTTCCACCACATGCTCGGCGGCATCCGGCATTTCGTCTGGGATCTCGGCCGCGGCTATGATCGCCAGACCCGGCAGTGGCTCGCGAAAGGCACTCTCATCGGCTCCGTGGGGCTGACGATCCTCGTTTGGATCGTCGCGGCCATCGTGACATAGGAACAGCGTCCATGAGCATGCGCACGCCACTGGGCAAGGTTCGCGGTCTCGGCTCCGCCCATGAGGGCACCGAGCATTTCTGGCGACAACGCGTCACAGGCCTCGCGATGATCCCGCTGACGCTGGTTTTCGTAGGCGTGGTGATCGCGACGGTCGGGCGACCTCATGCGGAGGTCGTGGCGACGCTCGGCTCGCCCGTGATCGCCGTCATGCTGCTCGCCATGATTCTCGCGGGGACCGCGCATATGCGCATCGGAATGCAGGTCATTATCGAGGATTATGTTCATGGCGAACTGACGCGGCTCACCGCCGTCATCGCCAATACGTTCTTCTGCGCCCTCGTCGGCCTTGCCTCGATCTGGGCCGTGGTCAAGCTTTCATTCGGGATCTGAAACGACATGGCTGACGCAACGACCAACGGATCCGCGGCCCCCGGCTTGAACGGGCGGGCCTATTCCTTCGTCGACCATACATTCGACGTCGTGGTGGTCGGTGCCGGCGGCGCCGGATTACGCGCGGCGGTCGGCGCCTCGGAGGCGGGATTGAAAACCGCCTGCATCACCAAGGTCTTCCCGACCCGCTCGCATACCGTCGCGGCCCAAGGCGGTATCTCCGCCGCGCTCGGCAACATGGGCGAGGACGATTGGCGCTGGCATATGTACGACACCGTCAAAGGGTCCGATTGGCTCGGCGATCAGGACTCCATCGAGTATCTTTGCCGCCACGCGCCGGAAGCCGTCTACGAGCTGGAACATTGGGGCGTGCCGTTCTCGCGCACGGAGGAAGGCAAGATCTATCAGCGTCCGTTCGGCGGCATGACCACGCATTTCGGCAAGGGCCGCGCCCAGCGCACCTGCGCCGCCGCCGACCGCACTGGCCACGCCATCCTGCACACGCTCTACGGCCAATCGCTCCGGCATTCGGCTGAGTTCTTCATCGAGTATTTCGCCATCGATCTGATCATGGACGATGCCGGCGCCTGCCGCGGCGTGGTGGCGATCTCAATGGAAGACGGCTCGTTGCACCGGTTCCGCGCGGCCAAGACAATCCTGGCGACCGGCGGCTACGGACGGGCCTACTTCTCCTGCACCTCCGCCCATACCTGCACCGGCGACGGCAACGCCATGGTGCTGCGCGCCGGCCTGCCGCTGCAGGACATGGAGTTCGTGCAGTTCCACCCGACCGGCATCTACGGCGCCGGCGTGCTCATCACCGAGGGCGCGCGCGGCGAGGGCGGCTATCTCACCAATTCGGAAGGCGAGCGCTTCATGGAGCGCTACGCGCCCTCCGCCAAGGACCTCGCCTCCCGCGACGTCGTCTCCCGCGCGATGACCATCGAAATCCGCGAGGGCCGCGGTGTCGGCAAGAACAAGGACCACATCCACCTGCATCTGAGCCATCTGGATCCGGCGATCCTGGCCGAGCGGCTCCCGGGCATAACGGAATCGGCCAAGGTCTTCGCCGGCGTCGACCTCACCAAGGAGCCGATCCCGGTCCTGCCGACGGTCCACTACAACATGGGCGGCATCCCGACCAACTATCACGGTGAAGTGCTGACCAAGAAGCATGGCGATCCAGATTGCGTCGTTCCCGGCCTGATGGCGATCGGCGAGGCGGCATGCGTTTCCGTCCATGGCGCGAACCGTCTCGGCTCCAATTCGCTGATCGACCTGGTCGTGTTCGGCCGCGCCGCCGGCCTGCGCTGCGCGGAAACCGTGGAGGCTGGCGCGCGCCAGCCGGAACTGCCCCAGGACGGCGGCGATCTCGCGCTTTCCCGGCTCGACAAGTTCCGCCACGCGTCCGGCGGCACGCCGACGTCGGAACTCCGGCAGAAGATGCAGCGCGCCATGCAGACCAACTGCGCGGTGTTCCGCTCGGGCGAGATCCTTCAGGAAGGCCAGAAGCTGATCCACGGCATCTGGAACGGCATCGACGACGTGAAGGTCACCGACCGCTCGCTCGTGTGGAACACGGACCTCCTGGAGACGCTCGAATTCGACAACCTGATCGCCCAAGCGGTCGTCACCATGGATTCCGCCGCGAGCCGCACCGAAAGCCGCGGCGCCCATGCCCGCGAGGACTATCCGGACCGCGACGACCGCGATTGGATGAAACACACGCTCGCCTGGGCCGACGATTCGCGCCGCGCCGTCACGCTCGACGACCGTCCCGTCCATACCTACACGATGTCGAACGACATCGCGTATATCGAGCCGAAGGCGCGGGTTTACTGAGGTGTTCGGGAGGCGGGAGGCGCATCAATGACGATTTCGTCTAGGCGGCTCCTTCCGGAATCCCTCTCGACCGGTCCCAGTCGGTCGAGGTCGAATGTCCGAATTGGCCACAATACGAAAGTTCGCCCGCCCGTGACCTATGCCATTACGTTCGATCTGGATACTAAGGTGCTCGAACAGAGCTATCCGAATACGTCATGGCAGAATGCGTATGCCGACATCGCTCGCTTTCTACGCGATGAAGGCTTCGACCGACAGCAGGGCAGCGTTTACTTTGGCAACAACGAGATCGATGTCGTGAGCTGCCAAATCGCCGTGCAGAAATTGACGATGACGTTCCCCTGGTTTGCGGCGTCCTTGAAAGATATCCGCATGCGGCGGATCGAGGACAACAACGACTTGATGCCTGCGGTTGAACTCGCCTTATCGATGAAGGCGCGTTGAACCGAGACGTTTCGCCGACCTTGGCGGCCGCGCTGGGGTCGGTCGATGGCAAGGGTAATTGTTTTTGGTTCGATTTTGAAGCTGAGGATCGGCGAGCGAACCGGCTGAAGAAATAAGGCGAAGGACGGCACCATGGTTCAACTCACTCTCCCCAAGAATAGCCAGATGCAGCCCGGCAAGACCTGGCCGAAGCCGGCGGCGGCGACGCGGCTGAAGGAGTATCGGGTCTACCGGTGGGATCCCGAGGCCGGCGGTAATCCGCGCATCGACACCTATTTCGTCGATCTCGAAGATTGCGGGCCGATGGTTCTCGACGGGCTTCTCTATATCAAGAACAAGATCGACCCGACGCTGACCTTCCGGCGGTCTTGCCGGGAAGGGATCTGCGGTTCCTGTTCGATGAATATCGACGGGCTGAACACGCTCGCCTGCACCAAGGGCATGGACGAGGTGAAGGGGCCGGTGAAGATCTATCCGCTGCCGCACATGCCCGTTCTGAAGGATCTCGTACCGGATCTCACCAATTTCTACGCCCAGCATCGCTCCATCGAGCCGTGGCTGCATACGGTGACGCCGACGCCGCAGACCGAATGGAAGCAGTCGCGCGAGGACCGCGAGCATCTTGACGGGCTCTATGAGTGCATCCTGTGTGCCTGCTGCTCGGCATCGTGCCCGAGCTACTGGTGGAACGGCGACCGCTACCTCGGTCCGGCCGTCCTCCTGCAGGCCTATCGTTGGCTGATCGACAGCCGTGACGAGGCGACGGGCGAACGGCTCGACAATCTCGAGGATCCGTTCCGGCTTTATCGCTGTCACACGATCATGAACTGTGCGAACACCTGCCCCAAGGGCCTCAATCCGGCGAAGGCCATTTCCGAAATCAAAAAGATGATGGTTGAACGACGGGTTTAAGAAACTGCCGTCGTTCGCTGCGGATGTGTCCGGATCTAGTGTGAGCCTAATGCGTCCGCCAAGACGTCAAGATCGACAGTAAATTGCGAGACCAATACACGCGTAAGCTCGCTTCGGGACGTTTTTTTCAAGCGCAGGCCTTCAATGACGTAACATACGTCGTCATAAGTCTCGAGCTTTGGACGGATTCCATATGTCTCTGCATCCATGGCGCGCGCCCCATTTGGTGCGACTCACGATTGCTTAATTATGGTTAATGATTAGTAAAAATGTATTCCGTGCAAGCACTAACATCGCAGTTTTTTTCAAGGCGGTAACGTATTTGACCTCGGCGGCATGCTTGAATAGCTCATGCCCTTATCCGATATCATCGCCGCGCCGATTTGCGGCGCTCCCCTTCGCCCACATCCAACGGGATTTTGACATGACGTCCGATGCCATCGAGAAGCCAGCCGATACCCATGCTTTCCAAGCCGAGGTTAGTCGACTGCTCCACATGATGGTGCACTCGGTTTACTCAAACCGAGACATTTTCCTCCGTGAACTTATCTCCAATGCGGCGGATGCCTGCGAGAAGCTGCGCTGGATGGCCTTGGCCGATCCGGGGCTTCTATCGAGCGATGCCCCGCTCGGCATCACGATAATCGCCGATAAGGCCGCGCGAACGCTTTGCGTGATCGATAACGGGATCGGCATGGGCCGGCAGGAGCTGGTCGACAATCTCGGCACGATCGCCCGCTCCGGCACCCGCGCTTTTCTCGACGAGGCAAGCGATGCGCCGGACCGCGCGCGGCTGATCGGCCAGTTCGGCGTCGGTTTTTATTCCGCCTTCATGGTCGCGTCCGAAGTCGAGGTCGTCAGCCGTAAGGCCGGCTCGGACGAGGCCTGGGCTTGGACATCCGACGGCAAGGGCACGTTCAGCGTCGCGCAAGCAACCTTGGACTCTGTTCCCACGCACGGCACGCGCGTTTTGCTCAAGCTTAGCCCCGAGAGCGAAACCTATGCCGAAACGACGACGATCGAGCGGATCGTCGAGGAGTACTCCGCGCATGTGCCGGTACCGATCCGGCTTGCCGACTCGAGCGAAGCAGAGGCTCGCGCGCTGACAGATGGCTCGGCGCTCTGGGTCAAACCGAAGTCGTCGGTCACGAAGGACGAGTATAAGGACTTTTACGGGACCGTCTCCGGTCAGTGGGACGAACCCGCCTTGACCGTCCATTACAAGGCGGAAGGCAGGCTCGAATACTCGGTCCTGCTGTTTGTGCCATCGATGAAGCCGTTTGATCTTTTCGATCCCTCAAGAAAGGGTCGGATTAAGCTCTATGTCCGGCGCATTTTCATCAGCGACGACGTCGACATACTGCCCGCATGGGCCCGCTTCGTCCGCGGCGTCATCGATTCGGAGGATCTGCCGCTCAATCTCTCGCGTGAGATGCTGCAGACCAATCCAATGCTGGATTCGATCCGCAAAGCCGTCACCAGTCGCACCTTGAGCGAGCTCGCAAAGCTCGCCGAAAACGAGCCTGAGACATTCGAGAAGATCTGGGAGGCTTTTGGGCCGGTCATAAAGGAAGGCCTTTATGAGGACTTCGAGCGGCGAGACGACCTCTTCAAGATCGTGCGCTTCAAAACGACACAATCCGCCGATCGTTGGCGCGGTCTTGCCGAGATCGTCAAGGACCTGAAGGAAAATCAGACACGCATCTTCTATGTCCTCGCCGATACGCCTCAGCGCGCGGCCGCAAGTCCCCACCTTGAGGGATTCCGTGCCCGCGATATCGAGGTGTTGCTTTTGACCGATCCGGTCGATGCCTTCTGGGTGCGCACCGCGCTTGGCTTTAACGGCAAACCATTCCAGTCGGTGACGCAGGGCGCGGCGGATCTCGACGCCATTCCACCCGTTACCAAAACCGATGAGCCGGCGGCGCCGACCGATGGCGACCCTTCCGCCGGGCTTATCGCCTATTTGAAGCAACGGCTCGGCGACCGCGTGTCCGACGTGCGCGCCTCGAAGCGATTGGCGGAAAGCGCTGCCTGTCTGGTAGCCCCCGACGTTGGACCGGACAGGGCTTATGAGAAGATCGTGTCGCGGCACGAAGGCGGCTCGCCTCTGCAAAAGCCGGTGCTCGAAATCAATCCGGGCCACACCCTTTTGAAGGGCATGAGCCGTGGCCTCGCCAACGGTGGCGCCGCTGCGCTTTCCGACGATGGGATTTTGGACGATGCGGCCCATCTTGTGCTCGCGCAGGCGCGCGTGATGGATGGCGAAGTGCCTGAAGATACCGCCGACTTTGCGCGCCGCCTATCCCGGGTGATGGAACGCTTGTTTGTGTAACCGCGTCTGAAATCGTTTGGCCGCGCGGTCGCTCTTCGTGTGGCTTCACTCGCCGTCGATCGCGCCCATCTGACGTGCGATCGAGCCGAGTGCGGGGTCTAGCGCGGCGATGCGGCCGGCGATCTTCGACTGCATGTCGAGCGTAATGTCCGGATACTCTTCAAGGATCCGGCGAAACATGGCGCGGCGGATCGTATAGAGCTTCGTCGAGCGTCCGACGGCGATGGCGGAGGCTGGGCGCGCTGTCTCCACAAGCAACGCCAACTCGCCAATCATGCCGCCCGGCCCGAGGCTGGCGACGGGTCGGTCGCGGCCGAGGCTATCACGCACCAAGTCGACGCGGCCCGACATGACGACAATACCGCCATCGGCCGGCTCACCCTCCTGGAAAACCTTTGTTTGGTCGGCATATTCACGACCCTCGGCGCTGAAGGCGAGCAATTTCAACGGCTCCGCCGGCAGGTCCGCGAAGAACGGGACCATCTTCAGAATTTCGATATCGCGCTCGAGCGTCATATGTCAGCCGATCGCAGGTTTGCATCAACGATGATTCGCTCCGGCCTTACCTTTGGCGGAGCCTTCGGCAGTTTATGCAGGGATCATCGCGCGATCCCGAATCGGATTGATCTTTCTGTCGGAGTCGATGCCGATTTCCACAGGCTTCGCATGATCGTCAACAATGATTTGGCGATCAAGCCCCGTCCCTCAGGGCACCAACTTATAGCCCCCGGACTCAGTCAAAAGGAGTTCGGCATTTGAAGGATCCCGCTCTACCTTCTGGCGCAGGCGATAGATATGGGTCTCAAGGGTGTGCGTCGTCACGCCGGAATTATAGCCCCACACCTCGTGAAGCAGGACATCGCGCGAAACGGGCTTCTCACCCGCGCGATACAGATACTTCAAAATCGCAGTTTCTTTTTCCGTCAGGCGCACCTTAGCACCGCGCTCGTCAATCAAAATCTTGCCTGACGGGCGAAACGTGTAGCGG
>JBEINZ010000246.1:0-4516 GCA_040377825.1 Hyphomicrobiales bacterium | reverse complement strand
GCGACGACACCGTTTTCGTCATGGGCGAGGAAGTGGCGGAGTATCAGGGCGCCTACAAAATCACTCAGGGCCTTCTTCAGGAATTCGGACCCCGTCGTGTGGTCGATACCCCAATCACCGAGCATGGCTTTGCCGGCATGGGCGTCGGCGCGGCGCTGTCGGGGTTACGTCCGATCGTGGAATTCATGACCTTCAACTTCGCAATGCAGGCGATCGACCAGATCATCAACTCGGCGGCGAAGACGCTCTATATGTCGGGTGGCCAAATGGGCTGTCCGATCGTGTTTCGCGGTCCAAACGGTGCGGCCGCCCGCGTCGCGGCGCAGCACAGCCAGGATTACGCCGCTTGGTACGCGCATATTCCTGGCCTGAAGGTCGTGCAGCCGCATTCGGCAGCCGATTTCAAGGGTCTGCTTAAGTCAGCGATCCGCGATCCAAATCCGGTCATCTTCCTGGAAAACGAAATTCTTTACGGACAATCGTTCCAGGTTCCCAAGGGCGATCATTTGGTGACGATTGGCAAGGCCAAGATCGCGCGCGCCGGTCGGGACTGCACGGTCGTGTCGTTCGGGATCGGCATGACCTATGCGCTGAAAGCGGTCGATGAACTTACCAAACTTGGCATCGATGTCGAACTCATCGATCTACGCACGCTACGCCCCTTGGACATTGCGACAGTCATCCGATCAGTACAAAAGACCGGGCGCTGCGTGACTGTCGAGGAAGGTTGGCCGCAGGGCTCGATCGGATCGGACATCGCGTCGCGGCTTGTGTCTGAAGCCTTCGACTATCTCGATGCCCCGGTCCTCAAAGTCACCGGCAAAGACGTGCCTATGCCCTATGCGGCCAATCTCGAGAAGCTTGCGCTGCCAAATGTTCAAGAAGTCATCGACGCCGTGCGCGCCGTGACCTACCGCTGAATCATTAGCAAAACAGGTGGCCGACCCTTGAGGGGCCGGTCGAGTTGATCAAGTTCCGGGCTCGCGGCCCGACTAATGAGACGGGGCAATCCAATGCCGATCAACGTGCTGATGCCTGCCCTCTCGCCGACGATGGAGAAGGGCAATCTTGCCAAGTGGCTTAAGAAAGAGGGCGATCGGGTCAAGTCGGGGGATGTCCTCGCCGAGATCGAGACCGACAAGGCGACCATGGAGGTCGAGGCGGTCGACGAAGGTACACTCGCGAAAATCCTTATCGCTGAAGGGACGGCCGACGTTGCGGTGAATACGCCCATTGCGGTGATTGCGGCGGACGGCGAGGTCGCAAGTTCAGATACCGCACCTAAGCCGGTTCCCACGCCTGCCGCTCCATTGATTTCGGCCGCGCCATCGCTTTCGGCCGAGCCCGCGCTAGTCGCCAAGCCGATCGGCAGCGCGGCTACGGTTTCGGCCGCAACGTCAACGGAAGGCCAGCGGATCTTCTCGTCGCCGCTCGCTCGCCGTGTGGCGCGCGATAAGGGGATCGACCTTTCGAAGATCGCCGGCTCGGGGCCGCACGGTCGTATTATTCTGCGCGATGTCGAGGCGGCATCTGCATCCGTTGGCGTTAAGCTTGACGCGCCTGCGCCCGCGCCTTCCGTAAAGCCGACGGCGCCGGCCGGGCTCTCGGATGACATGGTTCTCAAGCTCTTCGAGCCGGGCTCCTTCGAGATTGTGCCACACGATGGCATGCGCCGGACTATTGCGCGACGCCTGACCGAATCGGTGCAGACCGTGCCTCACTTCTTCCTGACGGTCGATTGCGAGATCGGTGCGCTCATGAAGCTGCGCGAAGAGATGAATGCGGCCGCGCCCGTAAAGGATGGAAAGCCGACCTATAAGATTTCCGTCAACGACTTTGTGATCAAGGCACTGGCGCTCGCCCTTCAGCGCGTCCCGGAGGCGAATGCCTCGTGGACCGATGGCGGGATGCTGAAGCACAAGCACTCGGACGTCGGTATGGCCGTGGCAATGCCCGGCGGACTGATCACGCCGATTATTCGCAAGGCCGAGACAAAGACGCTTTCCGTGATCGCCGGCGAAGCGAAGGACTACGCCGCGCGCGCCCGTAACCGGAAGCTTAAGCCGGACGAATATCAGGGCGGTACGACGGCCGTGTCGAACCTCGGCATGTACGGCATCAAGCACTTTACCGCGATTATCAATCCGCCACACGCGACGATCCTGGCCGTGGGGGCGGGGGCAGAGCGCGCGGTTGTTAAAAATGGGCAGATCGTCGTGGTCAACCAGATGACGGTCACGCTTTCTTGCGATCATCGTGTGGTGGATGGCGCCCTTGGCGCGGAACTTCTCACGGCGTTCCGAGACCTGATCGAAAAGCCGATGGGTATGCTTGTTTAAGGTTGACTAGACTGTTGCCAGCCTGCCGGGGCCGGCCAAAACCGGAGTAAAAAGCATGGCTGAAAGCTACGATGTCATCGTGATCGGTGCCGGTCCCGGCGGCTATGTCGCGGCGATTAGGGCAGCGCAACTTGGGCTAAGGACTGCCGTTGTCGAGTCGAAACATCTCGGCGGAATTTGCCTCAATTGGGGCTGTATTCCGACGAAGGCGCTGCTTCGATCCGCGGAGGTCTATCACAACATGTCCCATGCCTCGGCTTATGGGCTCACGGCGGGGTCGATCGGCTTTGACATCGCCGCCGTGGTCAAGCGCTCGCGCGGGGTGGCTTCGCAGCTCTCCACCGGCGTTGGCTTCCTTCTGAAAAAGAACAAGGTCGACGTGATCTGGGGGCGCGGGACGCTCAAGGGTGGCGGTAAGTTGGCGGTCGTGGCGGCCGAAAATCCGCCGAAAGGCGCACTTGGCGCGGGCGAGTATCAAGCTAAACATATCATCGTCGCGACTGGCGCTCGGCCACGGGTTTTGCCCGGACTTGAGCCGGATAAGAAACTTGTATGGACTTATTTCGAGGCGATGGTGCCGGAGACCATGCCGAAGTCGCTGTTGGTCGTCGGATCGGGCGCGATCGGCATCGAGTTCGCCAGCTTTTACCGCACGATGGGCGCCGAAGTGACGGTCGTTGAGGTGCTGCCGCAGGTGCTGCCGGTGGAAGACCATGAAATCGCCGCGCATGCGCTGAAACGGTTCGAGAAGCAAGGCATCAAGGTCCTAACCGAAACAAAAGTCACCAAGCTCGACAAATCCGCGAATTCAGTGACCGCGACCTTGCAGCTGAAGGACGGCAAGACCGAGCAGATGACGGTTGACCGGGTCATCTCCGCCGTCGGCGTTGTCGGCAATATCGAGGATCTGGGGCTGGAGGCGCTCGGGGTCAAAATCGAGCGCGGGATTATCTCGACCGATGGGCTCGGGCGCACGAATGTCGCCGGCGTCTATGCAATTGGCGATGTCGCCGGTCCGCCGATGCTTGCCCATAAAGCGGAGCATGAAGGCGTTATCTGTGTGGAGGCGATCGCCGGCAAGCACGTCCATCCGATGAATAAGGCCAAGATACCTGGCTGCACATATTGCAATCCACAGGTAGCCTCTGTCGGACTGACCGAGAAAAAGGCGAAGGAGGCCGGCTACGACGTCAAGGTCGGGCGCTTCCCATTCATTGCCAATGGCAAGGCGATCGCTCTTGGCGAACCAGAAGGCCTCGTCAAGACGATCTTTGACAAGAAGACCGGACAGCTACTCGGCGCTCATATGATTGGCGCGGAAGTCACCGAGCTCATCCAGGGATTTGTGATCGCAATGAACCTGGAAACGACCGAGGAAGATCTGATTCACTCCGTTTTTCCGCATCCGACCCTGTCCGAAATGATGCACGAAAGCGTTATGGACGCGGACGGGCGAGCGATCCATATCTGAATGAGATGGCAACGCCCGCGTCCGCGCAGGTTTCCTTTCATGGAGGTACCAATGGACATTCGGTCGATTGCAATCTGGATCTTTATCGGGCTCGTGGCTGGTTGGCTGGCGAGTTTCGTGGTCGGTGGCGGCGGACTCGGTCGTTATCTAATTACGGGACTGATCGGATCCGTTGTCGGAGGCGTATTACTCCAGACGTTAGGTGTGAAACTTGGAATAGAAAACGATGTTTTGCGACAGGTGATCGTGGCGTCGATCGGCGCAATCGTCGTTGTTCTTATCGCCCGTCTTTTGGCGTAAACGGAGTTAGAGTCATTGGCTTCCCTTAACGCAATCGAGGCATCCCAGAGGTTTCGCAATCGTATGGTTGTGACTGTCTTTGGGATTGCCGCGCTTGTGTTTCTCGTTGGCCCCTTCGTCGTAAAATGGTGGGGCCAGCGGGATTTCTGTCCGTCGATTGTCACAGCGAAGGGACGGTCGAGTGGCACGGATTGGGCGGTGACGAAGGCTGATTGCGGGCCCGAAGTCGGGGTCGTTTGGCAGGTTCGAATCATTCCGACCAAAGGTGTTTCGAACTTGGCTTACGATGCGCGTGGGGGGCCAGAACCCGTTTCCTATGAGCAATCGGGATTCACCGGAACGATTAAGCTGGCAACCGCACCAATAGGGTCCTCCGAAACGACGGTTGCGATCGCGATCGGACACG
>JBEINZ010000310.1:0-2881 GCA_040377825.1 Hyphomicrobiales bacterium | reverse complement strand
TCTTAGCAACTCCATATCGACGGGGACTGCCCTAGCTGGATGACATTGTCGTGACGGGTTGTTCTGAACTGTCGTCCGATTGTCATGGAACCGTTACGTGGCCCGGCTAGTCAGTCGCCAAAG
Source organism: Hyphomicrobiales bacterium (assembly GCA_040377825.1). Taxonomy (GTDB): domain Bacteria; phylum Pseudomonadota; class Alphaproteobacteria; order Rhizobiales; family Ancalomicrobiaceae; genus JBEINZ01. The sequence goes on along the minus strand of JBEINZ010000310.1, from coordinate 2,758 downwards.
TGTGCGACTGCTAGGGGGATGTCCGGATGCTGGTGATTGAAGGTCTCACGCGTCGGTTTGGGACGAAGGCAGCGGTCGACAACGTATCCTTGAAAATCGAGACCGGTTCATTCGTGGGCGTCATTGGCCGCTCGGGCGCCGGAAAGTCGACCTTGCTGCGATTGATCAATCGCTTGAACGATCCGACAGACGGGCGGATCAGTTTTGGCGATCGCGAGGTGACCGCCCTCAAGGGATCGGCGCTTCGTGCATGGCGCGCCGATTGCGCGATGATTTTTCAACAGTTCAATCTTTCCGGCCGGCTTGATGTGCTGACGAACGTTCTCATGGGCCGCCTCAACAAGACGCCGGTCGCGTCGTCGCTGGTTCGGCTTTGGAGCGAGCAAGACAAGGCGATCGCGCTCGCCGCGCTGGAGGCCTTCGACATGGGCTCGCTCGCCCATCAGCGCGCCGATAGCCTTTCGGGTGGCCAACAGCAGCGCGTGGCGATCGCGCGTGCGCTCGTGCAAGAGCCCAAGATCCTCCTGGCCGACGAGCCGATCGCCTCGCTGGATCCGCGCAACACCAAGCTCGTCATGGATGCGCTGCAGCGGATCAACAAGGAATTCGGCATCACGGTGCTGTGCAATCTCCATTCGCTCGATCTGGCGCGCGCCTATTGCGACCGGCTTGTCGGCATGTCCGCCGGTAAGTTCGTGTTCGATGGGCGCGGCTTCGATCTGACGGAAGATGTTGCGCGCGAACTCTACGGCCTTGAGGCCGGAGACGTCATGGACGAGGCGCCCGCCGCCCCGGTCAAGGAAAGCGCCCTCGCCTAAGCCGGTCTTTGGCCGGTTTCAAGAAGTCCGGGCAGACCCCGGCGCCATCGGCAAACCGCCGATCCATCTCATCCGATCATACGGGAGACGACCTTATGTTTAATCGCCGCGCCGCAATCGGCACGATTGTCGCCACCCTCGCGCTCGCCGCCACGCCGGCGCTCGCCCAGGACTGGAAAGCTAAATATCCGGAACTCGTCTTCGCCATCGTTCCCGCCGAGAACGCGGGCGGCGTGCTGGACCGTTACGGGCCGTTCGTCGAGTATCTTTCTGCCGAAATCGGCACCAAGGTGACGCTCCGCATCGCGCAAGACTATGCGGCGGTCGTGGAAGGTCAGCGCGCCGGCCAGATCCATATCGCCGGCTACGGCCCGTCGGCGTTTGCTCGCGCCCTGATGGTTGGCGCCGATGTCAGCGCTTTTGCCATCCAAGTCGGTAAGGGCGGCGTTATGGGTTACTATTCGGTGTTCTACGTCAAGAAGGATAGCCCCTATCAGAAGATCGAAGACCTGAAGGGCAAGAACCTCGGCCTCGTCGATCCGAATTCGACCTCCGGCAACAACGTTCCTCGCCTAGCCATGAACCAGATGGGCATCGATCCGGAAACCTTCTTCGGTAAGGTGGTCTACACCGGCAGCCACGAAAACGCGATCATCGCGCTCGGCCAAGGCACGGTCGATGTCGCCGCCAACTTCTGGAACAACGACAACGACTCCAACCTTTCGCGCATGGACGCGAAGGGCATGGCCAAGAAAGATGATTTCCGGATCATCTTCAAGTCCGAGCAAATCGTCAACTCGCCGACGGCTTACCTGAACTCGTTGCCGGAAGAGCTCAAGACGAAGATCCGCAATGCGTTCTTCGACGCTCCGGTCAAAGCCAAGGCCGCTTACGATCGCCTCTCGGACGGCAAGGACGATCCGATGCGCCCAGTCGACAACAAGGCCTATGATGAAATCATCAAGCTGAACAAGTTCGTCGACGACCTTCGCAAGAAGAAGGCCTCGTAATTGAAAATATTTCGGCCCCCGAGTAACGCGTTCGGGGGCCGATTTTATTTCCGAAATCTAAGCGCCTTTCGTTTTGTTAACGCCACCGAGTTGCGGTCCGGGATCTCAAAATGAAGCCGAACACCCTTCCAGCGATCGATCCTACCCGGCTCCTGGCGCTCCAGACGGCCTATTCGGCATCGACGGCCCAGCGGCGTCGTAGGATCTTGATCGGTGTGGCCATCATGGCCGTGCTCGTGCTGATCGCCGGCCGCGTCGCCGAGGTTGACCTCATCAAATTTGCGGCGAACGCGCATCGCCTTGGCACCTATATCGGGCAACTCCTGCCCACGTTGCGCTGGTCCTCGCTCGGCGCCGATCTCGCGGAATGGTTTTGGGGTTGGTCAAGTTGGCTCAAGCTGATGCTCGAGACCATGCTGATTGCCTATCTCGGCACCGTCCTCGGCGTTATCGGCGCGTTTATTCTTTGCTTCCTTTCATCAGCGAATCTGACGAGCAATGGCTGGATCCGCGGCGGCGTGCTGCGCTTCCTGGAGCTTTGTCGCACGGTGCCGGAAATCGTCTTCGCGCTTATCTTCGTGGTGGCGTTCGGACTTGGCCCGGTTCCCGGCGTGCTCGCCATCGCCATCCACACGATCGGCGCGCTCGGCAAGCAATATGCCGAGGTGGTCGAGAATATCGACATGAAGCCGGTCGAGGGTGTCAAATCGACGGGAGCGACCTTTGTCGAGATCGTCCGCTTCGCGGTCGTGCCGCAAGTGCTTTCGAATTTTGCCAGCTATGCGCTGCTGCGTTTCGAGATCAACGTGCGCGGCGCGGCCGTCATGGGCTTCGTCGGCGCCGGCGGCATTGGCCAGGATCTCTTGGAAGCCATCCGGAAGTTCTACTACACCGACGTGAGCGCGATCCTCCTTCTGATCATCGCGACCG
>JBEINZ010000327.1:0-2533 GCA_040377825.1 Hyphomicrobiales bacterium | reverse complement strand
TTTGGCCACATATGACAGTGCTCGGCAACGTCATGGAAGCTCCACTGCACGTGCTGAAAGAGCCGAAATCGGTTGTTAAAGAGCGCGCGGAGGCGATCTTGCAAAAGGTCGGGCTCTACGAAAAGCGTGACCAATATCCGGCATTTTTGTCCGGCGGGCAGCAGCAACGCGCGGCAATCGCGCGAGCCTTGGCCATCGAGCCGACGGTTATGCTGTTTGACGAGCCGACATCCGCGCTCGATCCGGAACTGGTCGGCGAGGTGCTGCGCGTGATCCGATCGTTGGCCCAGGAAGGGCGAACGATGATGCTCGTCACCCATGAAATGGCATTCGCGCGTGATGTCGCAAGTCACGTCGTCTATCTGCACAACGGCGTCATCGAAGAAGAGGGGCCTCCTACGAAAGTCTTCGGTGAAGCCGCGAGTGACCGCTGCAGGCAATTCGTCAGCGCGGGTAAGCACTGAGAAATCGGGCCGTTATCCACCCTGGCGGCTTGGGTCTGTATAAACGGGTCGGACCAGAAGCATAGGAAAAGGCAATGAAAAGAATCTTCGCGTTCATGGCAACGGCCATCATCGGGCTCTCCATCGCGGCAGGCGCCGCGAGCGCCCAAACCATCAAGTTCGCGGTGGCCGCCGAGCCCTATCCACCCTTCGCCTCGAAGAACAAGGCGGGCAAGTGGGAAGGTTTCGAGGTCGATTTGGCAAATCTGCTCTGCGCCGAGATGAAGGCGAAGTGCAGCATCGTCGAAATTCCTTGGGATGGTATTATTCCGGCGCTGACTGGAAAAAAAATGGACGTGATTTTCGCGTCGATGTCGATCACCGAGGAGCGCTCCAAGACGATCGACTTCTCCATCCCCTACTACAACACGCCGGCAGCCATCATGGCGCCGAAGACGTCAACCATCTCGCCGGATCCCGCGACGATGAAGGGCAAGACGATCGGCGTGCAGACCGCGACGATCCATGCGGGCTTCGCCGACAAATTCCTGAAGGATGTCGCAACCATCAAGATCTACAACACCCAGGATGAGGCAAACTCGGACCTCGCGGCCGGCCGCATTGATGCGACCATCGCCGATAGCGCCGCGCTTGACCCTTTCATTGCCTCCGATGCCGGCAAGGCGTTGACGCTCAAAGGAACCTTCCCCAAGGATCCGTCGATCTGGGGCATTGGCGTCGGCGCGGGAATTCGTAAGGGTGATCCGATCAAGGCCAAGATCGACGCCGCGATCCGTTCAGTCTACAAGAACGGCAGCTACGACACGTTGCAGAAGAAGTACTTCTCCTACGATGTTGGCACCCCGCCGAAGAGCTGATGAGGTAAACAACGGCGGCTCCCAGGGGGCCGCCGTATCGTCTAAAGTGGCAAAGCGTCTTATTTGCTCGACGGGCCCCACCCATGAACGCATTCCTAGAAGTTCTTGGCTATGGTCCGGATAGCTGGCTTGAGCAGCTGCTCAACGGGCTTATGGTTACCATTGAAATTTCGATCGGCGGGTTCCTGGCTGGCCTTCTGATCGGGTGCGTCGTGGCCCTGGTGAAGCTAGAAGGCCCGCGCTGGGCGGTCGTGATCGCCAACGGATACTCGACAATCTGTCGTGCCGTGCCCGAGGTGCTGCTTATCATCCTGCTTTTTTATGCGGGTCAGGAAGCGCTTAGGTCGCTCCTTGAGCAGCCTGGCTTCGAAGAGGGCGGCGTCGCAATCAGCGGTTTTGCGGCCGCAATCGTCGTCCTTGGCCTCGTACAAGGCGCCTATGCATCCGAAATCATCCGCGGCGCCATCATGTCGATCCCGAAGGGCCAGATTGAAGCGGCGCGGGCTTTCGGCATCAACGGCCTCGGACTGTTCACGCGGATCATCCTGCCGATCATGGTACCCTACGCGCTCGGCGGCCTTACAAATCTCTGGATGGTCATGATGAAGGATTCCGCGCTCATCAGCATCGTCGGTTACAATGAATTGCTGTTTACAACAAAGCAAGCCGCTGGTAGTACAAAGTATTATTTTTCGTTCTACCTTTTTGCAGCTATGATCTACTATTCACTTACGCTTCTATCTAACTTGCTGATAAGCATATTCGAACGTCGCATCCGCCGTTGGATGCCGGCAGCAAACTGAGGGGCGACATGGACTTTTCCTGGTTGCCCAAATATTGGCCGGTCCTCGCCGAAGGCGCCTATCGCACAATGCTGTTGCTCGTTATTTCTGGAGTTATCGGCAACATCTTCGCCATTCTGATCGGTCTCGCCCGGATATCGAAGAATCCGCTTATCAACACACCCGCGCTGGCCTTCACGAGTGTTATTCGCGGGACTCCGCTCCTCGTTCAAATATTCATTCTATACTATGGACTTGGATCGCTCTTTGCGTCCTGGCCGGCAATCCGTGAGACGTTCCTTTGGGGCTTTCTGAAGGAAGGCTTCTGGTACATCGTTTTCGCACTCGTCATCTCGTGAGAAACCTCCTTCTTTTTATGCGCATTCTCCATGGCACTCTGCTATGCCATTGCCCTCGGCTAGTGCGCCAC
>JBEINZ010000034.1:0-17017 GCA_040377825.1 Hyphomicrobiales bacterium | reverse complement strand
ATGCAATTGTATTGTGAGATCTACGTGGCGGTGTTTACGTCAGATAACATATAAAGAATTCCTTACAGAAGGCGGTATAAGCCATGCATTTCTGCATGGCTGAAATTCGCGCGGATGCCTTTTCCAGCGGCAGGTTTTTGCCTATTTAAGTGGCGTGCTGCAGCGCACCATGAGCTTTGAGAAGCGCGGCGGCAAAATGTTTTTTCCCGAACCGAAAGGTGTTCGCCATGACAATCGTCCGCATTGCTTCTGAAGTTCGCGATTCCTGGGATCGTTTCCGCTCGCGTCGCGTTGCCGTCCGTCAGCTCTCCGAGCTCGACGACCGCCAGCTTGCCGATATCGGCGTCGAGCGTGGCCGGATCGATGACGCGGTTCGCGGCGGCAACCGCTAATCAACTGATTTCGAGGTTAAAGGGCCCGATTCGGCTTGTCCGAGTCGGGCCTTGGTTTTTGTAAGCCACTTTGATTTGAAGTCGATCGGCTCCGTCTTGGGTGCCTTGCGTCACTTCGGACTTGTGCCGAACCGCGATGGTGTTGCAGGCTTGAAAACATGGGTCGCGCCCATCAAAACACTGATGACGCGTGGCTGCGATCGAGACCCGAACCCATGTTTCTGCCCTCGCCGCGTCAATCTCAGATCATTACGCTCGCTCGACATAGCGGCCGCGTATCGGTGGACGATCTCGCCGAACGCTATCAGGTCACGCCGCAGACGATCCGCAAGGATCTCAACGAACTCTGCGACGAGGGTGTTTTAACGCGCACACACGGCGGCGCGATCCTGGCCTCCGGTGTCGAGAATGTCGCTTATGAAGCTCGGCGCCAACTCGCCAATGCGGAAAAGCGGGCAATCGGTTTGCATGCGGCGAGCCTCATTCCAAATGAAGCTTCGTTGTTCATCAACATCGGAACGACAACGGAAGAGGTCGCCCGAGCGCTTGTCACGCGCGAGGGATTGCTTGTCATCACCAACAATATTCACGTCGTTTCAATTCTCCTGCCGAGCCCGCGCGTCGAAGTGATCGTCGCCGGCGGAATGGTGCGCCGTGCCGATGGCGGAATCGTTGGCGAGGCGACGATCGACCTCGTATCGCAGTTCATGGTGGACTACGCGATCATCGGGGCCTCCGCGATCGGCTCGGACGGGTCGCTGCTCGACTTCGACTATCGCGAGGTTCGCGTATCGCAAAAGATCATCGAGAATGCGCGGCATGTGATCCTCGTTGCAGACTCCATGAAGTTCACGCGGTCTGCTCCGGTCCGTATCGGGCATATCTCGCAAGTCGATGTCTTCGTCACGGATCGGCCGCCGCCGCCGCCATTTTCGGACATCTGTCGGCGCGACGGCGTGAAGGTGGAGATCGTCGGCGGTGAACACGCGGGACGGTCGGACGAGGAGTTGTAAGCTTGGTGTCTAGGCTGGCCGCCCAGTATTGCTGCAATGCAAGAAAATTGATCGCAATGCGAAAGAATTTTGGTTCGCGATTTTCACTTGATTTTCGTTTCGCGCGCGGACAGGCTTGCGGAAGAGCGCGGTAACTTTCGTATCCGTGTCAATTCCTTGCAGAGCTACCTAAGGGAGCTTTCATGTCGACGAACGACACCTACGATCTTGCGGTTGTGGGCGGCGGGATCAACGGCTGTGGTATCGCCCGCGATGCGGTCGGGCGTGGTTTGTCGGTGGTGTTGTTCGAGCAAGGCGATCTTGCCAGTGCCACGTCGTCGGCTTCGACGAAGCTCGTACACGGTGGTTTGCGCTATCTGGAACACTATAAGTTCCGCCTCGTGCGCGAAGCCCTTATCGAGCGTGAGGTATTACTACGGGCCGCACCTCATTTCATATGGCCATTGCGTTTCGTGCTACCCCATCACAAGGGCTTGCGGCCCCGCTGGATGATCCGCCTTGGCTTGTTTCTTTATGACAATCTCGGTGGCCGAAAGATTCTGCCGGGCACACGCTCGATCAACTTGAGGCGGGATCCGACCGGCACCGCGCTGAAGGCAGAGTTTACGCGAGGCTTTGAATACTCCGACTGTTGGGTCGAGGACGCGCGGCTCGTGGTGTTGAACGCGCGCGACGCGGCCGAGCGCGGCGCTTCGATCCGCACACGCACCCGGGTTGTGGCGGCGCGTCGCGAAGGTGCCTTTTGGCATCTGACCGCCGAGGATGTCGAAACCGGCGGCCGCAGCGAGATCAAGGCGCGGGCGCTGGTCAATGCGGCGGGGCCTTGGGTATCGCGGTTTCTGTCTGGTGTGGTTCGTGCCAACGACCCGGACAAGGTTCGCATGGTGAAAGGCAGCCACATTGTGGTGCCAAAACTCTACGATCATGACCGCTGCTACATTTTCCAAAATGCCGACGGTCGGATCTGCTTTGCCATTCCCTATGAGACCGACTTCACGCTGATCGGGACCACCGATCTCGACTATCAGGGCGACCCCGGCGAGGTGACAATCGCGCCGCAAGAGATCGCTTATCTTTGCGAGGCCGTCAGTTCCTATTTTGTGAAGCCGATCTCCCCTGGCGATGTGGTCTGGACCTATTCCGGCGTGCGGCCGCTCTACGACGATGGCGCCAGCAAGGCGCAGGAGGCGACGCGCGATTATGTCCTTCGTCTGGAGAAGCCGGAGGGCGCCGCGCCGCTGCTCAATGTATTCGGCGGCAAGATTACGACGTTCCGAAAGTTGGCTGAGGCCGCGCTCGAAAAGCTAGAACCCCATCTGCCGATGAAGTCCGGTCCATGGACGGCCGAGAGCACGCTTCCCGGAGGCGACGTGGCGGTGGAGCGCGTGGAAGCGACCATCGAACAGCTGGGCGCCGAATACCCGTTCCTGTTATCGTCAGAAGCGCGCCGTCTGTTTCGCTATTACGGTACGCGCGCGCGCCGAATTCTGGGCAATGCCCTGACCGCCGCCGACCTCGGCCGCCGTTTCGGCGCCGACCTGACGGAGCGGGAAGTGAAGCATCTGATGAACGAGGAATGGGCGCGCACCGCGGACGATGTCCTCTGGCGCCGGTCGAAGCTTGGGCTCAGGTTCAGTCGCGACGAGGCGGCCGCGCTTGACCGGTGGATGGCTGCGGAACGCGGCGCGAGCGCGCTGGTTGGTGCAGCTGGAGCCCGGGAGAAGCTGTCGTGACGTTGGTGCTCGATCAGGTGACGCGGGTCGTGAGTGCTGAGACGCACATCCATTCGACCTCGCTCACGCTGACCAAGGGCACGATCAACCTGCTGCTCGGACCGACGCTTTCCGGTAAGACGTCGTTGATGCGTCTCATGGCCGGGCTCGACAAGCCGACCTCCGGACGCGTGCTGTTCAACGGCGTCGATGTGACGGGCAAGCCCGTCCAGGCGCGCAACGTGGCCATGGTCTACCAGCAATTCATCAATTACCCGGCAATGAGCGTCTACGAGAACATCGCCTCGCCGCTGCGGGTGCGCGGCGCGCCGAAGACCGAGATCAACCGCAAGGTGCGCGAGGCGGCCGGCCTCCTGCGGCTTGAAGATCATCTTGAAAAGACGCCGCTGCAGCTGTCTGGCGGCCAACAGCAGCGTACCGCGATCGCCCGTGCCATCGTCAAGGGCGCGGATCTTGTGCTGCTCGACGAGCCGCTCGCCAATCTGGATTACAAGCTGCGCGAGGAACTTCGCGTGGAACTTCCGCGCATCTTCGAGGCGACCGGAGCCATCTTCGTCTATGCGACAACCGAGCCGACCGAGGCATTGCTTTTAGGCGGACGGACCGCGACGCTTGATCGCGGCCGGATAACGCAATTCGGCCCGACCATCGACGTCTATCGGCAGCCGCGGGATCGTGCGACGGCCGAGGTCTTTTCCGATCCGCCTATGAACTTCGCGTCCATCCGGGTCGAAGGTTCGCACGTCCGCGTCATGGATCGGGCAGGCAGACTGACCGTTGTGGAGTTTCCCACAATCGGCGAATTGCATGGTCTTGGCGACGGCATCTACACCGTCGGCTTCCGCCCGCATCACATCGCGCTCGAGCGCACGCATGCCCGTCAGATCGCGGTGGCGGCGCTGACCGCAGTGTCGGAACTGACTGGATCTGAAAGCTTCATCCACGTGGATGTCGGCGGCGAGCGCTGGATCGCGTTGGCCGCCGGCGTGCATGAGTTTTTGCCCGGTAAGCCGGTTGAACTCTTTCTCGATCCCGACCGCTTCTTCGTTTTCGAGCCCGATGGGCGGCTGGCCGTCGCACCAACCGGCTTGGCCGCGGCTTAAAGGGAGGAGGGACCATGGCACGCATCGAACTTATCGATCTTGCCCATGCATACCGACCTCACCCATCGAAGCCATCCGATTATGCGCTGAAGCGCATGCGGCTCACCTGGGACCATGGAGGGGCCTATGCGCTGCTCGGCCCATCGGGTTGCGGCAAAACGACCCTCTTGAACATCATTTCGGGTCTGGTCTCGCCAAGCGAGGGGCGGATCTTGTTCGACGGCCGCGATGTGACCGGTCTCACGACTGAGAAGCGCAACATTGCTCAAGTGTTCCAGTTTCCGGTCGTCTACGACACGATGACGGTGGCGGAGAACCTTGCTTTTCCGCTGAAGAACCGCGGCGTTGACTCCTCGACGATCGGCCGCCGCGTTATCGAGGTGGCCGGCATGCTCGGGTTGACGTCTGATCTCGATCGGCGCGCGCGGGGGCTGACCGCCGATATGAAGCAGAAGATCTCGCTTGGCCGTGGCTTGGTTCGAGCTGATGTCGGGGCGATCTTGTTCGACGAACCGCTGACTGTGATCGATCCCCATCTGAAATGGCAACTTCGCGCCCAGTTAAAGAAAGTGCATGAAGAAGCCGACGTCACGATGATCTATGTGACTCATGACCAGACCGAAGCGCTCACCTTCGCTGACAAGGTCGTGGTCATGTATGAGGGGGACGTGGTGCAGCTCGGCACGCCGCAAGAGCTGTTCGAAAAGCCAGCGCATACATTTGTCGGCTACTTCATCGGGTCGCCCGGCATGAACGTCTTGCCGGCTGCGATCGTCGGTGATCGGGCCTTTATTGGCCAGCACGAAATCGGGCTCGGCGCCGGCTACAATCCGCTTCCCGTCGGCGCAAAGTCGGAGATTGGCGTGCGCCCGGAGTTCCTGCGTCTTGGAACTGGCGCGGAGGGTTTCCCGGTCAAGGTTCGGCGCGTAGAGGACGTCGGTCGCGCCAAGATCTTGCGCTGCGAGCTCGACGGCATGCCGCTCGCCGTTCTCGCTCCGGAATCAAGCCGTCTGTCCGGCGATGACGCGCGACTGGTCGCCGATCCGACCCAGGTTCATGTCTATGCTGACGGCCACCTCGTTGAGGCAAGTCGTATGAGCGGGAGGGCCTGATGGACAAACCGCTCAATCACGCAGCGTGGTTCATGGTTCTGCCTGCGTTCCTGCTGGTCGCCTTCAATGCCGTCATTCCGCTGATGACGGTGGTGAACTACTCCGTGCAAGACACATTCGGCAACAACCAATTTTTTTGGAACGGTGTCGGCTGGTATATCGAATTGCTGGACCCATCGACGCAACTCGGCGAGCGCTTCTACGACTCGCTGCTTCGGAACTTGCTGTTCTCGGCCATTATTCTGGCGATCGAAGTCCCGCTTGGCATTCTCGTTGCGCTTTCCATGCCGCGTTCCGGCTGGGCGGTCGCGGTTTGTCTCGTCGTCATGGCGCTGCCGCTACTGGTCCCTTGGAATGTCGTCGGGACAATTTGGCAAATCTTCGCGCGGCCGGATATCGGCCTGTTCGGATGGACGGTCAACCATCTCGGGATCGACTATAACTATACGTCGGGCGTGCTTTCGGCATGGTTCACGATCGTCGTGATGGACGTTTGGCACTGGACGAGCCTTGTCGCGCTCCTGTGCTATGCGGGCCTCAAGTCGATCCCCGATGCCTATTATCAAGCCGCGCGGATCGACGGAGCTTCGCGATGGGCGGTGTTCACGACAATTCAGCTCCCAAAGCTCCGTCGCGTGCTGCTGATTGGCGTGCTGCTGCGTTTCATGGACAGCTTTATGATCTACACGGAGCCCTTTGTGGTCACCGGTGGTGGGCCTGGAAACGCAACGACGATCCTGTCGATCGATCTCGTGAAGATCGCGCTTGGTCAGTTTGACCTCGGCAAGGCGGCGGCGATGTCGATCGTCTATAATTTGATCATCTTGGCGGTCTGCTGGGTCTTCTATACGGTGATGACTCAAGTTGATGCCGATAGGCCGAGGAAGGGATGATGCCATGCGGCTGAAACACGTCATCCTCGTCGGTTACCTTCTATTCCTTATGCTGCCGATCTACTGGCTCATAAACATGAGCTTCAAACACAATAATGAGATCGTGAACGGCGGCCTGACCTTGTTCCCCGCCGACCCGACTGCGAAAAACTACATCAATATTTTTACCGATCCCGCCTGGTACATGGGGTATGTCGATAGTCTGATCTATGTCGTCATCAACACCGTGATCGCCATCGCTGTTGCCCTGCCAGCCGCCTATGGCTTTTCGCGCTATCGGTTTCTTGGCGACAAGCACGTCTTCTTCTGGTTCCTGACCAACCGGATGGCGCCGCCGGCGGTCTTCGCGCTCCCATTCTTCAATCTTTATTCGGCGATCGGTCTGTTCGATACGCATTGGGCGGTGGCGCTCGCCCATTGTATTTTCAACGTCCCCTTGGCGATCTGGATCCTTGAAGGGTTCATGTCCGGCGTGCCGCGCGAGATTGACGAGACGGCCTATATCGACGGCTATTCGTTCCCCCATTTTTTCGTGAAGATCTATGTGCCGCTAATCGCAAACGGGATCGGGGTCGCGGCATTCTTCTGTTTCATGTTCTCCTGGGTGGAACTGCTGCTCGCGCGGACACTGACAAACAACATGCCGATTTCATCGATCATGACGCGCACGGCGTCCGCAGCCGGCATGGACTGGGGACTTCTTTCGGCGGCCGGCGTGCTGACGCTGGTTCCGGGAGCCCTCGTGATCTGGTTCGTCCGCAATTACATCGCCAAGGGCTTTGCCCTGGGGAGAGTATGATGGAGAACCTCGCCTGGATGGCTTGGACGCCTGCGACGGGCCTGTTCTTCGGGGTTATCGCGTCGCTGCTCGCGGTGATGACCTTGCTCGCCGTCTATCGGCCGGAGACCGAGCGCGTCGGTATCCTGTCGATCGCCACCACGCGCGGAGATCGGCTTTTCATTTCGCTGTTGGGGTCCGCGTTCATCCATCTGATTTTTCTCGCGATTTTCGGGGCGGAGTTTGTACGCTTGCCGATCGGCGAGGGGATCGAGATTTCGCGGCTCTGGTTTGCGACCGGAATTTCCCTGCTCTATGCCTCGGCGGTTTTTCGCTGGGTATGAGGCTTGGAAGACGAGTTCCCTGGGCAAGCGCGCCCTGGGGGACCCTTAAATACCATCGCGCGCAACAAGAACTGGGAGGAATTCATGAAAGCTCGAGCACGCAGTCTGGGACTCGCATCGCTGATGCTAGCCCTTGCGAGCACGACGGCCCTCGCCGGCATGGACGAGGCCAGGAAGTGGATCGACAGCGAGTTCCAGCCGTCGACCCTGTCGAAGGAAGAACAACTGAAGGAAATGCAGTGGTTTGTCGATGCCGCGAAGCCCTTCGTCGGCATGGACATCAATGTTGTTTCTGAAACAATCACCACGCACGAATTCGAATCCAAGGTTCTGGCCAAGGCCTTCACCGAGATCACTGGGATCAAGCTCAAGCATGACCTGATCCAGGAAGGCGACGTGGTCGAGAAGATCCAGACTCAGATGCAGTCTGGCAAGAACATTTACGACGGCTGGATCAACGACTCCGATCTGATCGGCACGCACTTCCGCTATCAGCAGGCTGTCCCGCTCAGCGACTGGATGGCAGGCGAAGGCAAGGATGTCACTTTGCCGACGCTAGACGTCGCGGACTTCATCGGCAAGTCCTTCACGACCGCCCCGGATGGCAAGCTCTACCAACTGCCGGACCAACAATTCGCGAACCTCTACTGGTTCCGCTACGACTGGTTCACCAATCCGGACTTTAAGGCGAAGTTCAAGGCCAAGTATGGCTATGAACTCGGCGTTCCCGTGAACTGGTCTGCCTACGAGGATATCGCCGAGTTCTTTACCAACGACATCGGATCCATCGATGGCGTGAAGGTCTACGGCCACATGGACTACGGCAAAAAGGATCCATCGCTCGGCTGGCGCTTCACCGACGCCTGGCTCTCGATGGCCGGAAACGGCGACAAGGGCATTCCGAACGGTTTGCCGGTCGATGAGTGGGGCGTACGCATGGAAGGTTGCCGCCCGGTGGGCTCGTCCGTCGAGCGCGGTGGCGATACCAACGGCCCAGCCGCCGTTTATTCCATCGTAAAATACGTCGAATGGCTGAAGAAGTATGCCCCGCCATCGGCGAACGGTATGACCTTCGGTGAAGCCGGGCCCGTACCCGCGCAAGGCAACATCGCGCAGCAGATCTTCTGGTATACCGCCTTCACCGCCGACATGGTGAAACCGGGCCTGCCGGTCATGAATGCCGACGGGACTCCGAAGTGGCGCATGGCCCCGTCGCCGAAGGGTTCCTACTGGAAGGAGGGTATGAAGCTCGGCTATCAGGACGCCGGCTCATGGACGCTCCTTAAGTCGACTCCGGTTGATCGTCGGAAGGCAGCTTGGCTCTATGCCCAGTTCATCAACTCAAAGACCGTCTCCCTGAAGAAGAGCCATGTCGGACTAACGTTTGTGCGTGAATCGGACATCTGGGACAAAACCTTCACCGAACGGGCGCCGAAGCTCGGCGGTCTGATCGAGTTCTATCGCTCGCCGGCGCGTGTGCAGTGGACCCCGACCGGCAACAACATCCCGGACTATCCGAAGCTCGCGCAGCTGTGGTGGCAGAACATCGGCGATGCGTCGTCCGGTGCGAAGACCCCGCAAGCCGCGATGGACGCACTGGCGGCCGCTCAGGACGCGGTGCTCGAGCGTCTCGAGCGTTCTGGCGTTCAAGGCGACTGCGGACCGAAGCTGAACAAGAAGGAGACAGCGGAGTTCTGGTTCGCCAAATCCGAGAAGGACGGCAACATCGCTCCCCAACGCAAGCTTGCCAACGAAAAGCCGAAGGGCGAAACGATCGACTACGACACGCTGATCAAGTCGTGGCCGGCCACCCCGCCGAAGAAGTGATGCTGACTTGAATCTTGACCCGCCGGGCCTCGCAGGTCTGGCGGGTCTTTTCGTTGCTAAATCATTTCGGATCGTAGAGACAAAAACTGAATACTCGAGGGGGCGCTTATGGCGAACTATATCCTGGCTATTGATCAGGGAACGACGTCGACGCGTTCAATTCTATTTCGGACCGATCTAACCGTCGCGGCCGTCGCCCAGGAGGAGTTTCCGCAACACTATCCGGCGTCCGGTTGGGTCGAGCACGACCCCGAGGATCTCTGGCGCACGAGCGTGTCGACCATGCGGGCGGTGCTCGCCAAGGCTGGCGCCTCGGCTGCCGAGGTTGCGGCGATCGGCATCACCAACCAACGTGAGACGACCGTTGTCTGGGATCGCGCCACCGGGGCCGCCATTCACAAGGCGATTGTCTGGCAGGATCGGCGCACTTCCGAAATTTGCGCCAGATTGAAGGCGGAGGAGCATGAGCCGATGGTGGCGGCCAAGACCGGCCTCCTGCTCGACCCCTATTTCTCCGGCACGAAGGTCGCTTGGATTCTTGACAGGGTGCCCGGCGCTCGCGCCCGCGCCGGGGCGGGCGAACTCGCCTTCGGCACGGTTGACAGCTTCCTGCTCTGGCGGCTGACCGGCGGCCGCGTCCACGCCACCGACGCCACGAATGCGTCGCGCACGCTGCTTTACGACATCGTCGAGGGGCGGTGGGACGAGGATCTGTGTCGGCTCCTGAATGTCCCGATGGCGATGCTACCGGAAGTGAAGGACTCGGCCGCCGATTTTGGCATGACTTTCTCTGACGTTCTCGATCGTTCGGTTCGGATTGCCGGTATCGCGGGCGACCAACAAGCGGCAACCGTTGGGCAAGCCTGTTTCCAGCCCGGCATGATGAAATCGACCTACGGGACCGGCTGCTTCGCACTACTCAACACCGGCGACAAGCCGGTGGCCTCAAGGAACCGTTTGCTCACCACGGTCGCCTATCAGTTGAACGGCAAGCGCACCTTTGCGCTGGAAGGCGCGATCTTCATCGCCGGCGCCGCCGTGCAATGGCTGCGCGACGGACTTCAAGTGATCCGCTCGGCCGCCGACACGGGCGCCATGGCCGCGACCGCCGACCCCGAACAATCTGTCATCCTGGTGCCGGCTTTCGTCGGCCTCGGCGCGCCGTATTGGGATGCGGACTGCCGAGGCGCGCTTTTTGGATTGACCCGAGGTACGACACCGCGCGAACTCGCCAAGGCGGCGCTAGAGAGCGTCGGATATCAGACACGTGATCTCGTTGAGGCCATGCACGGTGACTGGGCCGACACCGGTGGTCGTACGGTGCTGCGGGTTGACGGCGGCATGGTGGCTTCGGATTGGTCGATGCAGTTCCTCTCGGACATTCTCGACGCTCCGGTCGACCGGCCAAAGGTGCTGGAGACGACGGCGCTTGGGGCGGCCTATCTCGCGGGGATGCAGGCGGGCATTTGTCCGGCGCCGGATGTTTTTGCGGCAAGCTGGGCACTGGACCGTCGATTTGAGCCGGCGATGGACGAGACCACGCGGGAGCGGAAGTACGCCGGATGGAAAGACGCCGTTAGCCGTTCCCTGAGCCAGCGCGGGCACGGATGAAGGTTTATTCAATGGACCGTTGCAGTCTTTCACGAAAACGGGATAAACACGCTGAGTATTCTCATCTGGACTGTTGATGGTGGAAACGTATCTCGGGATCGATATTGGAACTTCGGCTGTCAAAGCCGTTTTAATCGGTGCCGATCGGGCGATATTGGCGGAGGCCGAGA
The DNA here is from genome assembly GCA_040377825.1 of Hyphomicrobiales bacterium. Taxonomy (GTDB): domain Bacteria; phylum Pseudomonadota; class Alphaproteobacteria; order Rhizobiales; family Ancalomicrobiaceae; genus JBEINZ01. The sequence continues at coordinate 6,041 of JBEINZ010000034.1, read as the reverse complement.
CACCGCTGTGGACCTCGCAACCGCGCCCGTTCTGGATGGAGCAGGATGCCATCGATTGGTGGCTTGCGGTCGAGACAGTTACAGGAATGATCGCACGTGCTGCGCCAGAGTCATGGCGCACGGTGGCCGGCATCGGCCTGTCGGGTCAGATGCATGGGGCCGTCATGCTCGACCGTGATGATCAGCCGCTTCGCCCGGTCATGCTTTGGAACGACGGCCGCGCGGAGCGCGAAGCCGCCGAGCTTCAGAGCAATCATCCTGATCTCGCGGAGGTTCTGGGCGTGCCCGCGATGCCGGGGTTCACCGCGCCCAAGCTGCTTTGGAGCGCTCGTCACGAGCCGGACATCTTTGCGGCGACCGACGTTGTGCTTTCGCCTAAGGACTATGTGCGGCTCAGGTTAACGGGAACGCGGGCCAGCGAAATGTCCGATGCGGCGGGAACTTGGCTGTTCGATCAGGCCGCTCGCGGCTGGTCGCGCGCCGCGGCGGACGCGATCGGGTTGCCTTTCGATAAGCTGCCTTTATTGACAGAAGGTTCCGACGTCTCCGGATTGCTGCGTTTCAGTGTCGCCGAGCGCTGGGGTCTGCGTCCAGATGTTATCGTGGCAGGCGGCGCCGGCGATTGCCCAGCCGGCGGTGTGGGCATCGGGGCCATCGACGAAGGTGATACGTTTCTTTCGCTGGGAACGTCAGCGCAGCTTTTTCGAGCATCGCGTCAGTATCGACCGCGCCCTGAGCGCATGGTTCACGCCTTCTGCCACGCGCTACCGGGTCGTTGGTTTCAGATGGCTGCCATGCTGAACGGAGCATCCGCCTTTGCCTGGGTGGCCGGAATTCTCGGTCGCGATATTCGCACGCTCTCGATGGACGTGGAGTCACGATACTCCGGTCCGTCCGATTTATTGTTCCTGCCTTACCTCACTGGCGAGCGAACGCCGTATAACGATCCTTACGCCAAAGGCGTTTTCTTTGGTCTTACCTCACACACAACGTCGGAAGCCATGGCACAAGCTGTAATGGAGGGCGTAGCGTTTATCTTCGCGGACGCAAAAGACGCCATGGCGGTCGCGGATACTTCGTTCGACGGTATCGGTATCATCGGCGGTGGCTCGCGCAGTGTGCTTTGGGCGCGGATCATTGCTGCTGTTCTCGACCGCCCACTCATCCGTTTCGCTGGAGGTGAAAAAGGGCCGGCATTTGGCGCGGCCGCGCTCGCGCGCATGGCAAAAACTGGTGAGCCGCCGGAGGCCGTCGCGATTACGCCGCCGATTACCGGAGTCGTTGAGCCCGAGCCGCGTCTGGTGGACGCATATCGGCCGCGAGTGGAAGCGTTCCGACGGCTTTATGCAGCATTGAAGCCAGAGTTTGGACGTCTATAAGTATCTGATTATATGCAATAACTTTAGTTAAATCCAAGCCTTGACAGCGACAAAGCCTGATTTATAATCGTGAGTTAATTAATCGAGAGCGACGCTCGTCGAGGACAATAGTCACGGTCGAGCGGGTCCAAACCGGACCCCGAGTCAGTTGCTTTCGTCGGGAGGTTACTGTGCCGATCGAGCAGGGCGGGCCCCACCAGGGTTCGAACTCAGTTTCCATCCGTCAGTTCAATGTGCGCGTCATTCTATCGGCGTTGCGTCGCCTTGGCTCGGCTTCGAAGGCCGACATTGCCCGTCAAGCGGCGCTTACGACAAATGCGGCGGGTGTCATCGTGCGCGAGTTGGAGCGTGCGGGGCTTGTACGCGAGCAAGGCAAAAAGCGCGGCGGCGGTCGTGGTCAACCCGCAACGATGCTGACGCTCGATCCGGAAGGCGCCTATGCGGTTGGGATTCGCATCGATCGCGGTGCGATTGAGACGGTGCTTGTTGATTTCGCCGGCCGGCCGATCGCCCGACGTTGCCACATCATGGATCTCCCGTCGCCCGAGGAAACGATCGCATTGCTTGCTCGCGACGTCGAAACTGTCCTTTCAACAATCGAGCCTGAACGTCGGACGCATGTCGTGGGAATTGGTGTTGCTGCTCCTTACAATCTTGGGAGCTGGATGCGTGAGCTAGGCATATCCGCGTCGGCGCTCGGACGCTGGGACGCGTTCGATATTGCCGCGGCACTCGTGACGGCAACTGGTTATTTCGTCATCGTCGAAAATGACGGGACTGCGGCTGCAGTTGCGGAACTGTTCTACGGGCATGGCCGGACCCTGGACGATTTCCTCTATCTCTTTATCGGGCCTGCAATAGGGGGCGGCGTAGTGCTGGCGGGGCAATATCTGAGGGGCGTAAGCGGCAATGCTGGCGACGTCGCGATGATTCCAGTTCAGCCGTCTGCGCTTTCGTCCGCCCCACGGCCCGAAAAAGTGTGGGACATTTTGATTTCACGGGCTTCGATCAATGCGTTGGTGCGACACCTTCGTTGGAGCGGCGCGGAGCTTTCAGGATTGGCGGATCTAAGCTCCGTTGCCGCGCGACATAGTATGGCGGTCGAAGAGTGGACGGACGATTGCGCGGATGCGTTGGTCGTCCCTGTGCTCGCTTCCGTTGCCGTCCTTGACGTTGCGTCGGTGGTGATCGATTCCGATCTCGATCGGACGATCCTTGATCGGATAATCGGGCAGCTTCAACGGCGCCTTGACGACTCCGTTCCGGAGGCTAGAAACCCGCCTCGGATCCTGCGCGGTTCATTTGGCAAGGATGCCGGCGCGGTCGGCGCGGCGAGCCTGCCGCTGCACCTGAACTTCAGCCCGCATTCCGGTATTCCCACCGGCCGCCGCGATGTCCCTGCTGGGGAGAGTGGTTGGCCGGCGGCGCAGTCACAGTTTGCGATACATCGGCCTGAGTTTTCGCTGTCCAATCGCGACCGGAGGCGTTCTGATGAAATTCTGGTCGGTTAAAGATCATTCAAACATGATCAGCCCGGTCGCCGAGGAGTCGATACATGGCTGATTCGTCCGCAGCCGCGCCGATCCTCCAGATGGCGCGAATTTCCAAGACCTTTCCGGGCGTCCGCGCGCTCTCCGATGTTTCGTTGACGATCTATCCGAACGAGATCCATGCCCTGATGGGCGAAAACGGCGCTGGAAAGTCGACGCTGATGAAGATCCTGTCCGGTGCCTATACGCCGGATCCGGGCGCGGAAATCCTCATCGACAACAAGCCCGTGGTGATCGACGGCCCTTTGTCGGCGAAATCGGCGGGGATCGCGGTCATCTACCAGGAGCTCTCGCTGTCGCCCAACCTAACGGTTGCGGAAAACATCTACATGGGCCGCGAAATCAGGAAGGGTATTCGTGTCGATCGTGCCGCCATGGAGGCCGGGTGCAACGAGATCCTGCGCCGGCTCGGTGCGTATTTCGGGCCGAAGACGATCGTGGCGGATCTGTCGATCGCGGAATGGCAGCTTGTGGAGATCGCCCGCGCGATCAATCAGAACGCACGCATCTTGGTGATGGACGAACCGACGACCGCGCTGTCGTCGCGCGAGACCGAACGGCTCTTCGCACTTATCCGCAATCTTCGCGCCGACGGGATCGCTATTATCTACATCTCCCATCGCATGAGCGAGGTCTACGAACTTGCCGACCGATGCACGGTGCTGCGCGACGGCTCCTATGTCGGCACCTTGACGCGTCAAGAACTATCCGCCGAGACCCTCGTCAAGATGATGGTAGGACGCGATCTTTCGGGCTTCTACAAGAAGAACCATGATGCCAAGGCGGCCAGCCGGGGAGAGGTTGTGCTCTCGGTCCGCGACCTCGGCGATGGTGTTCGCGTTCGGCAGGCGAGCTTCGACCTGCACGCAGGCGAGGTACTCGGCTTGGCCGGGCTCGTCGGCTCCGGGCGCACGGAACTCGCGCGGCTCATTTTCGGCGCGGAACGGCCCTCTCGCGGGACGATGACGCTGCTCGGCAATCCGATTTCCGTGGCGCGCCCCGCGGCGGCCATCGCCGCTGGCGTCGCCTACCTCACCGAGGACCGGAAGGGTCAGGGGCTATTCCTCGATATGACCGTTTCCGATAACATCAACCTCTCGGTGGTCGGTGACGATGCCAAGGGTGGAGCCGTCCTTGATCTGAAAAGGGCCAAGGACCGGGCGATCGCGGCCATTAAGGCACTCGGTATCCGGGTCGCTGGGCCTCAGGTCGAGGTCGGCACGCTCTCCGGTGGAAATCAGCAAAAAGTGCTTCTATCGCGCCTTCTTGAAACGAAGCCGCGCGTCCTGATCCTCGACGAACCGACGCGCGGCGTTGACGTTGGAGCTAAATCCGAGATCTACAAGATTATCGACGATTTGGCGAAGGCCGGCGTCGCCATTCTCGTCATTTCGTCCGAACTTCCCGAGGTGGTCGGCATTGCCGATCGCGTCGTGGTGATGCGCGAGGGGGAAATCGTTGGTGAGGTTGGCGGCGCTTCGGGCGTCGCCATCAGTCAAGAAGTTATCATCGCACTCGCGGCCGGTTTGCAAAACAACGCCGCCTGATCGATCTGTTTGAGACAGAGGGACGTCCCATATGAGTACGCAGGCCACAACGGTCGAAAGCGAAGCCCAGCGCAAGATGCGCATGCAGATGCTGATCCGAACCCTCGGCATGCTGCCGGTGTTGCTCGTGCTCGGGATCCTGTTTCACGTGCTGACGATCGTGGTTGTCGGCGAAGGCAAGTTCCTGACCTTGAACAACCTCGCGATCGTGGCCGAGCAAGCGTCGATCAATACGGTGATCGCGGCTGGCATGACCTTCGTCATTCTAACCGCCGGCATCGACCTTTCGGTCGGCTCAATCCTAGCCGCTGCCGCGGTGGTGGCGCTTTCGACGTCGCTGATCCCCGGCTATGCCTTCCTCACCATACCGGCCGGCATCGTGACGGGGCTGATCTTCGGCGTCGTCAATGGCGCGCTGATCGCCTATCTAAAATTGCCGCCGTTCATTGTGACGCTCGGCTCGCTAACGGCCGTGCGCGGCATCGCCCGTTTGTTTGCCGAGGACAAGACGGTCTTCAATATGGAAGCGCCGCATATGGCGCTCATGGAGCGGTTCTACGGCTTCCCTTGGATCGTCTATATCGCGCTCGCCGTCGTCGTCGTGTCGTGGTTCATCTTACGGCGCACGGTGCTCGGCGTGCACATCTACGCGGTCGGCGGCAATGAAAGCGCGGCGCGGCTTTCGGGGATCAATGTTCCGCGCGTGTTGCTCTTCGCCTATGGCGCTTCGGGCCTTTGCGCCGGCATCGCCGCGATCATGGTCACGTCGCGGCTCGGGGGCGCCAACGGTCTGCAGCTCGGACAATCCTACGAACTCGATGCGATCGCGGCCGTCATCCTCGGCGGAACGTCCTTCGTTGGCGACATCGGTTCGATTTGGGGCACGCTGATCGGCGCGTTGATCATCGCGGTGCTGTCAAACGGTCTGGTTCTGCTCGGCGTTCCGGACGTTTGGCAATACATCATCAAGGGCCTCGTCATTATCGGCGCCGTTCTGCTCGACCGCTTCCGCATGAAGGGGTCGGCGCGCACGTAAGGCGAGATCCAGTCGTTTCCATCTGTCGGAGCCTGTGGGCGCCGGTAGGGAATGCCGAGGGCGGGACAAAAAGAGCCGCCGTCTTCGGGCAACATTTAGGCTCGGGAGGAAATCCGCATGTTGAAGAAAGCACTTCTGGTCGGCGTCGCGCTGGCCTTCACCGCTGGGGCCGCTTCGGCCAAGGAACTGAAGTCGATCGGTATCTCGCTCGGCTCGCTTGGCAATCCGTTCTTCGTTGCTCTGTCCAAGGGCGCCGAATTCGAAGCCAAGAAGATCAACCCGAACGTCAAGGTCACGACGGTCGGCTTCGAATATGACCTCAACAAGCAGGTCGAGCAGATCAACAACTTCATCGCCGCCGGCGTTGACCTGATCCTGCTCAACCCGGGCGACCCTAAGGCCATCGGCCCGGCCATCAAGAAGGCCCAGGCCGCCGGCATCACCGTCGTCGCGGTCGACACCGCCGCAGCGGACGCCGACGCGACCGTGACCACCAACAACGTTCAGGCCGGCGAGATTGCCTGCCAGT
>JBEINZ010000116.1:0-9581 GCA_040377825.1 Hyphomicrobiales bacterium | reverse complement strand
TCGGCGAGCGCGCGCCTCCATCCGGACGGACACGTCGCTGAAACGTAAACGTCACCGGAGCGTTGCCGGGACACGCGATTTTCGGGCACCGTCTAAAGCTATTGGAACGCCACTTCCTCGAAGGACCTGAGCTTGCGGGAATGCAGGCGTTCCGATGGCATGGCGCGAAGCTTTTCCATCGTGCGAATGCCGATATCGAGGTGCTGGCCGACCTGCCGACGGTAAAAGTCGCTCGCCATGCCCGGCAGCTTCAATTCGCCATGCAGCGGCTTGTCGGAGACGCAGAGCAACGTTCCGTAGGGCACGCGGAACCGGAAGCCGTTGGCCGCGATTGTCGCCGATTCCATGTCGAGCGCGATGGCGCGCGACTGCGAAAAGCGCCGTACCGGCTCGGAATGGTCGCGCAGTTCCCAGTTTCGATTGTCGATGGTCGCGACAGTCCCGGTCCGCATGACCGACTTCAACTCCCAGCCGGACAGCCCGGTCACTTCCGCGACCGACTCCTCCAGCGCGACCTGAATCTCCGACAGCCCGGGAATCGGCACCCAGACCGGAAGGTCGGCGTCCAGCACATGGTCCTCGCGGACATAGGCATGGGCGAGCACATAGTCCCCGAGTTTTTGCGTGTTGCGCAGGCCCGCGCAATGACCAAGCATCAACCATGCATGCGGCCGCAAGACCGCGATATGGTCAGTGATCGTTTTGGCATTGGATGGCCCGACGCCGATATTGACCATCGTGATCCCGGAATGGCCCGGCCGAACCAGATGATACGCCGGCATCTGCGGCAGCCGTGGCGGCGCGATGCCTGATGTCGGCGCGCTTTCGCCGGAAAAAGTGGTGACGTTCCCCGGCTCGATGAACGCGACATATTCGCTTTCACCCGACGCCATCAAGGCGCGAGAACGAGCCACGAACTCGTCGATATAGAACTGATAGTTTGTGAAGAGAACGAAGTTTTGGAAGTTGTTTGCCGAGGTCGCCGTGTAGTGTTGCAAACGATGCAATGAATAGTCGACGCGCGGAGCCGTGAACGGCGCCAAGGGCATGGGCATTCCGGGCGCCGGCGCATGTTCGCCATTCACAATCGCATCGTCGGTGATGGATAGATCCGGCACGTCGAACACATCGCGCAACGGGCGACCGAGACGTTCGGCAACATCGAATGTCACCATCACATCGGCGGGGAGCGCAAAATGCAACGGGATCGGCGTCGCCGATTCGCCAACCTCGATGGAAACGCCGTGGTTTCGCGCGAGCAGACCGATTTGTTCGGTCAAATAGGTACCAAACAGATCCGGCCGGCTGATCGTGGTCGAATAGGTGCCCGGGCCGGGAACGAAGCCATAGGCTAGGCGCGAGTCGAGCCGCGCGTAGGTGTCGGTGGTCACCCGAATTTCCGGATAATGGGCGCGGACCCGCGCGCCGATCCGTTCGCCCGCCATGATCGCGCGGAAGCGCTCGGTCAGATAGGCGGTGTTGCGGGCGTAGATCATCGAAAGCCGCTCCACCGCGCGTTCCGCGTCAGCGAAACTCTCGTGGGGGATCGGGGACAGCGCCACGTCGGATGCGGGCATCATGCATTTCCTTCTCGTTATCGTCGTGGCGCGGGACCCTTTCGGGAAGTTCGGCGCGCGTCAAGACCATATGGCAACAACCAATGTTTAAAGGCCGAAATGCGCGGCAATGACTTCGCCGAGATCGGCCATCGCGGGAATGACCTGTCTTGCGCCGGCCCCGGAAAGCCGTCTTGAGAGATCGTCGTCCGCGTGCCCGCCGCCGACAAAACCAATGACCGGCATGCCAGCGCGCCCCGCCGCCGTGACACCGGCCACCGAATCCTCGATGACGAGGCAATCTTTCGGGTCGGCGCCCATTTGCGAGGCCGCGAACATGAAGACATCGGGCGATGGCTTGCCGCGCGCGCATTGGCTGGCGGAAAAAACATGCGGGTCGAACATATCGAGCAGGGCGCAGGTCTTTAGATTGCGCCGCAAGGTGTCAAGCGGCGTCGAGGACGCAACGCAGCGGCGCAGCTCCATCGCGTCGACCGCGGCGATTGCCTCCACCACGCCCTCGATGGCGACGAGGTCCTCGGCCGTGCGGCGCTTGGCCTCTTCGCTCAATTCGGCCAGAAAACCGTCCGGCAGCGGCTTTCCGATCTCGGTCTCGAGGATCCGCCAAATGTCCTTATGAGGCACGCCCAGAAACCGCTTCAAGAATTCGAGCGGTGTGACGGGGTGTCCAAGGCGGGTAAGGCCGGCGGCGTCAACCGCCGAATAGATGACTTCGGAATCGATGAGCGTTCCGTCGCAGTCGAAAATCACGAGCATGATGATGGGCGTTCCGGTGATCTCAGGCGTTTGTGTTTAGTCGTCGGCGGCGCGGGAGAATAGGGGTCTTCATGCAATGCTTCGATGACGTAGCGAGAACAAAGTCGAATTTTGGGCAAAGCGGCCGTGCTTAACACGACCTTTACCCTGTTCGGTAACCATGTTCGCAGTCGAGTAACCAGCGTTCGGAGTCAGTATCATGCGTCAACTTCGTTCCAGGGGAGCGACAGCCCCATCGCGCGCCCTCTCGCGCGGCGGCATCGCGCCGTCCCGCGCTCCGCAAGTCGGCTTGTCCCTCGATCACTCGGCGTGGATCGACCGAATCCTGGTCGGCGACTGCATTGCCGAGCTCGAAAAGCTTCCGCCGGGGTCGGTCGACGCGATTTTTGCCGATCCGCCCTATAATCTACAACTTGAAGGCGCGCTCACCCGGCCCGACCAGAGCCGCGTCGATGCCGTCGACGACGCCTGGGACCAATTTGAGAGTTTCGCGGCCTATGATGCCTTCACCCGGGCATGGTTGCTGGCCTGCCGGCGCGTTTTGAAACCGACCGGCACGCTGTGGGTGATCGGCTCCTACCACAATATCTTCCGGGTCGGCACCGTGCTGCAGGATCTCGGCTTTTGGATCTTGAACGATATCGTCTGGCGCAAGACGAACCCGATGCCGAACTTCAAGGGCCGCCGTTTCCAGAATGCTCACGAGACGCTGATTTGGGCTTCGCGCTCACAAGAGGCCAAGGGCTACACGTTCAATTATGATGCCTTGAAAGCGTTCAACGAAGACCTTCAGATGCGCTCGGACTGGACGATCCCGCTGTGCACCGGCGCAGAACGGCTGAAGGATTCCAAGGGTAACAAGGTGCATCCGACGCAAAAGCCCGAGGCGCTGCTTTACCGCGTTCTACTCTCCTCGACGAGCCCGGGTGATGTCGTGTTGGATCCGTTCGCCGGCACGGGCACCACGGCGGCGGTCGCCAAGCGGCTCGGCCGGCACTATGTCGGCATTGAGCGCGACCGAACCTATGCCAGCGCGGCCGAAGCGCGCATCGCGGCGATCGAGCCAATGGCCGCCGATGCGTTGGCGGCTGTTCGCGGCAAGCGGGCCGAACCGCGCATTCCCTTCGGCAACTTGATCGAACAGGGGCTGGTGCAGCCGGGCGAAAGACTGACCGACGCGCGCGGCCACAACGTCGCCCTGGTCCGCGCCGACGGCTCGATCGCCGCCGGCCCCCACGCCGGCTCCATCCACCGCGTCGGCGCCGCCGTGCAAGACGCCGAAGCCTGTAATGGCTGGACCTATTGGCACGTCGAACGCCACGGCGCGCGCTTGGTCATCGACGAATTGCGTAAGGCACTGAGGGCAACGATGGCGGTTGGGTGAGCCTAAACCCGGATCTCCCGCTTGGCCTCTCAGTCCTCTCACTCCATTTCGTCCAATGCCCCCCTTAACGCCAGCAAATCGCGCCAGGCAAGCCGCTTTTGGAGGGGTTGGCGCAGGAGATAGGCGGGATGGAGGGTGGCGAGAGCGCGGATTGGTCGGGTTTCGGTTTGGTAGGTGAGCCACGTGCCGCGCAGTTTGAGAATGCCCTCCTTGGCACCGGTCAGCGCGGATGCGGCCGCGCCGCCGAGGAGGACGAGGACGGCGGGATCGACCAATTCGATCTGGCGGGCGATGAAGGGCCGGCAAATCTCGGTTTCCTGCGGGGTGGGCGTGCGGTTTCCGGGCGGGCGCCAGGGCACGACATTGGCGATATAGGCTTGGGCCCGGTCGAGGCCGATGGACGCAAGCATGCGGTCGAGAAGCTGACCGGAGCGTCCGACGAACGGCAGGCCCTGCTCGTCTTCTTCCTTGCCGGGCGCCTCGCCGACCAGCATCACGCGCGCCTTCGGATTGCCGTCGGCAAAGACGAGCCGGCGCGCGGTCAGGCGCAGGTTGCAGCCCTCGAAGCCTTCCAGGATCCTTTTCAGATCATCGAGGTTCGTCGCCGAACGGGCCGCTTCGCGGGCAGCCATGACGGCATGGTCGCCGGGCACGCCCGCGGCCAGCGCGGGACGCGCGATCGGTTGAGGCGGCGGCTCGAAGCGCGGGCGTTCGGCGGGCAGGGCAAGGCGGCGGGGTTCGGGTACATTCACTGGTGGCGACTTGATCGGACGAGCCGCCATCGGCTGCGTCGCGAACGTACCCTGTGGCGGAGATTCGGCAGCACGGGTCCGGCGCGCCTCGGCCTCCGCGCGGCTTTCGGCGAAGCGATCGACCGGCAAATCCTCCAGGCACGCGTCGACCCCGGCCGCGGCGTACCAATCGACCAGCGCGGCGAGCGCCGCGTTCACATCCGATCCGCTTGGCTCACTCGCCGCCGCCACCTTGGCCCGCCCTTCCGCATGTTCTAAGACATTACTATAGCGCCCGCCGCGTCGCGACGCGACGGCTTTGCGACGGCGGGCGCGCAACCGCCGCCCAATCTTGTCGAAAACGACCCGACCCGAGGATCACGCGATGACCACCGCCGATCGACCCGAACGCGAAAGCATGGAATTTGACGTCGTGATCGTTGGGGCAGGTCCGGCCGGTTTGGCGGCGGCGATCCGGCTGAAGCAGCGCGCGGCCGAGACGGGTGAGGATGTTTCCGTTGTAGTGCTGGAAAAGGGCTCCGAGGTCGGTGCGCATATCCTGTCTGGCGCCGTCATAGATCCGATCGCTCTCGATCGCCTGCTTCCGGAATGGCGCGGCGAGGATACGCCGGTCAAGACGCCAGTGACCGAGGATCGCTTCCTGTTTCTCGGTCCCGCCGGCGCCGTGCGGCTGCCCAATGCGTTGATGCCGAAGCTGATGGACAATCACGGCAATTTCGTCGTGAGCCTCGGCAATGTCTGCCGCTGGCTCGCCGCCAAGGCGGAGGCACTCGGCGTTGAGATCTATCCGGGCTTCGCGGCGGCGGAGATCCTGACGGACGAGGCGGGTTGCGTCATCGGCGTGGCGACCGGCGACATGGGCGTCGGCAAGGACGGCCAGCCGAAGGAAAGCTACACGCGCGGCATGGCGCTCCTTGGCAAATATGTGCTGATCGGGGAGGGCGCGCGCGGCTCGCTTGCCAAGCAACTGATCGCCCGCTTCGGCCTAGCGGAGGGCCGTGAGCCGCCGAAATTCGGCATCGGCCTAAAGGAGCTGTGGACGGTTGATCCCGCCAAGCACAAGCCGGGGCTGGTGCAGCACTCCTTCGGCTGGCCGCTTGACTTTTCAACCGGCGGCGGATCGTTCCTCTATCATCTTGAAGACAATCAGGTTGCCGTCGGCTTCGTGGTGCACCTGAACTACAAGAACCCCTGGCTCTCGCCCTTCGAGGAGTTCCAGCGCTTCAAGACGCATCCTTCGATCCGCGATGTTTTCGACGGCGGCAAGCGCATCGCCTACGGCGCGCGCGCGATCACCGAGGGCGGCTGGCAGTCCGTGCCGAAACTGACGTTCCCCGGCGGCGCGCTGATCGGTTGCTCGGCCGGCTTCGTCAACGTTGCGCGCATCAAGGGCAGCCACAATGCAATGCTCTCGGGCATGTTGGCCGCTGACCGGGTGGCCGATGCGCTCGCCGCCGGTCGGGCGAACGACGAGATCACGCAGATCGAGGCCGATTGGCGCGGCTCCGATATCGGCCGGGACCTGTGGAAGGTGCGCAATGTCAAGCCGCTTTGGTCGAAGCTCGGCACACTCGGCGGCGTGGCGCTCGGTGGTCTCGACATGTGGACGAACGAGCTTCTTGGGGTTTCGCTGTTCGGCACGCTGAAACACGGCAAGCCGGACCACGCAACGCTCGCGCCGGCCGCGACCATGCCGAAAATCGACTATCCGAAGCCGGACGGGAAAATCTCGTTCGACCGGCTCTCCTCGGTGTTTCTATCGAGCACCAATCACGAGGAAGACCAGCCGGTGCATCTGAAGGTCGCCGATCCGTCGACCCAGCGGAGCGTGGAGCTGGGCACCTATGGCGGTCCGTCGAACCGCTATTGCCCGGCCGGCGTCTACGAGTGGGTGGAAAAGAACGGCGCGCAAACCTTTGTGATCAATGCTCAGAACTGCGTGCATTGCAAAACCTGCGACATCAAGGATCCCGGCGAGAATATCACCTGGACAACGCCCGAAGGCGCGGGCGGCCCGAACTACCCGAATATGTGAGGCAGGAGGCCTTAGGAGCTAAAACCCAAAATATATTGCCTCCATTGCCTTCTCCCATTGAGGGAGAAGGTGCCCAACGGGCTGTTGAGGGGTCTCTTGCCGCGAGTGCAAAACCGCAACCCCTCGAAATCGTTGAACCATACCCCTCATCCGGCCTTCGGCCACCTTCTCGCTTAAAGGGAGAAGGAGAAGGAGCCGAGGATTCAGTGCCCCTGCGCGAAATATTTTTCGCCAGGTCAATCGTCTAGGGAGCGGAAGTGGTGCCGCTGTCTGCGTTGGCGCGGGATTTGCGCCATGCCGACAAGCGCCGCCAAATGAAATAGCCGAGAATTGCGACCGGCATGGCTACCATCATCGCTCCGGGAATGAGAGCCATATAGGGCCCATGCATCATGGTCGCGATTTCTCCGCCAACCAGGGTGCCGGGAGAGAGCAGAACGGGAATGAATATTGCCGCCGAGGCGACGCTCGCGGTCTGGAACGGAACATGCTTCATCCCCAAGACGCCAGCCGACAGCGGCACCACCGCCCGGAGCGGTCCGAGGAAGCGGCCGATGAAGACTCCGGCCCAACCATGCTTGAGGAAAAAGCTATTGCCGCGCTCCAGCAATTCCGGGCGCGAGGCAAACGGCCAGATGGAGCCCGCGCGCGGCCCGAAATGACGGCCGGCCCAGTAGGAGATCGTATCGCCGAGAATACAGCCGACGACGCCCGCGATCGCGATTTCGGCGAATGGCAAAACGCCGGCACCGATCAAGGCACCTGTGGTGATCAGAACGGCTGTAGCCGGAACGAAAAGGCTGACGACAGCAAGCGACTCACCGAAAGCCAGGAGCCCGATCGCGAGCGCGGCCCATTCGCGATGGTCGCTGATCGCGGTCATCAAGGAGTTTGTTATTGATTCCATGGGGGATCGGCCTCCGAGCGTATCAAGAACACACATGGCGCGCGTCGCACCGCTCGGCAAGGCTCCTCGTCATGCCCATCTTGGACTTACTCAGTTCGGCGCACCCCGAATTTCCGCCAAACCACGAGGCCGATGCCGGCCAGTATGGTTACGACGATCGTCAGGCCCGCGAGTATTGCTGGCACCAATCCAGTTGCCCATTCAGCCAAATGGTGCTGCAGCGCCGCGCCGACTGCAAATAATCCGAGAATATAGGTAAGCGCGGAGGTGATGCTGGCTGTCTGGAAACGGATGTGTCCCATACCCATGATGCCAGCCGAAACCGGGATTACCGCGCGTAGCGGCCCCGTGAAACGGCCAGCGAAAACGCCGAGCCAGCCGTATTTTCTGAAAAACACCGTGCCGCGTTCTAAAAGCTTTTTTTGTGAGCGAAACAACCAGATATTGCTTGCCCGCGAACCGAATGCCCGGCCAATCCAGTAGCAGAGTGTGTCTCCGACAAAGTATCCAACGAACGCTCCGGTCGCCATTTCGGAAAGGGGAAAGGCGCCCTTTCCGATCATCGCGCCGATCGCGATGAGCACGGCCGTCGACGGTATGAATAATGTCGTTGCCGCAAGCGTATCAGCCAACGTAATCATCCCAAGCGCAAATGGCGCCCAGGTCCGGTGACTGGTCACGAAGTGCAAAAAGCCGTCAACCGATATATCCAAAATTGTTTCGATCCCTGGTCGAAAGTTCGATCACCGCTCCGGTTTACACACATGAGCTACTCTCGCCAAGTTTAAGTTTTCGTTCGGTTAAGCCATGCGGCGACCGGTCGTCGGAATATCAGCCAGAGTAAAACAAGCCCGGCCGCCAGTGCTGCGCTGAGCAGGATTGCCGTTGAGCCGTGACCATCGGCGCCGAGGGCCACAAGCCACGCAATGCCCGCGCCCGGCGCGACGAGCACCGGAATCCAGACGATGGCCGACAGGATATTCACGATCTGAAAGGCTAGATGCGGCATGCCCAGAATGCCGGCGGCGAGCGGGACGGTCGCGCGCATCGGGCCGATAAAGCGCCCGGCGAAAACGGCGATGGCGCCCCAGCGCTTGAACATGCGCTCGGCTGCCGCAAGCAATTGCGGGCGCCGATTGAATGGCCAGAGCCGTTCCACCTTCGGCCCGAGCACCCGACCGAGCCAAAAACTGACCGCATCGCCGATCGCCGCGCCGATCGCGCCGCCGAGCCAGACTTCCCAAAAGGAGAGAATGCCCGCGCCGATCAGCGCGCCGGAGGCCATCAGCACTGAGGTTGCGGGGATAAGGACGCCGATGAAGGCGAGCGATTCGCCGAAGGCCATGAGGCCGAAAATGGCGCCGGCCCAACTGCGATGCGCTTCAATGAAGGTGATGACAGAGTCAAACGACCATTCGGACATCGCGGCGGCGTCTCCGGGATTAACCGTGACGTAAGCCACGTCGGGCCTGAGGTCCAGCTTGGATTCGGCGCAACTGGAGCGACCCGGCCGTCCGTGCCGATAACCTAGTGAATTGTGCCGGCCATCCGCTTGGGAAGGCCCACCGGCGTCTCGCACGGTTGGGCCGGGCGGCGTGACTGGATGATGAGGTCGATCGCCTCGGCCACTTCGCTCAAGGGCCCTTGCAAAACCAGAACGTCGAGATCGTCCTGATCGGGTCGGCGCGACAATTGCGACTGCATCGCCGCGGTGAGGAGAACACCGATCTTCTCGGATTTTTTCAGGGTCTTCACCAGAACGCCTCCACACAACACATCGGACGACGGTCCGATACCCACATGCGGCCGGTGCTGGGTGAGCTTGTTCCGGGCCACGGTCATCAACGCCGGGGGGAGGCGATGGATCCCTTGCATCGTGGAAAGAAAGCCAAGCATTGACCCGGCCACGCGGGCGCCTATAGGGTCCGGCCGCCTAGAGCCTGTCCCGTTCGGATCGAAACGATCCGAACGAAAAGGACCGGCTCAAGGTCTAGACTCTGGAGCAATTCCTTGTCGATCGGATGTAACCATCCGATCGGGAAATGCTCTAAAACATGATCGGCCAGCCATGATAGATCCCGCGACGCCCTCACATCTGCGCCCCGACCGCTCGTTTCAGGGGCTTATTCTCACGCTGCAGCGCTTCTGGGCGGATTACGGCTGCCTGATC
>JBEINZ010000030.1:0-18841 GCA_040377825.1 Hyphomicrobiales bacterium | reverse complement strand
GTCGTTGCCAACATTCTCGATCACATTCCGCTCGACCGCGACATCCTCGCCATTGATCGATAACCCATTGCGGATGTTGTGAAATCTATTGTCACGGATGGCGATGTTCGTACCGAAGGTGATCAGGGCATTGTAATAGGGCTTATTGACCCAATCCTGCGCCGACCAGCCGCTGGTGTCGTCGGCGGTTGCGAATTCACACCGCTCGACGACAATATCGCTTGTCGGCCCGAGCCACGTACTGCGGCCTATTTCGAGGAGCGCATCGGCCGGCCCCGCCTTCCGAGGCCCCTCGCCCTGAAACGTCAGCCCGCGAAACACCCACCCGCGCGCGCCGATCAGCTTCGTCTGCCTGAGGATCGGGCGCTGGCCTTCAGCGGCCTCGACCACGATCGGCACGGCATTGATCGAGCCCGCGATCGTGGTCGCGCCATGATCGCCTCCATGAAGCACGATCGTATCGCCGGGCTTAACCACCGGTCCGATGATCCCACTCGATTTCTCAAAGAGATCCGCGAACCTCCGCCAAGGACGCCCGGACGATCCGTCGCCGCTCGTGGAGCCATTTTGTGGGTCGACATGAAAAGTCGTTGCCGCAGCCGGCGCACAGCTGAGCCACACGAGCGCGATGGCAGCAATTCGCCGAAAAGAAAACACACGTGCCATGAATCCCTCACTACCCGCCCGATAGCGGAACACATTTGCCTTGCAAAATGTTTGTTACATGTCTCCGGCGGTCGCCCCGGAAGAAAAGGTTTCGGCGAACACAAGCGGGCGGCGAATGTGGACGTCGGCGAACGCAATCTAATGAACCAGACTGTGAAAGTTAAGGTGAGATGCAATATTCTCTGTAAATATTTCGCATTCTCAGGCATGAACTTGGAAGGAATTGGAATGCCATCTGACATTGTTTTCGTCTCTTGTTCAAATTCATCTAAAATAATAAGCGAAAACCTTTTGCGTTCTCCTGACATCAGCTCTAAATACGTTGACGTCATCGTACTTAATGATCGAAATTCTGCCTCGGAAGCCTATGCGGATGTAATTTCGACGTCGCCTCACTCCATTTTTGTTTTTGCGCATCAAGACGTCTACTTTCCGAAGGCTTGGGCCGAAAAACTGCGCCTAGCAATCCGTCAAATCGAGGCGATCGACCCGGATTGGGCGGTCATTGGGGCTTACGGAATGCGCGGTGACGGCCGCCATTTTGGCTATCTCTACGACACGTCCATGCGATGCATCCTCGGCCACCCGGTCGCCAGCCCTGAGCGTGTCTCGGTCCTCGACGAAATTGTCCTTATCGTGCGCGGCGAAAGTGGGATCACTTTTGACGCCGCGCTCCCCGGCTTTCACATGTATGGAACCGACATTGCGCTGACAGCGCGCGAAAAGGGTTTAGGCGTCTGGGTCGCCGACCTTCCGGTTGTCCACAATTCGACGTCGATCTCCACGCTGGATGCGAACTACGGGGCCGCTTGGCGCTACGTCAGCCGGAAATGGAAAAAGGCGATGCCGGTCCCCAACTTGATCTGCAAGGTCATGGACGGAAGCGACTGGCCGCTTTGGAAATGGCGCATCCGCAACCGCCTGCTCCTATGGCGCGGAAAGCGAAAACTTCACCAACGCGTTGACGACCCGTTGCCGCTCGCCCGCGCCAGCGGGCTGGAATGAGTACCGTCAAATCACCAGCACGTCCGAATTGTGCAGCAACGGCGTTCCGACGAAGGTCGCAACCGTAATCGGTGCCGTGACACCCGTCCCATCTAAATCCCAAAACAATGTTTTCTTGGATGCGTCGAAAGTGAACTGGCCGTGACCGGCGGCGGTCGCGGCCGAGCCCTCGACGAAGAAGCTCGGGTCGAGCACCCCCGCATGGAGCCCGCCGCCAAATCCGGTGGCCGAGACGTCGATCATGTCGCCGGCGGTGAAAGCGGGAAGCGCGCGGGCGGTCGGCGCGGTGAAGGAAAAATGATCGGCGCTGCCGGTCAAAATGATCGAGACATCCTGAGTAACGAGGCCGCCCTTCCCGTCCAAAACCGAAACCCTATAGATCTGCGTGACTTTCTGACCCGCGGCGAGACCGTCAAGCGCGTTGTCCGGAACCGTGAAGGTCCAGTCGATTTTTCCCGCCGTGCCGCCGGTCGTATCGGTTGTGACTGTCGGCGTGAATGTCCCGATATAGCCAGCGGCTTTCGGCGCGACGCGCAGGCCATGAGCGTCCGTGATGTCGGCATCGGCGAAATTGAACCCGCCTTGGACCGTGCGCGGCGTACTGTCGCCAGTCATCAAGGCGTTCTCGACGATCGCGCCGGTGATTGACGCATCGCCCGCCGCGATCTTGGCAATCGTCGGCATGTCGTTGTTGCCCTTCATGGTGACGGTGACGTCCTGGTTGGTCATGCCGCCGAAGGTGTCGGCGATCTGCACGGTCGTCACGACTTTCAGCGTGTCGTTCTGGCCGATGAAGTCGAGATTCTTGTCGGCGATCGCATAGGTCCAGGTCGGATAGGCCTTGTTGGTACCGACGTCGCCGAGCGGGATCGACAGAGCCTGTTTCAGGATCGCGATCTGGCTAGCGCTGAGGGCGGCGGTCCAATCAAGGCCTGCGGCCGTCGTAAAGCTGACGGTCTGGTTCCCGATCGAGCTAAGCAGTCTGTCGCCGTTATCCGGGTCGGTCACGATCAACGTGCCGGAGCGCACATGATTTACGGCGGCCCCCTCGAACCATGCGCCCGAGACATTACCCTTGATCACCGGGAGGTCGTTCGTTCCGGTGAGCACAACGCTGACGTCTTGTTTTGCGATACTGCCTTTCCCGTCGGAGAGCGCGATCGAGTAGACTTGAGTGCGGGTCTGGCCGGGCGCGAGCGCATCGAGTTGTCGGTCGGCGCCGGACCAAGACCAGACCACTTGACCGACATTGCCACCCGTCGAATCGCTGGCGATCTGGGCGCTCAAGGCGCCCCAGTAGCCGGGCGCCTTGGCGGAAACATTCACGATCGAATGCTTATCCGTGCTGTCGGGATCGGTGAACGTAAAGCCGCCCTGCGTTCCGATAACCGCGATACTTCCGGTTCGCCCGGCGATCTCCAGCGCCGCAGCAGATCCCGAATTCGCGCCGATCGCAATGGCGTCGTTCGTGCCCGTCAAGGTCACCACCACGTCGCGCGTTGCGGCATTACCCTCGCTATCCGTCGCCTTGACCGTGGTCGTGACCAGTGCCGTTTCGCCTTTGCCGAGGAAATCGAGCGCCGTGCCGGGGACCCCGTAGGTCCAAGTCGCGCTGCCGCTTTGACCGCCAAGGTCGCCGGTCGGCATGGAGAGGGCCTTGGTCAGGGCCGTGACCTGCTCGGCAGTCAGCGAGGCGGTCAAGTCAGCGCCGCTGGCACTTTTCAAGGTGATGGTCTGTCCGCCGATCGATGTTGTCAGTCGATCGCCAGCGTCCGGGTCGGTAAAGGTGAGGACACCGGAGCGGGTAAGCATTGCGGCGTTATTCTCAAGGATGCTCGCGGCCTTGGCGCCCGAGATGGTCGGCGGGCCGCCGGGCTGGGACACGGCGATCGACAAGAGGGCATTGGCGGTCGAACCGTAGCCGTCCGATACCGCATAGGTGAAAGTGTCGACCGCACCGGCAGGCAGTGTCGCCGCTGTTCTTGTATAGCTGTAGCTGCCGTCGGCATTCATCGCGAGCGTGCCGTATAGCCCCTGCGCGGGTTGACCAAGGCCGGCCCCACCGACGCCGGTCACCGTTAGGGCATCCGCATCCGGATCGGCATCGTTGGCGAGCACGCCGCTTGATGCCGCGACCTGCAAAATCCCGTCCTTGGCGATCATCGCGGTTGCGCCATCGTCGAGCGCGGTAACCGGCCGATCGAGCGAGACCGTCAAGGTCTGCGCATTGTTGCCGCCCTTTACGTCGGTGACGACGTAAGCAAAGCTATCACTCAGATGCGTTCCGGTCGGCCCGGTCGTGTTGGTCACCGTATAGGTGTAGAAGCCGTCGGCGGCGAGCACGAGGTCGCCGTAGGTGCCTTTGACGGCGGCGCCGACATTCGCGGTCGATTTTGCGACCGCGAGCACCGATAAGGCGTCGCCGTCCGCGTCGGTGTCGTTGGCGAGCACGCCTCCGGCGGCATCGACTGTCACCGACTGACCGACGACGGCCGCGACCGTCGCCTTGTCGGCGGCGGAGATTGGGACCGTGTCGGTAAAGGTCGTGCCGACGGGCATGGCTTTGCGGCCCTCGCTCATGCCGCTGTCGATGTAGGATTGGAGCGGATTGATGCCGAGCGCGGCAATGTCCGGATTGGCTTTCAGATAGGCCGCGGTATCGAACCCGGCATTGGGATTGCGCCCGGCTTTCCATCCGGTCGTGGCATATTCCGTCTGCGGGTCGATGCCAGTGCCCCAAAGCGAGGGATTGCTGACGAGGTAATAGAGGTCATCGACCGAGGCATTGGCATCGTGCTGTACGAGCGTCCCGTCGAGGAATTTGTAGTTGGCGTGGCCGGCGAGCGGCAGCAGCGTCCCATCCGCGTCCTTGAGAACCACTTGGCCGTCCACGACCTGGATTGGGGCGCCGGCGAAATTGAAGGGAATGATGATCGTGTTGGTCGCGGTGTCGATACCGGTTCCGCTCCAAAGCGTCGAGAAAAGGCTTTGGGGAGCGTTCGGCCGCTCGAGGATCAGCTGATCCTGCCGAAAGGCGTGATAGCCGACGACATCGATCTGCATATCCGCGGCAAAGTCGCCGTTGATGTCGAAGTAAAGGTGCGACAGCCCATTCGGCGTGTAATCATAGCGGATCTGGTAGGCGGTGCCCGTGAAGCCGCCGGCGCCGAGCCATTTCCAATCGGCCGCGCCGATGCCACCCGCTTGAAACTCGACAATCGATGACAAATCAAACTTGTCGGTCGCGTCATGGAAGGTCCAGATCAGGTCTCGGACGTCGCCGACGGATTTATAGACATAGAGGTTCGCGCCGTCTCCGCCGGTGATGTAGTCGCGTTTGCCGCCGCCTTGGATGATGTTGGTGCCAACACCAGCGGTAATCGTATCGTTCGCCGCGCCGCCGACGATATAGTTCCCGGTGGGATCGCCGATGATCGACGACGCCGACGCTTGGCCGACTTGGGGCGATAGCGCCGCATAGTCGACCACGCCCAGGTCGATGGAGGCCGCGCCCATGGCGACGCCCTGGCCATTCAGGTTCGAATTGTTGGCGACGAGGAGATCCTTCGGCCGGTCCATTGGGTCGAGCGCGCCGGCGGTCCCGAGATCGATGAGGTTGTCGGTGATGCCGACATTGGTCATTTTTCCGACTTGGTCGATCGTATGCGTCCAGGTCGCTCCCGCCGCGGTCGTGATCGTGTTGTTGCCGCCAAGCAAGACATTGTTCTTGATCGCGACATGATCGACATCGCCGAGCTCGGCGGAGATCCGGATCGCGTTGTTCGGCAGGCCCGGCGCGTCGGGCGCGGGACGCCAATCGATCACGTTGTTCTCGATGACGACGGGGCTCGTGGTCTTTCCGACCCAAATCGCGTCGGAATGCCCGCTTTTGTAATAGCCCGGCATCGAGAAGTAGTTGCCGATCACGGTCCCGCTGACCAGCGTGATGCCGTCGACCGGCGTATTCACGAAGATGTTGTTGGAAATGGTCGCGTTATCGCCGGACGACGAGATGAAGTCCGGATAGCCGATCGACGCCTTCAATCCGTCGAAGGTGCAGTGATCGACGGTCAGGTTGGAATAGCCGGCGAGCGAATTCAGTCCCACGCTACCGTGCGATCCGGAGCTGTCGAACAGGCAGTTCGTGAAGGTCACATTGCTGGCGGCGACGACGACTTGCGCGCCACGGAAATCGACGCCGTCGAAGGTCGCGCCGTCCTTGACCACGTTGACTGTAATCGGCGCGCGGAAGCTCGTCCCGTCGGTCGCGTCCAGTGTCCGGTAGTGGCGCATCGTCGCCGGATCGGCCTGATTGCCGACGGTGTAGTCCGCCGAAGTCGCGGATTTGTAGGTCCCGTCGAGCACCGCGCCGATATAGCTCTTCGCCTGCGCGTTTTCGTTGGCGCCGACAAGCGAGACCGTGATCGGCTTCACGACGCCAGAGCCGGTCGGCGTGTTGTCGGCGGCAAGATCTTGCGCGGTCACGTCGGCGGTAATGTTGACGGTTTCGCCGGCCTTCAGGAACTTCAGCTCCGTGGGATCGATCGAATAGGTCCACGATACCGATCCGCTCGTCCCGATCGCGCTCGAGGTAACAGTTAGGTGCTGCGCCAGCGCCTCCGCCTCGGCCACGGTTGCGGCCTGCGCCGCCGTCAATTGGAACTTCGGTAGCGCTGTAAGGTCGACGCCGGCGGAGTCGATGACTTGGATCTTGGGTGCGGCGATAGACACCTGGAGGTGGTCCGTGACATCGGCATCGG
Source organism: Hyphomicrobiales bacterium (assembly GCA_040377825.1). Taxonomy (GTDB): domain Bacteria; phylum Pseudomonadota; class Alphaproteobacteria; order Rhizobiales; family Ancalomicrobiaceae; genus JBEINZ01. The sequence continues at coordinate 12,410 of JBEINZ010000030.1, read as the reverse complement.
CGATGGCGAGCGTGCCCGCCCGGCTGATGGGGCCGCCGAGCGTCGACGTCAACGGCTCAAAGATCGTTGTCCTCGCCGACCCGGTGAAGACCGGCGCATCATTGGTGCCGACAATCGCGACATCGACGACCTCGTCGACAAAGCCACCCTTCCGATCCGCGATCGTAATCGTATAACTCTGGTTCAACGTCTGGCCGGCCGCGAGATAATCGAGCGCCTTGTCGGCGACGTTGAATGTCCAGCCGATCGCGCCTGTCTTGCCGCCCGTGGTGTCGCTGGTCAACGAAGGCGTGAATGTGCCGAGATAGCCCGTACCGTTCGCCTTGGTGGCGATCGTGTGTGTGTCCGTAATGTCCAAATCCGCGAAAGCGAAGCTCCCCGCGGCGGGCGAAGGCGTGCTCGCGCCGAAGGAGCCGGGCGCCTCGGTCACGGTCGCCACCACATGCCCGGTGCCGGAAACCGTTGGTCCGTCATTTGCACCGGTGAGGGTGACAATAACATCGCGGGTCGAAACGCCGCCGTTCTTGTCGTCGACCTGCACCGTCGTCGTCAGCCGTACCGTCTCAAGCCGGCCGAGGAAATCGAGCGCGCTATCGGCGATGTTGTAGGTCCAAGTCGAGCTGCCCTTGTTGGAACCGAGATCACCGAGCGACAGGCTGAAGGCGCTGGTGAGGCCCGCCAGGGCGGAAGCCGAGAGCTGCGCGGTGATGTCGACCCCGGCTGCATTGCGATAGACGAGGTTTTGTCCGGCGATCGAGGTGGTCAGACGATCTGTCAGGTCCGCGTCGTTGAAGCTCAAGGCGCCTGATCGCATGGTGGTCGAAGCGCCGCCCTCGCTCATGGCGCCGGAGGCGATCCCGCCGATCGTCGGGATGTCGTTTGCGCCCGAAAGGACAACGGAAACATCCTGCTTAGCCGTGCCACCCTTCCCGTCCGCGACCGTCAGCGTATAAGTCTGCGTCACCTGCTGGCCGGCCGCGAGATAGTCGAGCGCCCTATCGGCCGCCGAATAGGTCCAGATGATTTGGCCGGCGGCACCGTTGGTGGTGTCGGTCGATAGGTTGGCCGCCAGCGATCCGATAGATCCGGCCGCCTTTGCGGCAACGGCTATCGTGTGGACGTCGGACCGGTCGAGATCGCTGAACGCGACAGTGCCCTGGATCGTGCCGACCGAGGCGTCGCCTGTCTTGGCCGTCCCTTCGTTGAATTGTCCAGTATTCGAGGCCGATCCCGGAGCGATCGCTTGGAAGAGCGGGGCATCGTTCGTGCCGGTGATCGTGATAACGACCGGCACAATCGCCGCCCCACCATTGTCGTCGCTCGCCTGAACATTGGTCGTGATCGTCACGGTCTCATTGACGGCGAGCCAATCGAGCGCCGTATCGGCAACCGTGTATGTCCAGGTCATCGATCCGGCATTGGAACCGAGATCTCCGGTCGGGATGGAGAAGCCTTGGAGTAGCGGGGCCAAGATACCCGACGGTAAGGCCGCGGTCAGATCCTGTCCGACGGCATCGCGAAAGATCGCGGTCTGTCCGGCGATTGCGATTGCGATCTTGTCCGCGGCATCGGCGTCGGTGAACGTCAGGGCCCCAGACCGGGCCAAGCCCGACACGGCCCCCTCCGTCAACGCGGCAGTCGAAAGGCCCGAAACAACAGGGTTCTGATTCACGTACAACTCCCGGTAGATTAACCTTAAAAGAATTCTCTTATTCATCTATTCACAATTAATATTTCGTTTCCACTCTCGGGGGTCGAGGATATGGCGCCCATCCCATCAGATTGGGCCACGAAGCCCCCGCTCAAGCTTTGATATGCTATCAAATTCAGATGCTTATTCTGATTGTGTTGGTTTCGACACGAATTCGGTCAATACGGCTCCTGGCATGACCAGCGCTGCCTGAACGCGATGCACCATCTTCAAATCATAAAATAGATACATTTGAATTTCATCTCGGTGCTCTTCGACCGGCCGTCCCGAAATAGAAAATTTCGTTTGGCGCGATCGACTTGGGAGAGATTCGGCCGATGCCAAGCCATGTGGTGCTCACGCGATTCAATATTCCGACCAAGGGCCGCGAGGGCATCATTCGCGCCAGCGCGGACTGGCTGGCAAACCGGTTCGAACTGTTCGATGCCTTCTGTTTTCCCAGCATGCTCGGCCAAACCAGCGCGGCCTTCCGATGGTACATCTATTTCGATCGAGACACCCCGCCGGCATTTGCCGAACGCGCCCGGGCCTATGCGGCGCGCATGCCGCAATTGATCCTGCGCTTCGGGACACTGGAAGATTTCAGCCTCGAAAGCATCCAGGACGACGTCTGGCACGCCACCAACAACGACAAGAACTGGGTCATCACAACGCGGCTCGACAATGACGACGCGCTCGCTCGCGACTATATCGCGCGCATTGCTATGGCGGCTCGTCCGGGCACGCGCGAAGTCTTGAACGTGACCGAGGGATACATTTGGCGCGCCGGCCGTGTCTATCGCCACGCGCACCCGTCGAATGCCTTTGCCTCCTTGTCGGAGCCGCTGACCAATCTGAAGACCATCTTCAGCACGCCGCACATGGACCTCGCATCGGTCGCGACAATCCGTCAGATCGGCGGCGGCGCCGGGTGGATGCAGGTCGTCCATGACCGCAACGTTTCAAACCGGGTACGCGGACAATTGGTCGGCCCGGCGGCGATCCGCGCGGCCTTCGCCTTGTCGGACAACGTGGAGATCCACGACATCGACCCGGTCGACCTGTTGGTTGATCGTACCTTGCTGGCGCCGGCCCGCGACGCCCGAGATTGGGGCATCCGGCAGGTGAAGAAGGTTCTCCGACGCTGACCTCTTTCCGGATTCACCCCATTCAATTGTCTCAAGGAGCCCTGCGGTGGACCAGCCCGTAAACGGATGGGGCCGCGCGGCGCGCCTCGTTCCCCTCGCCATTCTGAGCGGCACGGAGATGCTGGTTGCCTTCGCGCGCATGCTCGTGTTGACCCATGTCCTCGGACCCTACGAACTGGGCTTCGCCTCCGCCATCTCCGCGACCTATGCCGCAATCGAGCAGATCACGGACACCGCGATCTTCCGTTTTGTGATGTCCTCGGCACGCGGTCGCTATCGCGAGGCGCTCGACACGGCGCATACCATCTCGTTTGCGCGCGGCGTCGTCATGGCTGCCGCTCTCTTGGCTTTATCGGGACCGTTTGCCACCGCCATGGCCACCCCGGCCGATTGGACAAGCTTCGCTTGGCTCGCCCCGATCGCCCTCTTGCGCGGCTTTGAAAATCTGGAGGTCCGCATCTGGGAGCGCGACTATCGCTACGCGCCGCAGCTTCTTTGCGTGCTCGGCTCGCATCTGCCGGCCTTTGCCGTGCTTGTCGCCGTCAGCCTCGGAGAACGCACCCATTTAGCTATTATCGCCTATCTCTTCGTCCAAGCCTTCGTCAGCGCCGGCCTGACCAACCTCGTCGCCAAGACCCCCTACCGCGTCCGGCTCAAGCCGCCGATGTTTGGCGCCGCCCTCGCCTTCTCGGCGCCGCTGCTCATGAACGGCGTCGGCAACGCCATGATGGCGCAAGGCGACCGGCTCATGGTGGCAAGTCTCCTCGATCTTGAGACGCTCGGGCTTTACGCGGTCATTCTCCTAACGGCCGTCGTGCCGACAAGCGCGCTGTTTCGCTTCGTTGGACCCATACTCTTCGCCGGCCTGCATCATGCCGAGGATGATCCAGGCCGCTTCGAGGCCCGGCTGAAGCTTTATTCGCGCGCCATGCCGCTTCTTGGCGCGCTTTATGCCGTCGGCTGGATGACGCTCTGCAAACCATTGATGCCCCTGATCTTTAGTAGCCGCTTTGTCCCTTCCGATCTTTCCGTTGCGCTGGTCGGCATGATCCTTTATCTCCGCATCTGCCGAACCGACCCGGCAATGTCGATCTTGATCCACGCACAGGCTACGCGTCGGCTCGCGTTGGCGAGCCAAGCCCTGATGATCGGCCTCGCGCTCGGTACGCTTTTTGTCCTTGCCAATCCCGTGCTGGAATCAGCCCTCATTGGCTCGCTTTGCGGGGAATTGGCCACTGTCATCGCGGGCCTGGGCGTTGGTCGACGCCATTGGCGCGGCGCTTGGCTTGATGCGGTCGCGACCGTCGCCCTGGCAGCCGCGATCCCCGCGGCCGTGGGTGTTACCTTCCTAGCGATCGGCGCGGCCGACGGAATCCTGGAGCGACTGGCGATCGGCACGGCGGGGGCCGTGGCCACGTTCGTCGCGGCGACCGTGTTCGTGCTCCCCTTGCGCAAAACGGCCTACCCCGCGACATCGCCACGCGGCCCACATGGACGCTGAACGCATTGCTGGCGCGCCTGAATTTTGCCGCGTCACCTAATGTCATTGATGTGATGGACTTGGGGTAACTGCGGTTTACGAAATGAAACCAATGATTTGCCAAATATATTTTAAATTTCAAATAAGTCTCCGTGGCGCCATGCCCAAGGCCAGGCTCCGGCTTTTTATTCATGATAATGCACCTATAGTGCCATTCAATCAGCGATCTGATCACGCGCACCTGGGAGACGTCTCGATGACCTACAGACGAGCGATGGCCTTCACGTTATCCGCGACTATCCTACTCGGTGTTCAATCGGCTGCGGCGTGGACAGTTCAACCTGGGTGTGCGGCTGCGACCGCAATCGATCAGCCACGCAAGATCTTTTACATCGATCCGAACAAGGGAAACCCATCGGGCGATGGCTCGGCCGCTAAGCCATGGCGTACCCTCGCCGAGGTGCTAAGCCGCGATAAGGGGCTCGTGCGGACCCGCGCGCGCCTTGGCGTTGGTTCAACCACGATCGCGTCGATCAATCCGTCGGGTCCAATCCAGTCAGGTGACCGGCTCGTGTTGATGAACGGCAATCACGGCGACGTCGCGGTCCAAGGCATGTTGAACACCGACTTCATCTCGGTCGTCGCCGGCGCGAACCAGACCCCAATCGTCAAGTCGATCAGGCTTGACGGCATCTCGCGCTGGTACTTCCGAGGGATCACGTTCCAAGGCGGTCCAACCGCCACGGCCCCAAAGGGCTACCTAGCCGGAATTGATCACGACAGTTACTTTGGCGTCTCCGACAATATCATTTTTAACAGGGGCAGCTTCTCCACCGCGGCAAGTAGCAGTGGTTGGACCGCCGCCGACTGGGTCAACAGGCCTTTCGAAAACACGCTCAAGCTCCGAGGGACCTGCATGGCGGTCACCGAGAATCGGTTTTTCAACGTCCGAAACGGGATCGCAATCGCCAGCGACAAGACCCTGATCGAAAGCAACACGATCGAGCTGTTCGGCAATGACGGCATCACCTTTTTCGCCAGCGACGTCACGATCCGCGACAATATCTTCCGCCTAGGCCGTCATACATCGAGCGAGCCCTTGCATGCAGACGCTATTCAAGGCTGGTCAACGAATGGCAAGATAAACCGCAATACACTGATCGAGAATAACAGCATTACGCAGGCTAGCGATCCAAATGGTCAGTATCTACAGGGCATATCGATCTTTGACGGGAAATGGGACGGCATGAAAATTCAAAACAACGCCATCGTCCTGAACACCTGGAACGCCATCGTCTTGAACGGCGTTGCTAATGCCACGGTCGCCAACAACACATTGGTGTCGTTCGAGCCAAAGGTTCATGCAATCTGGATTTCCATCGGCAATGCCAAGGATGGGACTCAGTCACGAAACGTCCGCGTGGCGAATAACATTACGCCGGTCATTCGCCTTGCCGGCTCAACGGTTCGCGGCGACAAGAACATGATATCGAACACCTATTCGACATCGCCCGATGGCAAGACCTGGACCGATACCAGCGCGGCCGGAACGCTTCCTGGCGGCAATGTCATCTTGAAGACACTCTACCAAAACCTCGCGAAGATCGACAATAAGGCCCAGCTTTACGACCTGCGCGTCAAGGAAGGGGCGATAGCAATTATAAATGGCGCCATGGATATCGCCCCAACGTCGGACATCGATGGAAACACGCGGCGCAGACCCGATTATGTCGGAAGCTATGCGCGATGATGCCACAACCTTATTCGCGGCCTAATCTCGTGTAACAGAGGCCACGACACCGAAGGAGTCCATCGCTTCATGCGCTTTCATCAGAGCGCGCCGAAGATAGAAAAGCCTCGAATATCCGTGGTGGTGCCGCATTACCAGGATATCGAGAACCTTGATCTGTGCTTGACATGTCTAGGCCAGCAAACGGTCGATGCTGGAACCGTCGAGATCATCGTGGCGGACAATATGTCTCCCATCGGCCTCTCGGCCGTGGAGGCCGTCGTCCACGGCCGCGCCAGGGTGATCCTCGCAACGGAGAAGGGCGCGGGGCCGGCGCGAAATGCCGGCGTCATGGCGTCAACGGGCGACATTCTGGCGTTCACCGATAGTGATTGCCGGCCCGATCCCATGTTCTTGGAAGCCGGCGTCGCCAAACTGGCCGACGCCGATGTCGTCGGCGGCGCCATTCGCGTTGACGTCGCCGTTCCGGGGAACCCAACTCCGGCAGAGGCCTTTGAGCTCGTTTTTGCTTTCAAAAACAACGATTACGTCGAAAAAAAAGGCTTTTCGGTCTCCGCCGCCTTGATCACCACGCGAGCGGTCTTTCAAGACGTCGGGCCCTTTGCCAATGGCGTGGCCGAGGACCTCGATTGGTGCCGCCGCGCGACCGCCAAAGGCTACCGTTTGCGCTATGCCGAGCGCGCGACCATCGGGCATCCCGCCCGCCGCGACTGGCCAGAAATCGAGCGAAAATGGCGGCGGCTCACCTCCGAGGGCTATGAAACCATGCGCCGCGAACGTTACGGACGCCTGCGCTGGATCGCCCGCTGCGGCCTCGTGCTGCTGTCGGTCATCCCGCATGCGCTGGCAATTATGATGAGCCCCGCCCTCTCCCGTAACCGCGACCGACTCGGGGCGCTGCAAATACTAATACGGCTAAGGATTATGCGCGTGATCTGGGCTGTTCAAATGCTCGCGAAGCCATGAATATTCTTAAAGAACCTGAACGCCAAAACCGTCTATTTTCAAGCAGCTTAGCTGATCCGTTAAATACGCGCCGGTATCAACGTTTATCCGGTTAGGCCGGAAATCCACATTGAGGACCGGCGAGTGGCCATGAACCACGATGAATTCATGAGCCGGCGCATAATTCAGAAAATCATTTCGGATCCAGCATATGTCCCGCGCATCCTGAAGCCGAAATGGAATGCCCGGCCGGATCCCGGCATGAACGAACGCGTAGGGTCCGATGTCGAAGGAGCTGCAAAGCGAGGCCAGAAATGCCTTGTGGGTTAGGGGGATCCGCGCGCCAAGCTCGACCTCAGGCTCGTCGCTTTCAAGGACCGAAGCCAATCGCCCATCAAGGTCGAAGGACTCGATCGTTTCAACCCCACCGACCGCCGCCCACACCTCCAGCGATAGGCGACCGGCTAGAAAATCCGCGAGCATCACCTCGTGATTGCCTCGGAGAAACACAGCGCGCCTGACCGCGCCGCGCTCCACGAGGCAATCGAGCACGCCTCGCGAATCCGGGCCGCGATCGATGTAGTCGCCAAGATAAATTTCAACGATCCGGCCCCGCGGCAGCCCCAGGCTATCGCGGTCGATCTTGCGGTGGAGATCAAGCAGCAAATCCGACCGCCCATGAATGTCGCCGATCACATAGACGGTCCACTCGGCAAGCGGCGGATAGTTCGCCGGGTCGAACAGCGCGCCTGTTTGGACGGCCGATGCAACACCGTATGACTGCGTCTGCGCCAACGAGCGCGCCACTTTTGATAGCGGCGCGGACCATGTCCGCAGCCGGTCCATCGCTCTCAATCCAGCATCATGCATCAATGGCGGGACCCCCTCTACAACGACAGAGTAAAATAGGCGAACAGACTCAAGGATGTGCAATGCAAGGGACGATTGAAGAATTCCAATATATTCTAATTAATCATATTTGAAAGCCCGCGCAATCTGCTCGGTAATCGGCTTCAGAACATAGGAAAGCGCCGTCCGTTGCCCGGTAGAGATGAAGGCCTCGACGGGCATGCCCGGCACGAGCTTGACCGGCCCGAGCTTGGCCCGCTCTGCTTCCGCGAAGGTCACGCGAGCCTGATAGTAGGCAATGCGCGGGTCGCGCGGGTCGACGGTTCGGTCGGCGCTGATTGTGACGATTTGCCCCTCGATGACCGGGGTCGTCCGCTGATTGAGCCCGCTGAAATGCAAACTGACGGGTTGATCGGGTACCAGTTGATCGATGTCCTGAGGCGTGACCTGAACATCCACCACCAGTCTTTCCCGGGTCGGCACCAGCATCAGCACGGTTTCGTTCGGCGCGATGATGCTGCCTTTCACGTGGACCGTCAGCTGCTGGACGATGCCGTCTTGCGGCGCTCGAACTTCGACCATATCGAGCGTTTGCCGCGCGGCCACCTCGCGCTGCCTGAGTTCAGCGACTTTCGCGTCGATTTCGCGCAGTTCGGACGCCACTTCGCTTCGGAAATCCTGATCGATTTGAATGATCGCAAGCTCCGTCTCGGCGATCCGCCCCGCCGCTTCCGCGCGGGCCGCGATCAGCTGGCCAATATCGCCCGTGATGCGCGTCGTGTCGCGCTCTAGCTGATTGAGACGCTGGATGGAAACGAGTTTCTGCCGAAATAGCTCGCGCACGCTGGCCAGTTCGTTGCGGATGATCGTCGTTTCCTTCTCCTTGGCATCGAGTTGGGCATCGACGCCGCGGATCGTTTCGCGAAACTGCACGATGCGCTTTTGCAGCTGGTCGCGCTTGCCGTTACGCGCCGCGCGCCTCAGCGCGAAAACCCGCCGCTCGCCCTCTAGGAGCGTCGACATGTCCTGATCGCTTTCGGCCCTGCGCTGAAGCGCCGTGTCGAAGTTCAAGTCTTCCGTACCCTCGCGTTCCGCCATTAACCGCGCCTGCCGGGCGCGCATTTCGTCGAGCGATCGGCTCACGATCTCCAAGCTCGCCTTGGCGATCGTTTCGTCGAGTCGGATCAGGAGATCTCCCGCCCGCACGATGTCCCCGTCCTTGACGTTGACCTCCATGACCACGCCACCGGACGGGTGCTGCACCTTCTTGGTGCTCGTCTCCACCACCAGCACGCCGCCGGCGATCACCGCGCCGGACAGTTCGGTCGTCGCCATCCAGCCGCCGAAACAAACAAACAGCGCGATGATCAGCGCGTATCCGGCAAGCATATGACCGCGCATCGAAAGCGCGACGGCGCTCTGCGTGGCGCGCGGACGCGGCGTGCCGACGACAGCCGGGACGATGCCGGCGAGCGGATCGCGATGAATTTCGATTGGCCGCGCGCTCATGCCGATGGCCTCGCGCCGATTTCCACCGCCCTCAGCCCGCCCGCCTCGTGGGGCTTTACCAAGACAGGCCCGGCCGCCGCCTGCGGGGCTCGGTTGACAAAGCGGCCGATGATCTCGTCTCGCGGCCCAAAGTCCTGCATCCGCCCTTCCGCCATGACGAGAACAAAATCGACGCTCGCAAGCGTTGCCGGCCGATGGGCCACGATAACGGCGATTCCGCCGCGTGACTTCACACCGAGGATCGCGCCCGCGAGCGCTTCCTCGCCCTCCGGATCGAGGTTTGAGTTCGGCTCGTCGAGGACCACGAGAAACGGCGCGCCGAATAAAGCGCGGGCGAGCGCGATACGTTGGCGTTGGCCGGCGGACAAGTTCGTGCCGCCCTCCCCGATCTCCGTTTGGTAGCCGTTCGGCAGCTTTAGGATCATCTCGTGCACATGCGCCGCACGCGCGGCCTCGACGATCGCCTCATCAGCCGGCGAGAGCGAAAATCGGCTGATATTCTCGGCGATGGTGCCTTCAAACAGCTCCACATCCTGCGGCAGATAGCCGATATTCGCGCCGCGCGCCTCGTCGGCCCATTCCTCAAGACGCGCCCCGTCGAGCCTGACCGCTCCGCGAGCCGGCGTCCAGACGCCGACGAGCAGGCGAGCAAGCGAGGACTTGCCCGACGCGCTTGGCCCGATGACGCCGAGCGCCTTGCCGGCCGTCAGCTCGAACGTCACGCCGTCGACCGTCAGCCGATTGACGCCGGGGGGTGCTGCCCCGACCTGCTCGACCCGGATCCCGCGACGCGCCCGCGGCAAGGACAGCACCGGCTTTGGTGAAGGGTTGTCTGTTAGGAGCCGCTCAAGCCGACGCCAACCCTCGCGGGCAAGCGTGAAGCTCTTCCAATGCGCGATCGTCAGCTCCACCGGCGCGAGCGCCCGGGAGGTCAGGATCGAACTGGCGATCATGATGCCGCCGGTCGCCTCGCCCCGGATGACCAGATAGGCGCCCGCGGCGAGGATTGCGGATTGCAGGACCTGCCGGAAGGTCTTCGATATCGTGCCGTAGGACACACCGACATCGGCCGAACGCCCATGCGCGGCGAGATACTCGGCATTCACCCCGCGCCAGCGCCGATACATATGGCCGGTCATGGCCATGGCCTTCAGCACCTCGGCGTTGCGCACGCTTTGGTCGGCAAGCCCGATGCGCTGGCCACCGGCCCGCGAGACCGCGACCATCGGTCCCTTCATGGCGGATTCGGTGACGATCATAAGGCCCGCAAGTGCCAGCGCGGCGACAAGCGCCATCTCGCCTATGAGTGGGTGGAACAAGAAACAGATGATGAGATAAAGCGGCATCCAAGGCAGATCGAAGAAGGCCGAGGGTCCGGGACTGGAGAGAAACGCGCGGATTTGGTCGAGATCACGCAACGGCGTCAGCGACTGCGATCCGGTGACGCGGCTCTTCAGGGGCTGCGCCGTAATCAGTTGGAATATTCGCTCGTTCAGGGATTCTTCGAACAGTGCGGCGGCGCGGCCGAGAATGCGCATCCGGATGACGTCGAGGAATGCCTGGAACAGATAAAGCCCGAGCGCGACGATCGACAGTCCGATCAATGTGGGAATGCTGCGGCTCGGAATGACCCGATCGTAGAGTTGCAGCATGTAGAACGAGCCGGTCAGAGCCAGGATGTTGACGGCCGCCGTGAACACGAAGACGGCCGTCAGCGCTGAACGGCAGCGCGCAATCGCGCTCTTGAGCTCCGCCAAACCGGATTGATCCGTGGAACCGACACGCGAATCGATCACTCCCACCCTCGTCTCCACCGCAGTCCAAGCCGTAATATATATACGTTATTATTTTATTGAATGATAATGAGGCAACGGCGTCAGTTTCCGTTGCGGTCATGCCGGCGCTCAATAGGCGTTCCGCTGCCCCGCAAAGACCACGACGGTTCTGAGCAAGATCACGATATCAAGCCAAATCGACCAGTTGTTGATGTACCAAATGTCGTGCTCGACGCGCGCGGACATCTGTTCGACGCGCCGCGTTTCCCCTCGAAAACCATTGACTTGCGCCCAGCCGGTGATGCCCGGCTTCACGTGATGGCGGAAGGCATAGGGCGCGATGATTCGGTCATAGAAGTTGTCGTGGGCTACAGCATGCGGACGCGGCCCGACGATCGACATGTCGCCACGCAGCACGTTCAGGAGCTGCGGCAGTTCGTCAATGCTGGTTTTTCGCAGGAGGCGGCCGAGCGCCGTGACGCGGGCATCGTTCTTTTCCGCCTGTTTCACCACGGCGCCGTTTTCTTGAACGATCATCGAGCGGAACTTCAGGATTTCGAACGGCCGCCCGCCGAAACCCTTTCGGTTTTGCCGGAATAAAATCGGCCGACCGCTTTGCGCAAGGACCGCGATGGACGTCAACAGAAGGAGCGGCGATAGCAGAATCAGGGCGCTGACCGCCACAACGATATCGAGCCCGCGCTTCAGGCCGCGGTCGAACTTGTTCAATGGCGCGCGCTGCAACTCGAACCCTTGCAGGCGGCCGATTGTCAGACGCGGTCGATCGAGCACCGGCTCGACCTCCGGATCCGCGAAGAGATAGAGCGGGACCGGCAGGGGCGAGAGCGCGGCGCGCAGTTCGGCGACCTGTCGCACATCCCGCCACGGGACGAACAAGAACACCGCATCAAGCTTTTCGCTCGATAACGCGCGCCGAACATCGTCGAAGGCGTCACAACACACCATCGGAAATCGCGGCCAGCTTACGCTGTTTGGCGAGATCGTAGTCAAGCTGACGATTTCCACGCCCTGTTGGGAAAGTCTGCCACGAACGCCCTGCAGGGCGCCGCGTTCGCAGACCGTGACCACCGCAACCCGCCTGAGGCTCAGGGTGCGCGAGGCAAGCCGCGCCTTGAGCCACGCGGAGCCCGCGATATGGGCGGCCGTCAACGAGAGGCCGCCAAGGACGAAATAGATCGTCACGGCGCCTCGCGAATAGCCAGATGTCACCTTCATCAGGAAGGCCACCCAGGCAAGCGTCAGG
>JBEINZ010000219.1:0-5225 GCA_040377825.1 Hyphomicrobiales bacterium | reverse complement strand
TGTACGCTCTTTCAACAACTGCATCTTTAGTCCTTGAATGAGCCTGCCGCAAGACGAACATACAATTGTGGATATAATTACTTAGTTCATATTATTAACGGATGATTTATATTGCCCTGGTTGAGAAACAATAAGATTTCATTTTCTACGCAATCTAAACTGAAAGTTTAGCTGCCCAGCAAGACGATATGCAGACGAATCTATTTTGAGTCACGCATGAATTTGACTGATTGCATTTATTTGATGTTGGCTTTGCGCAAAGTACGTCTGCCGCACACAAGAACGGCTTTAGCTTTTGCTTGGTGTCGTGTCTTCCGTCGCCGTTTTCCCGGACTAACCGGATCGGTGGAACTGCAATGTTCATCGAGGTTTTTTGGGCTATGAAAGCCAGCTAGCGCATAGCGACGCGCAGTATGGCGGTTCGATCGGAGATGTTTTATGCGGCCCCCAATCGATCGGGAGTTTGACATCGTCGCGATAGGCGAGCCGATGTTTGAGTTCAATCAGACCCCGGACGGTCGGATGTGGTTAGGCGGACTCGGTGGCGATACGTCGAACACGGCGATAGCGGCCGCGCGGCTGGGGGCTAGGGTGAGCTATTTCACCGCACTTGGCGACGATGCATTCGGCAGCGCCTTTCGTGAAGCCTGGGCCGCCGAAGGTGTGGATGCATCATCAGTGCTAACCGACACCGCTGCTCATACCGCAGTTTACTTTGTCACCCATGGGCCTGATGGGCACACATTCTCTTACCTACGCGCCGGGTCCGCCGCGAGCCGCATGAAGGCTAGCGATATTCCGGTCGACCTCATTCGTCGTGCGCGGGTGTTGCACGTTTCGGCGATTAGCCAAGCGATCTCGCCCACGGCCTGCGACGCGATCTTTGCCGCCATCCATTTTGCCCGCGAGGCCGGTACAGTGGTTTCCTACGACACCAATCTACGTCTGAGACTTTGGCCTATTCATCGTGCGCGCGCCGTCATTGAGGCGACGGCAGCCCTCTGCGATATCGTCCGACCGGGTCTCGACGATGCGCGTCAATTGACCGGCCTGTCCGACGCTGATGCGATTGTTGATTATTACCTGGCGCTTGGTGCCAAGCTCGTAGGACTTACGCTTGGCAAAGACGGTGCGTTAATCGCCACGCCCGAGACGCGGCGCTTCATCCCGCCAATCGCGTGCGATGCGATTGATGCGACGGGAGCTGGCGACGCATTCGACGGCGCATTTCTCACACGGTGGCTGGAGACCGGCGACCCGTTCGATGCTGGGGTATTCGCAAATGCGGCTGCTGGCCTCTCGACCGAAGGCTACGGCGCGGTCAATCCGCTTCCAAATCGCGCTCAAGTCGAAGCTCGACTGACCGTATCGCGTTGATGATTTGAGCATTTCCCGATCGGAGGGGCGCATCCGATCGACTAGGGCCGGCTTTAGATGCGTGAACGTTCGGGATGCGGAACGCCGATCGGCTCCGCATGTCCGATCACGCGACGTATATCCGCACGAGCGGCGCGCGCGATACGCTCGACCTCGTCAATCGCCTGATGCATGTCTTCCACGGTCATTCGCGGATCAACACGGCAGTGGAAGTTCACGATCGTGCCCTCGTCGGTTCGGCGCGCACGAAGATCATGCACATCCCGCACCGTGCCCACGGATCGTGCGCCCGATTGCAAAAGGTCTTCAATCGCTTGCAACTCGGGTCCGCTCAGATCGATACCGGCCAGCCGATGTTCGATCATGGGCTCGATGTGGGTTTCAACCTCAATATCTTCTTCGCCGAGTTCGCTTGCGATGGCGTCCTCGAGTTGGGTCGCGATCTGGTGGGCGTCGATGAGAGGCATCCGACCGTCAACCTCCAAATCAAGCGAAATAGCCAAAGTTCGCCGATCTGCAGGTCCAATCACCGTCTGAACAGTCACGTGGTGAACCGCAAGCCCAAGATTCCGAGCAATAACTAAGACGCGATCATGCACTGTCTCATCGTCAAGTGCCCGTGGATGGGCAATAACCGTGACCTCAGCCTCGGGCATTTCGGCGCGGATCTTTTCTATCAACTCGTTCTTTAATTCAGCTATGTCCTTGAGTGAACGAGTTCGAGCCACCGCAACCTCAATATCGACAAACAAAATGCTACCCGCTGGTCGGATGCGAAGTCGCTCAATTGCGACGACGCCCGCCACGCTTTCCGCAACAGCCTCAATGCGTTTCGCTGCACCTTCCGGTGCGGTGTCAAGCAATGTATCGATCGTGCGCTTGCCGAGTTCCCAGCCCGCCTTGCAGATGAATACCGAAACGATCATCGCCGCGATTGCGTCTCCGGCGGGAAATCCAAATGCCACGAACCCCAGGCCGAGCAGGACGACCATGGAACTATACATGTCTGACGAAAAATGGAGGGCGTCCGCCTCGAGCGCCTGACTGCGGGTGTCCTTGGCGACTTTCCGAAGCGCTCTTGCTCGGAAATAGTCGATCGCAATCGATGCGACGATGATGGCGATCGCGATCGGATGAGCCTCGACCTCCACGCTGCCTGATCGGAGTCGATGGATCGCTTCATAAATGATCCAGCCGCTGGCCACAAATAGCAGGCCGGTCGCGGCGAGTGCCGCGATGCTCTCGATTTTCGTATGCCCGTAATGATGTTCAGCGTCAGCCGGCTTGTCTGAAATGCGGACGGCAAAGTATGTCATGATTGTCGCAGCGAGGTCGAGAAGACTATGGATTGCCTCGGACATGATGCCGAGTGATCCTGTGAAGAGCCCTGCCGCAAGCTTTGAGATTGCGAGGATCGCGCTCGCAAGAATCGAAACCAACGCCGCGTGTAGCTTCTCGCCCGTGTTCGTGCCGACATGCTGGCCCGTCATTTGAACCTCTCATTGATAAAGGCATGATCGAGTTGGTAACGTTAGCAGGCCAGACTCGAAATTGGAAAAGTCAAATTTGTCATCGATAAATCAATTTACATTCAATCCAGCCAAAAGTTGACTTAGTGTCGCTTTAAAACTTTCGAATCAATGCTCCCGATTACATCGCATTTCTTTTCAGGATAATCAAACAATGTAAGAACATATCGGATCGCATTGAGATGAAGTCGCTTTTTGTCATTTCCGAGTATAACCGTCCAGGGCGCGTTCGCGGAACTCGTCATTTCTAGCATCCGCAGGAAAGCTTCAGTATAAGAGTCGTAACGGGAAATGGCGGCATAATCGATCGGCGAAACCTTCCAAACCTTAAGTGGATTATGGCGACGCTCATGAAAACGTTTTAACTGCATCTCATAGCCGACATCGATATAGATTTTGACGAAATCGATGCCAGCATCGACGAGAAGGCTTTCGAAGCGTGGTGCTTCTTTTAAGAAACGTTCGGATTCTTCAAGGCTGCAGAAATCCATGACCCGCTCAACCCCGGCCCTGTTATACCAAGAGCGATCGAAGATCACGATCTCGCCGCGCGTCGGCATATGTTGGACATAGCGCTGGAAGTACCATTGTCCGATTTCGATATCGGTTGGTTTTGGAAGCGCTACAATCCTCGTCTGCCGTGGGCTCATGTATTCGCGAAAGGCGCCGATAGTCCCGCCTTTTCCGGCGGCGTCGCGTCCTTCGAAGACAATGACCAACCGGCGCCCGGCCTTAATGGTCCACGTTTGCAGCTTGACCAGCTCAATCTGAAGCGCAATCAAAAGCTTTGCGTAGTCTTTATCGTCGAAAGGTACCTGATGAGGATACTCGCCAGATGCAAAAGCATTCTCCGAAACCCATTTCGGCAACTCTGGGTCATCGAGATCAAAATCGTGTGACCGCGCCGTGTTGACGGTAATGTCGTCCTTCTTACGGCTGTCGTCATTTCCAGATTTTCTGACCTTGGAATTGTTGCCCATAAAAGCTCCTCTGGGGACGTGGTTTGCCGGATGTTATCGTGCAAGACTCTATCAGGAGTACTGGCCCGTTCATAATCGGAACTCGGAAACTGATGATCGCGATTGAGGCTTTACCGGTTACGGCCGAATTTTTTGGAAGATGTCATGCCTGAAGATGGTGGCAACGACATTGATCCGAGGGTGCAGCGCGTCAGGGATAATCCACCGCGTATTCGCCTTGGCGATCTGAAGTGGGTTATCGCCTCGCTGGCGGCAGTACTTTTCGGCGCCGCCACGGTTTATGATGTTCCGCTTCAAGTCGCAGGCCTATCAGGGCTTGGCCTTTTGGCTGTGATCTTGCTTACGGTCCAGCCGCGCCTGGAGCCGCAGCTTGTGCCGCGCCGCACCGGTCGGCGGGCACCGGCCTGGCCGGACGCAGGGATGAAGGTCGTCGCGGATGGGCTAAAGGACCCTTGCATTCTGACGAGCGCAGACGGCATCGTTCGTTACGTTAACGTGGAGGCTACGGAACGCTTCGGCGCAATCCGCCCGGGTGATCCACTTTCATTTCGCCTAAGGGTTCCCGCGATTCACGAAGCGCTCGGGCGAATTAGCGATGGCGGGAGCGCGGAAATCGTTGCGTGGAGTGAAAAGGTGCCGGCCGAGCGGTGGTATGAGGCCCATGTCGCGCCGATCCGATTTCCGAGCGATTTAACGACGCGTGAACGGAAGCCACATTTCGTTTTGGTTGTCGTGGTCGACTTGTCCGAGCAGCGTCGATCCGAGCGCATGCGTGCGGATTTTGTAGCGAACGCGAGCCATGAATTGAGAACACCGCTGGCGTCGCTCACCGGCTTCATCGAAACACTGCAAGGACCAGCTCGTAATGACCCGGTTGCCCGTGAGCGGTTTCTCGGCATTATGGCGGAGCAGGCTGGGCGCATGCGGCGATTGATTGACGATCTTTTGTCTCTTTCACGCATTGAAATGAAGTCGCATGTCCGACCCGATACCATCGTCGATGTTGGAGCAGTTCTCGCTCAGGTTATCGAAGCCCTGGCACCGCTCTCACGAGAGAACAAGGTCGTGGTGGACTTACGTCGACCACCCCAACCGCTTCAAGTTCGCGGCGACCGAGACGAGCTTGTGCAGGTTTTCGTGAATCTAATTGAAAACGCCATTAAGTACGGCGCTTCCGGCGGCAAGGTCGACTTGAACATCCAAGAGGAATCGGTTCCTTCCGCAAGTGGTAGCGTTTACGCCATATCCGTCACCGATTACGGACCCGGAATCTCCGCAGACCATCTTCCGCGACTGACGGAGCGATTTTACCGTGCCGACCTCGTTTCCAGCCGAGATA
>JBEINZ010000243.1:0-4567 GCA_040377825.1 Hyphomicrobiales bacterium | reverse complement strand
TTGATTTGATTTTTGGCGATTGCGTCTCTCTTGTCGGCGCTAGTAACGTTGTCTACCATAAGAACAAAGAGAGGACGTGACTATGGCGAACGTTGAAAAGGTAAGCGTTGCCTTGACCCCGGAAATGGCGGCAACCATGCGCTAGATTGTTGAGACCGGCGAGTATGCGTCAGCGAGCGAAGTGATGCGTGAGGCGCTCAGAGAATGGAAATTGCGCCGTTTGCAGCGCGAACAAGCTGTAGAGGAGCTTGGCCGTCAGTGGGATGCTGGGATCGCCAGCGGCGCTGCTGGGGATGGTGAGCAGGCCTTTGCGCGTATCCGCGCACGGTTGGACGACAAAGTACCTGCCTCTAGCGCACAATGACCTTCTTCCTACGCCCCGAAGCAGAGGCCGATATCGAGGCATCGCCCTTGATATTGCTGAGGATAACCCTGTTGCAGCCCGCAACTGGTTCAATGATATCTGTCTGCGCTGCCAGCGGCTTGGCTCTATGCCTGCCATGGGAGTGGCGCGGTTTGACGTGCGGCCAAACCTGCGCATGTTTCCCGTCGGCAACTATCTCATCCTGTATCAGGAGATCGAGGGCGGAAGTTTGCAGAACTCTCCCGACAGTACCGAGGCTGGTCGCCGCATATCATTGGATCGGACCCCGCCAACCATCGCATTCGTCCGCGCGCGGCCTGAAACCCCAATCACCGCATTTACCCCATCGATCCCCATTAACTGAATATTCACCCCACTTCAGACTCTAGACAACACGAGTCCGCTGGATTCAAATGAAGCTGATTCGGAGACTGTTCGTTGTTCCGGATGTAATCGAAACAACGCAAGAGGTCTCTCGATGGCGTGGGCTGGAACCGCCCAGACATCGTCGCGGATTCGCGCTTGGCTGGCATCGCTTATCCGGCGAGATTCGCGGATTGGCGGCCATGTCCGCCTTTTGGCTGGTCCGGCTTACTTTCAGCTCGTGCGGCTGGAACCTATCTTGAAGCGGTCCATACCCGTACTCATCGTTTTCTTCATTACTTACATCGCAGTGTCGCGGGCTCTAGGCCTCTTTGAGGATTATCGCGCGCGCGATGCTTCTGCCCGCGATCAAACCTCCCTTCTGGTGACCGCTGTTGCCGCCAATCTCGCGAACCTCGATGCCAACCTGCCGACACCGGCGGCAAGCGTCGATCTACGCGCGGCGCTCGCCAGCGCGGTGCCAAGCATTTCCTATGGCGAAGACCGCTACATCATTCTCGCCGACAAGGCCGGCGTGATCCGGGCGACCTTGCCCACTAAAGCCCATTGGGAAGGGCGTCCGCTGGTTGATATCATCGGCACGGCCCAGCCCCTCACGGTCTTCGGCTCGCGCGCCGGCGTGGTTGAATTGCGGCTTACCAACGGGATGCCTGCCTATGGAGCGCTTGGTCAACTGAGCGGCAAGCTCGGTTCAGTCGCCGTCATCCAGGGAACCGAGGCCGTCTTCGTTGCCTGGCGCGCGAGCTTCGGCAATTCCGTTTTGATGTTCACGTTCACGGCCCTGATCCTGCTGGTACTCACCTATGCGTATTTCGCCCAGATCGAGCGCGCCAGCGAGGCCGATCAACTGCATCAAGACATGACCTCGCGCGCGGAAACCGCCTTCAAGCGCGGTCGGTGCGGGCTCTGGGATTGGGATCTCGCGCGCGGAAAGATCTTTTGGGCTTCGTCCATGTTCGAAATGCTCGGCGTGGAGGAAAAGAATGGGCTGATCGGGTTCGGGGACATGGAGGCGCTTGTCCACCCCGACGACATCAATCTTGGCGCGCTGGCCGAGCAAATGCTCGTCGGACAGATCGATACCGTGGATCAGACCTTTCGAATGCGCCGCGCCGACGGGCAATGGCTCTGGTTCCGCATTCGGGCGGAGGTGGTGGAACGCTCGGAATCCGGCATACGCCATCTGATCGGCATTGCATCCGACATCTCCGAGCAACGCCATGCCGCCGAGCGAAACGCGACCGCCGACATTCGCCTGCGTGACGCGATCGAGACGATTTCCGAAGCCTTTGTGCTTTGGGACGAGGACAACCACCTCGTCATGTGCAACACCAAATATCAACAGCTGCATAATCTACCGGATCCGGCCGTCAGAAGCGGCACGCCGTATGCGGAGGTCATGCGCGCGGCGCGCCAGCCCGTGGTCCACACGCCGATCCCCTCGGAAGGCGGCGATGTGGCGGGAGCCAGAACCTACGAAGCGCAGATCGAGGATGGCCGCTGGCTGCAGATCAACGAGCGACGCACCAAGGACGGCGGTTTCGTCTCGGTCGGCACGGACATTACCCAACTCAAGCGACACGAGGAGAGGCTGACGGAGAGCGAGCGGCGGCTGATGGGCACCGTCATGGATCTTCGCCAATCCCGCCAAGCGCTTGAGCGTCAAACCCAACAACTCGTCGAAATGGCCGAAAAATACGCCGGCGAGAAAGCCCGGGCCGAAGAGGCAAATCAGATCAAATCGGACTTCTTGGCCAATATTTCCCACGAACTGCGCACGCCTTTGAACGCGATCATCGGCTTTTCGGAGATCATGACGCGCGGCGTGACCACGAGCTTCGGGCCGGAGAAGTTCGCCGAATATGCCCGCGATATTCATGCAAGTGGCGCGTTCCTACTCAATGTCATCAATGATGTGCTTGACATGTCCCGCATCGAGGCGGGCGCCTTGACGCTGGAGACCGAGGTGGTCGATCTGGCGGCGATCGTCACCGAAGCGACAAGGGTCTTCTCGCCCGCGGCCGAGGAAAAGCAAATCCTCATCGCGACCGAGATCGCATCGGGCGTCACGCTTACGGCCGATCGGCGCGCGCTGAAGCAGATCCTGCTGAACCTGATCTCGAA
Source organism: Hyphomicrobiales bacterium (assembly GCA_040377825.1). Classification (GTDB taxonomy): domain Bacteria; phylum Pseudomonadota; class Alphaproteobacteria; order Rhizobiales; family Ancalomicrobiaceae; genus JBEINZ01. The sequence goes on along the minus strand of JBEINZ010000243.1, from coordinate 1,695 downwards.
TTCGATGAAGTTTACAGAACCCTGCGGCAAGGTCACGATCCGCGCGCGGTCCGTCGGCGAGGCCGTGACTGTTTCGATCGAGGATACCGGGATCGGCATTCCAAAGGATCAGATCAAGCGACTCGGCCAACCATTCATGCAGGTGGCGAACCAGTTCACCAAAACGCACAAGGGATCCGGGCTCGGCCTCACCATCGCGCGCTCCCTGGTGGATCTGCACGGCGGGGCGATGAAGATTTGGTCGACGGTCGGGATCGGCACGATCGTCTCCATCCGGCTCCCGCGCGTGAGCGGCAAAGATTTGCCCGCGCGAGTCGCCTGAGCAGGGCGAAGTCGCTCGAAACGACCTCGCCCTATCGTATGGTTACTGCTTTTGCAGCATGTCTTCGTCGCCCATGCCGCCGCCCATCCCATCGCCCATCATGCCGCCCATCTCGCCTCGCATGTGGTCACCGCGCATTTCGCCGCGCCGATCCCAGCCACGGCGCATGCCTTCGCGCATTTCCTTGCGCGTGACCTTGCCGTCATTATTTCGATCGAAGGCGGTAAAGTGCTTGGCCATGGGCGCTTCCGCCTCTTCCTTGCTGATCATTGCGTCATTATTCGCGTCCAACCGCTTGAGGATACGATCACGCATACGCTCGACCATTTTCTGAACGGCCGCGTCGATCTCGGCTTTATCGAGCACGCCATCCTTGTTGGTGTCGGCGTCTTCGAAGCGTTTGTCGATCCGGCCCATGGCCTCTTCCTTGGAGACGGCGCCGTCCTTGTTGGTATCCATCCGGTCGAACATGCGATCCATCATCTGGCCATGTCCCTGGCCCCGCTCATTCTTCATATCGCCGTGTCGACGATGCATCGTGTCGGCAACCGCAACGCCTCCGGCCACAACCGCAAGCGCGCTGGCGCCGACCAGAACCTTGGCAAGCATTTTCATGTTCAATCTCCATTAAGGGCGCAAAGGTGCCGGGAGGCGCCGTCTCGCGCGTGTGAAGCGGCCTTCAGCCGTCATTCCGGATCATGCGGAAAGCCACATTACCGGCCGCCGTCTGCACCATTAACGCTCGTTCATGTGAGAAGGTCGCATCGTCAACGAGAAAAGGATCGCCCTCAATGCGATCTTGTCAGCCCAAACCGTGCCGTTCGGAATTGTCTGAGAGACCGTCGGCGCCCGACTTCGAAATCGGCCCGACAATCCGTTGAAAGCTTCCGCGCACCGCCACAAGTGTCTCTCGCAGGGTCGCCTCAAGCATGGCGAAGCTCGGCACTTCGCCGGCGCGCGCGAGCAATTCCAACACCCCGATAGGCGCCTCGGCCGGCACGAACGGGCCGGCATGGGCAAGCCGCAACACCTGGGTCAGAGCCTGATAGAGCCGGATCGCCGGCAGCAGAATGTCGGCCTCCGCGCGGGGTAGGAAACCCCGTTCGGCAAGCCCGCGCAGCGCGGTCTCGGTATTGGTGGATAGAAGATCCGGATCCTCCGCGGCGTGCGCCAGCATCAGAAACTGTGCGATGAATTCGATATCGACCAAGCCGCCGGCATGCTGCTTGATGTCGAAAATGTCCTCGGTCAGCTTCTCCGCCTCGATCATCCCGCGCATCTCCACGACGTCGGCGCGCAGCTTCGCCGTATCTCGCGGCACGATCAACGCGTCTCGGATCGCCGCTTGGCAGCGCGCCGCAAAGGCGGCCGGC
>JBEINZ010000240.1:0-4606 GCA_040377825.1 Hyphomicrobiales bacterium | reverse complement strand
GGCGAGGTGCATGCAAGTGTTCTGTCCGGCCTGATCGATGATAGCCGCTACGTGCGCGAGGCGGCCTGGCGGCGGCTTCGGCAGGCGTCCTACGATCAGGCGACCGGCCCGACGGCCGCGCTCGGCCGTGCCGGTCCAACCGTAACCGGCACGGCCGTCGGCTCGGGTCAAGTGGCGCCGATCTCGGCGTCGGATCTGACCGTGTGGGGCCAGGGGCTCGGCGCCTCCGGCCAGCTGACGGGCGACCGGCCCAATGTCTCGAAGGTCGATCGCCGGCTGACCGGCCTGATCGTCGGCGGCGACATGGCGCTTGCCGGCGACTGGCGGGTGGGATCGTCGTTCAACTATCTGGAATCCGCCTTAAACCTTAGCCAGCGGGCCAGTTCGGCGAAGATCCAGAGCGTTCATCTTGCCGCTTATGCCGGGGGGCCGCTCGGCCCGTTCGATCTGCGCGGTGGCTTCGCCTATGGCCGGCACTGGATCGATACCGACCGCAGGATCGACTTCCCGGGCTTCTCCGACAAGACCTCGGCGGCGTATCAGGCGAGCACGATGCAGGTCTTCGGCGAGATCGCCTATGGCTTCGCGCTCGACAAGGTCGCGCTCGAACCCTTCGCCAACCTCGCCTACACCAAGATCATGAGCGACGGCTTCGCCGAATCCGGCGGTCCGGCCAAGCTCAAGGGCAAGTCGAGCGACCAGGAGGCCGTCATCTCGACCGTCGGCCTGCGCATCGCCACCAGCTTCGAACTGCCCGAGCTCGGCATCTTGGAGCCGCAGCTTTCGCTCGGTTGGATGCATGTGGAGGCTGGCGCCCAGCCGATGCGCTCGATGATCTTCCAAAGCGGCAATACCGAATTCGGCATCGTCGGCGCGCCGCTCGCCCGCGACAACGCCCTCATCGACGCCGGCGCAACCCTCACCATGAGCGAAACCGCCAAAATCGGCCTCACATACCAAGGCCTCTTCGCAACAAACGCCGCAGACCACGCAATCAAGGCAAACGTCGCGGTGGCGTTTTAAGGAGAGATAAAGCCGAGGCGATCGCCAGGGGGACAAAGGGGCTATGCCGCGTCCCTTGAAGCGGCGTCTCCCCCTGATTGAGGATCGCTCCCTTGTTTTTGGGGCGCCTCAATGCGAGACAGGGTCAGCACAAGAGCATTTCCTGATCGGGTGGACTCATCCGATCGATTAGGAAGTGCTCCAGAATCTAACGCTTGAGCCGGTCCTTCTCGTTCGGATCGCTTCGATCCGAACGGGACAGCCTGCTGGCCCCACATCAGGAGACCGCCATGCTCATTCTCGTCATCGGTCTCGTTGTCTTCATCGGTATACATCTGCTGCCGACGCGCCCAACCTTAAGCGACGCGCTGCAGGCGCGCCTTGGGGCGGGGGCCTATAAGGCAGTTTTCTCGATCGTCTCAGCGGTCGGGCTTGTGATGATCGTCTGGGGCTATGGTGCCGCGCGCGCGGCCGGCGCTCACGTTCTCTATGAACCGCCGGTTTGGACGCGACACCTCGCGCTGACCTTGATGATCCCATTCTTTCCGATCCTGCTCGCCGCCTATCTCCCGGGCAAGATCAAGAGCACCCTGAAACATCCGATGCTCGTTGCCACCAAGCTTTGGGCGGTGTCGCATCTGATCGCCAACGGCTCCTTGCCCGACGTGCTTTTGTTCGGGTCGCTGCTTGCCTACGCGGTCTTTGATCGGATCTCGGTCAAGCGGCGCGCCGTCGCGACTGGCCCCGCTCTCGGTTGGTCTCGGAATGATGCAATCGCGCTGGTCGTAGGGCTCGCGCTTTTCGGACTTTTTGTATGGCAGCTGCATCGGTTGCTGATCGGCGTGAGCTTGGTCGGTTGATTGCGAAACCTTTGCCACGAAATTGAGCGAATCCAGTCGCAAGCAGGCAGAGGTTCCGCGCAGCCGTTTGCGGCGCTGATGGCGATTGGATATGGTGCGCGGCCACGTCGCCGGATCGATCGCATTCGGCGCGGGCACAAAACGTGGATTATAGCGGCGGCGCGCGCTGGAATGAGGTTCGATGACGGACATATTTAACGAAATCAGCGAAGACCTTCGGCGCGACCGACTTAAAAAGGTTTGGTCACGCTACGGGATCGCGCTTTTGGGTCTGGCCGTCTTGATCGTTGCCGGCGTCGCGGGTTGGCGGATCTACGAGCACTATCAATCCGAACAGGCCAAGGCCTCCGGGGATCGATATTTCGCCGCGTTGCAGATGTCGCTTGCCGGCGACCATACGGGCGCGGAGGCCGCGTTCCGCAAATTGCAGGTCGATGGTCCGCTAGGCTATGCCGTCCTCGCGCGACTCAAAGTCGCCTCTGAGCAGGCCATGGCGGGCGATCAGGCCGCGGCTCTCAAGACCTACGACGACGTTGTCTCCGATCGCGCGGTTGCGCCGGCGCTCATGGATGCGGCCCGAATGCGCGGCGCATACCTTGCGCTCGATCTGGAAGATCGTGCGGCGGTTGAAGCCCGCGTCGCGCCGCTTTTGTTGGATACCAATCCGTGGCGTCATTCGGCGCGCGAGGTCATGGCGCTCGCGGCGATCAAAGCCGGCGATAGCGCCGGCGCCGCGAAATCCATCGAGACGTTGCTCGCCGACGCGGCATTGCCGCGCGAGATCGCGGCGCGGGCGGACGTGCTGCAAAGTGTAATCCGCGGTAGCGCATCTGCCGATAGCTCGACAACCCCGAAGGTCACGCAGTGAAAAGGCTCGCCATGTCCCGCCCGGTCCGTGCGATTTCCATGGTCTTTTGCCTTGTTGCACCGCTTGCGGCATGCGCCTCGGCGGATGATTTTTCCGACGCTGTCGAGAGAATCAATCCGTTTGCCGAGAAACAAAAGATCCTTCCCGGCGAGCGCGTTGCGGTCATCGCCGATCAGACGCCGTCGCAAATCTCCAAGAATAAGCCCGTGACAATCCCGGCGGCACGTCCCTCGGCGTCGTGGTCGCAGGCCGGTGGGGCGCCGGGTAACAACCCCGGCCATGTGGCGCTCGACAGCGCGAGCGCGACCCTTCTTTGGTCGACAGGCGCCGCCGACGTCGCGCCGGGGGGCTTTGCGCGCCAGGATCTTCGCGTTTTCTCTCGTCCGGTCGTCTCGGACGGTCGCGTCTATGTCTACGATCCGAACGGCAACGTGTCGGCGCATGACGTGGCCGGCGGCGGTCGACTTTGGCGCACGGCTCTGAAACCCGCCGACAGCAGCGAGGATCCGCCGGTCGGTGGTGGCGTCGCGGCCGAAGGTGCGCAGGTGTTCACGGCGACGGGCTACGGGGCGGTGGTCGCGCTTGATGGCGCGAGCGGCAACAAGATCTGGGAAAAGAAGATCGGAGAACCGGCCCGTGGCGCGCCGACCGTGGCCGAAGGCAAGGTTTTCGTTGTCAGCCAGGGCAACGTCATTTACGCGCTGAACGCGGTCGACGGCGCCGAAGCGTGGACATTCCGTGGGGTTCCCGAAATCGGCGGCCTCCTCTCTGCCGCAAATCCAGCAGTGGCCGGCGGTATCGTGGTCGTGCCGTTTACGTCCGGCGAACTTGTCGCGCTTGAAGCCAAGACCGGAAAGCTGGTCTGGAGCGATGCTCTTGCCCGCGCAAGCCGAAACTTCGCGGTGAGCGGCCTGTCCGACATCGCGGCAAGCCCGGTTGTTGAAGACGGCGTCGTCTATGCAACGGGCGTTGGCAGCCGTACGGTCGCGATCCAATTGAAGACCGGCCAGCGACTTTGGGACCAGACAATCGGCTCCGCTCATACGCCGGCCGTGGCGGGAAGCGCGGTTTTTGTCGTCGATCTCGACGATAACTTGATCGCGATCGACCGCAAGGCCGGCGACGTGCTCTGGACGAACAAGTTGCCCGTCGCCCGCACTAAGAAAACGCGTACGCACTGGGCGGGGCCGGTCCTTGCCGGCGGCGCGCTCTGGCTCGCCTCCAATGAGGGCGGATTGATCGCGCTCGATCCGACGTCCGGGCGCGTCGTCTCCACGCGTGAAACCGGGGATGTGGCGATGATGCCGCCGATCGTCGCCGCGGGAAAGCTGATCGTTTTGTCCGGAAACGGACGGCTGGCCGCCTACAATTGACCGGGAACGCAATGCGCCCGACAGTTGCCATCGTTGGACGGCCGAATGTCGGCAAGTCGACCCTTTTCAACCGCCTCGTCGGTAAGCGTCTGGCGTTGGTCGACGACACGCCGGGCGTGACGCGCGACCGCCGGGAAGGCGACGCGCGTCTAGGTGATCTTGAGTTTATTGCCGTCGATACCGCAGGCCTTGAAGAAGCCGAGGAGGACAGCCTCACGGCTCGCATGCGCGCGGAGACTGAAAAGGCGATCCGCGCGGCGACCGTGGTTTTGTTCGTCATCGACGCTCGGATCGGCATTACCCCCGCCGACGAGACCTTTGCGGAAATCGTGCGTCGCTCTGGACAGCCGGTGATTCTGGTTGCCAACAAAGCGGAGGGTCGCGTCGGCGAAGCGGGTGCCTATGAGGCCTATGCGCTCGGCTTTGGCGATCCGGTTCCGCTGTCGGCCGAGCATGGCGAAGGCATGGCCTCGCTCCACTTGTTGGCGGGTGAGCCGCAGGCC
>JBEINZ010000309.1:0-2922 GCA_040377825.1 Hyphomicrobiales bacterium | reverse complement strand
TCGTCTTCTCCCCTTGAGGGAGAAGGTGCCCGAAGGGCGGATGAGGGGTCTTTTGTCGCGAATACTAAGCCTCAACCCTCTGAAATCGTTGAACCATACCCCTGATCCGGCCTTCGGCCACCTTCTCCCTCAGGGAGAGAAGTCGATAAATGAAATATATTTAGGGTTTTGGATTCGATTGCCTCCTCGCTCTGCCAGTGCCCAAATCTGCCTTTCGCTGAGGAACCCTCAAGGAGAGAAGGTGATGGGGCGATGGAATTGGGGTTGCGGCCGGCCTTCTCGCTGAAATTGCTCTTTGCCCGCTCCAGTGTGTTCGTGGCTATCCCAATCTGGACGGCGAGCGCTGCAGCCGCATAATTGATCCGCGACAACAGGCGGTGGCGATGAAGATCGCGCTGTTCACGGACATTCATGCCAATCGGGAGGCCTTCGACGCGGTGCGCGCCCAGGCGGCGGAGTTTGCTGTCGACCGGTATGTGCTGCTTGGCGATCTCGTTGGGTATGGCCCAGATCCGGCCTACGTCATTGAGCGCGCGATGGAACTCGTCGCATCCGGCGCCATGGCCGTGCTTGGGAACCATGACGCGGCCGCGCTCAATGGCGCGAAAGGCATGAGCGCGCAGGCGGCCGCCGCGATCGCCTGGACCGAGCGCCAACTCAGCGCGACCCACCGTGCGTTCCTTTCGGAACTGGCCATGAGCCGAAGGGAAGCTGACGTGCTCTATGTGCATGCGAGCGCAGGCGACCCTGCCACATGGCCCTATATGCTCGACGCAAGCGACGCCGCCGCTTCATTGGCCGCGACAGATGCCCGACTGACGTTTTGCGGCCATACGCATCGGCCCGTGATCTTCCATCGGATCGCAAACGCAAACGCTCGCAAGCCCGAGCCTTTTCTACCGATCCCGAACCGGCCGTTTCCGTTCTCGCGACTGCGACGTTACGTGACGGTTGTCGGCTCGGTCGGTCAACCGCGCGATCACAATTCCGCTGCCTGTTGGGGCCTCTACGATACGGACGCCGATACCATCACCATGATGCGGATCGGCTACGACATTGACGCGACCGTGCGCAAGATCAATGACGCCGGGCTTCCGGAGTGGCTAGGCAGACGCTTGTATTCGGGCCGTTAGATGATTTGCCGATCTGATGGGCTCATCCGACGCGACGATTGGGAGCATGAGGCGGATGCCTATGAGCGAACTAACCGTCGGATCGGTTATCGATGGGTTCGTGCTCGGCGAGCGTCTAACGTCCGGGGGCATGGGCTCGATCTGGCACGCGAGCCGGCCGGACCTGGGTTTCCCGTTGATCCTGAAAATCCCCTTCCTGAATCCGGGCGAGGACGTCTCCACGATCGTGGGCTACGAGGTCGAGGCGATGATCATGAAGCGGCTCACAGGGCCGCACGTTCCGCTGTTTGTCGCAACCGGCGATCTCCGACAGACGCCCTACATCGCTATGGAGTTTATCGCGGGCGAAACGTTGAAATCGCAATTGACGCAGGCTCCGCTTCCCGCGGCCAAAGTGAGTGCAATTGGTCAAGGCCTAGCAATCGCGGTCGACGACATCCACCGGCAAGGCGTCGCTCACCTGGATCTGAAGCCCGGTAACATCATCATGTCCGATCGAGGCGGTGTGGTGTTGATCGATTTCGGCCTCGCCCGACACGATGAGCTGCCAGATCTTCTCGGAGAAGAAAGCGGCCTGCCGATCGGAACCCCCGCCTATATCGCCCCGGAGCAAGTGCTCGGCGATCGGACCAACCCCGCTAGCGACATCTTTGCGATCGGTGCGATCCTTTATGAGCTTGCGACCGGCGAGAAGCCGTTCGGCGATCCGGCCACCCGCGCCGGCATGGAGCGGCGGCTTTATCACACAGCGGCGCCACCGCGCGCGATCGCGGCAAGCTGTCCGCGCTGGCTTCAGGAAATCATCCTGAAATGCCTCGAGACCGATCCGGCCCGCCGCTATGCGAGCGCGAGCCAGCTTGCTTTCGATCTCGCCAATCCCGCCCAAGTCGTTCTCTCCGATCGTGGCCGACTGGATCGCGGGGAGGGGTTCCTTTCGCGAGCGCGACGAAGCATTTTTGGCGGTAAACGGAGGTTGCCGGCCCCAACCGGGTCGATCGCCGGCCGGAGTTCCGCGGCATCGATAGTCATGACGGCGGTCGATCTGACGAATGGCGCGGATGCATTGGCCGAGGAACTCCGAACCAACACCGCCCGCGTTCTCGCTTCGGAAGCCGGAGCAAGGCTTGCCTGCGTCACGGTGCTTAAGACCAAACTTGCCGGCGAGGACGAACTCGTCGATGCGGCTGGGCGTCCCACCTATGTCGCCCGCCTCGTGCAACTGAAGGATTGGGCGCGGGCATTCGGCTTGCCTGAAGAGCGCGTCAGCTATCACGTTCTGGAAGCCCTCGATCCGGCGGCGGCCATCCTGGTTTATGCACGGCATAACCATGTCGACCACATCGTGCTCGGTGCCCGCGGATCTTCAGCGCTTCGTCGCCATCTCGGCAGCGTCTCGGCGCAGGTGGTCGCCGAGGCGACGTGTTCGGTCACCGTGGTGCGGCTCCGGCGTACGCCCTTGGAGACCAACGACGATAAACACGCTCCGACGTTGGCCCCAATGCCGACAACTGACCCGTAACAACCACGGGCGTCGCCGACTCCCCAAAATCGAAGGGCCCGCTTACACTTTCGGTTGATCCTTATCCGGTTCGGGCTTTATGTGATTCGGCCGCGCATTTCCGCCGCATGGCCCATGGTCCAAGCAACCGAACCGAATGTCCCTCGAACCGCCCGACGATTTCGAAACGCCGCAATGGCGCTGGTTTCTGCGCGGTCTCGCCGGCGTTATGTCGGTGCCCGCGGATCTTCAGCGCTTCGTCGCCATCTCGGCAGCGTCTCGGCGCAGGTG
>JBEINZ010000152.1:0-7820 GCA_040377825.1 Hyphomicrobiales bacterium | reverse complement strand
GCATCGGCTTCCTGCTCGATGAACGGATCCGCGGCTTCCATTGGGCTGATGTCACCACGCTGGTGATCATGCTGATCATCACCGTCGCCCTGGTCGACCTCATCTCCGCCCGCCTGCGCCGCGCGATCATCGGAACGGACACGGCGGTCACCTGACCGGCGCCGCCGCTGCGTTCTTCAGGCACATCGATCAGTATTGCGCCAGCTTGGTATAACCGCCGAGCTCTTTGCAACGTTGGCGCTCTGATCGGACGCCAATCCGCTGCAGTTGGCGTTGGCACTTGGGTTCATTCTTGCCGGATGGCTCCGCGGCCGGACCGATCACGCCATCGGGACAAACGGCGGCACCCGCGTGCGTGTAGAGCCGACGATAGAACCTTTCATGTCGCTGACCGGCTGGTAGCTGGGCGGCGGGGATTACCGCTTTTCGTATTTTTTGGGCGTGCACGCGATGCAGGCCCTGCCAATTGCCGCGTTGAACGTGCCGACGATGTTGCCGACGCCTGTCGTTGCTGCCCTGGCCCTACCGCTTGCCGGGGGTGGGTCGATCTAATGGTGTTTACCCTCGCGCGCGCTGCGGATGGTCTGCCCCCGCTGTAATCGATCTTACCCCGGATCAATGACCGGCGTGCGCGCCGATCGCATTGTCTTCTCGTTACTCATTATCAAAAAGGACGAAATCAATGACTCAGGCACTCTCTTCTTCTCCTTCACATGCCCGACGCGGGATGTCCGGAGTTCCGGCGCTCCTCTTGCTTCAATTCGTCACCATGTGGGGAGCCTTCTTTATCCTTGCCCCGGCAATCAACTGGCCTGCCTCGCTCGACGAACCGCCCGCGATCATCCTGCCGCTGATCCTCAATCAATCCGGGGCCGTCTTCGCGGGCTACCTGAGCTATTTGATCCACGCGCTGGCCCTGATCCCGCTGGCGATCCTGCTGCGCGACGCTCTGCGCCTAGATGGAGCCATGGGGCGGGCCGTTGTGACACTCGGCGTGTTGGCAGGCCTTGCCAAGGCGCTCGGCATCACCCGTTGGCTGTTCCTGATGCCCGGTCTGGCGACGGCCTATACCGACCCAGCCGCGTCACCCGCCACGAAGGACGCAATCGCCGTCGTCTACGAGGCGTTCAACGCCTATGCCGGTGGCGTAGGTGAGTTGATGGGCGTGGGCCTTTTCGCCGGGGTCTGGACCATCTTGATCTCTGTCGCGGTATTGCGGAAGGGCTGGACCATGACCGGCTATGCTGGACTTGGTGCGGCAGCACTTCTCTTGTCCACGCTTCTGTCGGTGGTCGGCATCGAGTCCCCGATCATACTCACACTGTCCGGCATCCTGTGGCAGTTCTGGACTTTCGCCCTGGCCATCGTGATCTGGCGCAAGGCGTGATGGAGGCAATGATGACCAAACAAACACATTCCGTCATTCTCGGCGCGGGCCCGATGGGCCGCGCCATCGCCGACACCCTCGTCTCCAAAGGACAGGCCGTTACGGTCGTCACCCGCAACGGACGCGACATCGGGCCGGGCATCACAGCTCGAAAGGCCGACCTGTCGAACGCGGACCAGACGACTGCGGCGTGTCAGGGCGCCGGGGCCATCTACCAATGCGCAGCCCCCCCCTATCACCAGTGGGATGTCGGCTTCCCGGCCTTGCAAGAGGCGGCCATCGCCGCCGCCGAGGACACAGGGGCGGTCCTGATCGCGATCGAAAACCTCTACGGTTATGGTGTCGCCGGAACCCTTCACGAGGGCCTGCCGCAGACTGCCACGACCCGAAAGGGATCGCTGCGCGCACGGTTGTCACAGGAGCTTCTGTCGGCCCACGCGTCGGGTCGGGCCAAATGCGTGGCCGGACGGGCCACCGATTTCTTTGGTCCCGGCGTATCGGTCAGCGCACTCGGGGAGCGGTTCTGGCCCGCGCTGCTGTCGGGCAAGCCCGTCGACTGGGTCGGCAACCCGGACGCGCCGCACAGTTTTGCCTATCTGCCAGATCTTGCCGCAGCCTATGTCGCGCTGGCAAACACGCCGTCCGCCTGGGGGAAAGCCTGGCACTTGCCAGCCCTGCCACCCGTCACCGTGCGGGAGATTTGTGACATGGCGACATCGAATGGCGCGGCACCCACCCGCATCCGGCAAACGCCCTCCTGGCTGTTGCGGGCCGTGGGGCTGTTTCAGCCGGCCGCTGGCGAACTCGTCGAAATGCGATATATGTTCGACAACCCATTCGTGATCGACCATTCCGCGTTCAACGAAAAGATCGGTGAAGGTCGCCAGAGCTGGGACAAGGCCATAACAGAGACTGTGGCATGGTGGAACAAGCACATGCAAAAGGTGGCATAAAAGAAAAGGAAGCCGCGTTGGCGGAGTTTTCCCGCCGCTTGCACATGGCCGTGGCGCCCCTTGTTCCGGGTGCCGCGGCCATGGCGCGGCTGCAGAGCGGGGTGCGTCATCGTATTGTGAATAAAGGCGATCATATCCTGCGCGCTGGCACGGTCGCCGACGAGGTGTTCTTCGTTCATCAGAGCCTGCTTCGCTACTATTTCAATGATCATGCCGACGGCGGACAGGAACGCACCGGGCAGTTTTTCGACGAAGGCATCGTCGCCACGGACGCCGAAAGCTATCTGTCGCGCATCCCGGCAGAGCAGAATTTCGAGGCGCTCGAGAGAAGTTCTATTGTTGCACTGCCACGCGCTGTGCTGAATGCGGGTTACGATCAGGACCATGCCATCGAAAGGTTTGGCCGCCTGATGCGGGAAGAGGCCCTCATCGGATCACAACGTCGCGTCAGTCGTCTGCTAGCACTGCAACCCGAGGAACGGTATCGCCTCTTCGTCGAAACCCGCCCCGAAGTCGCCCGCCGCGTCCCGCAATACTTGATCGCAAGCTACCTTGGCCTCACGCCCGAAAGCCTGTCACGCATTCGTCGACGCATCGCCGGCCGTCCTTAAAATCAGAAGAAGCGGGCAAATGGCGCCGATTCTGCGAGCAGAGCAAAAAATCAGCCTCCCAACGAGAACGGCGGCTTTATCGAAAACCCTGCCGACATCATCGACGATGTAACGAAGCAGCGCCTCAGGAAACCCGCCGGCCTTCGCGCCACGCCGTCACGACGATCGGATGGCCGATGACCTTGCGCACGCGTAACAGGTCCGCGCGCTTTCCGACGGCGAGCTCGCCGCGATCCTCCAGGCCGGCGGCGGCCGCCGGCTTGGAGGTCACCATCGCGATCGATGCAGGCAAATCGAAGTTGAGATCCGCGTCATCCGCGATCCGGAAGGCGGCATCAAGCATCGAGCGCGGCACATAGTCCGAGGCGAGGATGTCGACCAAGCCAAGCTGCAGCAATGTTTTGACGGCGATGTTGCCGGACTGCGAACCGCCGCGCACGTAATTCGGCGCGCCCGCCACGATCGCAAGCTTCGCGGCGCGCGCGGCTTCGGCGGCCTCGACCGTGGTCGGGAACTCGGAAATGGTCACCCCATCCGACACGGCTTGCGCAACGTGCTCCACGCTGGCGTCGTCGTGGCTCATCATCGGAAATGCACGAGCGGCGGCCATCGCGATGACCTGCGCGCGCACGCCGTCGGCAATGCCCTGTGCGCGTTCCTGGATCGCGCGCATCTCGGCGAGCACCGCCTCGCGCGATGCACCGGACGCCGCCATCTTGCGATGAACCCAGCCTTCGACGTCGCGACTCTGCCGTTCGCCGGGCGTATGGTCCATGACCGAAACAAGCCGCACGTCCGGGTGATCGATCACATCAGCGACCAAATCTGGCGTTTGCGGATCGACGATCTCGCAGCGCAGGTGGATCAAATGATCAGCCCGGAAGAAGTCGTTCCGCCGGCCGACCCGAATGGCGTCCAGGATAGGTCCAAGAATTTCGGCGCGATCGGAATTGCCTTCGGACGACCCGACGCAGATGGAGTCGAACACGGTCGTGACGCCGGCGCCGATGATCTGCGCGTCATGGGCGAGCGCGGCGACGAGCGGATCCCAACGGACATGAGCGCGCGGGAAGACGTGCTTTTCGAAATGATCGGTATGAACGTCGACCAGCCCCGGCAGGATGTAATCCCCGCCCGCATCGACAGCGCCCGGCCGATCCGTGCGACCCGGCTCGATCTCGACGATCCGGCCGCCCTCGACGACGATCGAGCCCTCGATCACGCGATCCGCCAAAATCAAATGCGCATTGGTGATGGCGATCGAGTCGTCCTGGGTGGCGGTAACGGGCGCATGGAGATTCATGGAAGCACTCGTTTCAAGGCGAGCCGCCGGCGGCCGAGCAGGCCGGTCCAGACAAGACTCGCAGCAACGGGAAGGGCGGCGCGACGTGGTACCGCCAACGCCGACCTCTGATTATGATCCGCATACGACAGAAACGTGAAGGTCGCGTCTCGACAATAACTTATGCAGATACAGACATATCTAGTCGCGAGGCTTTCGCGCCAGACGAGCATAGCGCGCCGCCACGATATCGAAGGCAAGCTTCCGCGTTGCCTTGTCGTCGGCGATCAGGCCCTTGCGGTTGAAACCGCCCTGGAAGCGAGTCTGACGCCGTTCGGACCGAAAATCGTATAACAACCAGGGAAACAAGCCGCGAATCCAGGGAAACTCAACGGCAATATCGAGCTGTTGGCGGAAGATTTCCGCCTGACAATCCTCGGTGAAAAGTTCGCGCGCCCCGCCCCGGTGCCCCGCGCGCGCGTCCGCGCCGAACTCGCTGATCACCACGGGCCGGTCCGGGTCAGAATTGGCCAGCAGCTGCTCCAAGCCCGTGAGATTTGGCTCATACCATCCGAAGTATTCGTTAAGTCCAATAATGTCCAAATGATCCGTGAGGCGGTCTTCGATCCGGAATGTCCTGCGATTGATCAAACAGGCGGCAGCGACAAGCCTAGTTGAATCGTGTTTTTTTGCGGTGACTGCAAGCGCCGCCATGAATGAATACCGGGCGTCGGTGTCCGCATTCTCATTTCCGACACCCCAAATAACAACGGAAGCTCGATTTCTATCGCGGCGAATAAGCTCACTAAGCTGATTCTCAGCGTCGGCATAGGTGGCGGGGTTGGCGAAATCGATCGCCCAATAAACCGGAATTTCGGCCCACAAGAGCATGCCGACTTCGTCCGCAATTCGGGCGACATGGTCATGATGGGGATAATGCGCGAGCCGGAGACAATTCGCGCCGAGCGCGCGGGCATGTTCGAAACGTCGACGCACATCCGTTTCGGTCGAAACCTTGCCAAGCCGCCGATCATCCTCGTGAACACATACGCCGCGCAGAAACAGATCGTCTCCGTTTAAAAGTATACGTTTACCCTCGCGCCTAATCTCACGAAAACCGACCCGATCCACGACTTTATCGTCGTCGAACACCAGCGCTACTTCGTAGAGCATGGGCGACACCGGCGACCAAAGCACTGGCCGGGCCTCGATCTCGATCTGTCCCCGGCCCCCAACAATCGGCACGGGGCGATCGATGCCAAGCTCGGGAATGGCGACCCGAGCCACGCCGTCGACCGGATCGCTCAGGGTCAAGTCTATGTAAATCCTTGAGAAATCAGCATTCGGTACCAGCCCGACGCCGAAATCCGCAATGAAGACCGCCGGCACCCGGACCAGTTCGACCTCGCGATAAAGTCCGCCGTGATTGAACCAATCAAAATGGTGCATGGGGACCCGATCGGGCGCCCGCTTGTTGTCGACATGCACCAAAAGCCGGCCGGCGCGGCCCGAAACATGCCGCGTGAGCTCGACGAAGAACGGCGTTGACCCTCCCCGGTGAGACGCGAGGAATTCCCCATCGAGAAAAACCCGCGCGGATTGATTCGCCGCCCCAATCCTCAAGAAAAGCCGTTCGCCGGGCGCCATTGGCTCCCATTCGATATCCCGCCCGTACCAGGCCCCGCCCTCGAAATAGGTCCATTCCGGGCGCAACGCAGTCCAACACGACGGCACCGGGACCGTGGTCGCCCCGTCCGGATCATGATCGCGCGGTAAAATCCAAGCGGCCGGATCGGTCGGGGGATCCGCGAATAGACGTTGACGCAGCCCCTCATCGAAGAGATCGAGCGTAAAGCGCCAGTCTCCGTTGAGCGAGCGCACGGGTCGCCCGCCCATGAAAATCATGCTCTCGGCCGTTGCTCGGTTTAATTCATAAGGTGCGGCGTAATCTTCTCTATGAAGATGCGCGAACGGGTCCTCAACATCAGTCATGGCTGGATCGCGCCCCGATAACCAATGCCAATCATCTTCCGAAACCGCCACGAGCGCCAGCCCGGCCAAAGCGTATCCACGATCATGGCGATGGCGATCCAGCGAAACCAAGTTGCGAATGTATTGGAGATCCCCTGCGGCTCCTCATAACCCCTGACCCAGCCGTCCTGGCGGCGTGTGCCCTGGCGGACATCGCAGAACCCACCATCCGGGTTCTGAAAAGCCAGCAGCGCCTCTAGCTCGGCGCGAAGCCATATCATGATTTCCGGTCGACGATGATCGATGCGATCGTTTGCATGAACCAGTAGGTCGACCAGATCGACATCGATGCAGGCGCTGTCTATCGTGGCCGCGCAGGACAGCGCGTAGTCGACGGCCTTGTCCTGATAGGGCAAGGACCGCCCCGTCTGATACCAGATGTGGAAGTTATGCATCGATCCGGCCATGGCATGGAGCAGCTGGGTCGGGTCCGCCCCCTGCCCCACACCCCAGAAGCCGGTGGACGGCTCCTGCAGCCGATCGTGCCAATCGAAGAGGATACGCAGCGCCGTATCGACCGCCGCCTTCTCCGTCTGGTCGCCGTCGCGGGCAATCAGCAGGAAAAAACTCGCGAGGTTGACGATGTTGTTGCCCTCTTGCCAGGGATCCCTGAGATCCCTTTCGGCGAGCCAAGCCAATAAAGTTTTCGGCTCAAGGAAAGGCCGTGCGAAATCAAGAACCGGTCGACGGGTTGGATCGAGCGCCTGGATCGCGCCGAGGGAGTAATTGGTGATATGAAAGTCGATATAGCGCCACGTCTCATCGCGGCTCGGCTTCTTATATACCGTGTCGTCCGTCATTTGCGGCATGCGGAAGACACCGTCCGGGCGGCAAAATCCTTCGATCCATTTTGTAAGATCATTGCGCTCTTCAAGCGTCATCTGATCGAGGCCGCCGAGAAGATCTAGACACATGACGGCATTATAGGTGCCCGGCAACAGCATACTGGGCCAACGCCCCGGATCCTGCGCCGCGCTGATCCGCGTTACGCCGGTTGGAGCGATCGGCGCCTGCAGGCTCGCGATCCATTTGAGCGTGGCTTGACGCGCGGTTTCGATCCGAGCCTGAAGGAAGGCATCGTGCGAGGCATTCGTCATTTGATCATCCTTTGACCGCCCCCTCCGCCATGCCTTGCATGACGCGGCGCTGGGCGACGAGGAAAACGATGGTGGCTGGGATCGTGGTCAACGCGGCGAGCGCCATAATCCCTTGGAAATCGGACCCGAGTTCGCCGTTGAGCGCCAAAAGGGCAACGGGAAGGGTATAGGTGTCCGGCGAGCGCGAAACCACGAGGATCGGAAACCACTGCGCCCAATTCAACAAGAACGTGATGATCGTCACCGTGGCGACAACAGGCATTGCCATCGGCAGCACGACCGCGCGCAGCACTTGCCATTCGCTCGCCCCATCGATCAGGGCAGCTTCGATGACTTCAGGCGGAATGGCTCGGAAAAACTGCTCGAACAGGAAGAATTGGATCGGCCCCAGGGCAAGGAAAAGGATGATGCCGGTATAGCTGCCCAGAAGTCCCAGCTTATACATGACAAGATAGACCG
>JBEINZ010000163.1:0-7464 GCA_040377825.1 Hyphomicrobiales bacterium | reverse complement strand
TGTCAAGAACCCGAGAAACCCGGCATAACCGAGTTCTTCGAATGAAAAATGTCTGGCTTCGCTTGCTGCCGCCATTGTGCGCGCCCTCGCCGTCCCTTGTCCGCGCCCGCATCAAGCTCGGGCATGGGGATCAAGGCGATCCTCGGCGCGGGCTTTGGACGGTTCACGACCCGCAATTGACGGGCGACGAACCAACCGGGGCTTTCGGGGGACCGTACCGACCGCCAGCGTCCGAGCCTTGATTCAGGTCAAGCGGCGAAGAACTTCCCGCCTTCGGTGGAATTACGAGGGGGATTTCAGTCGATGGTCGACGTGAGCGTGCGTTGGAATTCAGATCTTGGGGCTGCCGAAACGCCGTTCGAGCGCGCCCATGACCGCCGGCATCGCAAGCGCGATCGCCACGAATCGAAACAGCTGATGCGCGGCCACGAAGGCCGGATCGACCGCGAGCGCGAAGGATAGCGCGATCATGGCCTCAAGCCCGCCGGGCGCGAAGGCAAGCGCGGCCTGGCCGAATTCAATATCGGTCAGCCAGATGACGGCGATCACGCCGAGCCCCGCGAACGTCGTGCCGACCACGAAACCCCCGAGCGAGGCGACCAAGGCCTGCCGCAGCATGTCGAGATCCGTGCCCTTGAAGCGCTCGCCGATGACGATCCCGATCGCCAGGAAGCACGGGATGAGCACCCATTGCGGCAGGTTGGTCGTCACAATACCCGCGCCATGCAGGAGCGCGCTGGACAAAAACGCGCCGGTCAACAGGCCCGCCGGGACGCGCAGCTTGTGCGCCGCGAGCCCGGCCGCCGTTCCAACGACGAGCAGGATCGCCATGTCGATCGGGCCAGCCGTGTGGATCGGCGGCACGACGACGCCGGCGGCCGGGGCGATGCCGGCGATGGCGACCGGCAGCGCGACGATCAGCATCATCAGCCGCACGGTCTGCGCGATCGAGACGCGGCGCAAATCGGCATTGGTTTCAACGGCAAGCGCGATGACATAGGACATGGCGCCGGGCACCGAGGCAAAAAGCGCGGTGCGCCAGCTCCAACGCGCTACCCAACGGAAAAACAATGTCGTCGACAGCGTGACCCCAACGACGGTCACGGCGAGCAGCATCAGGCTGATCGGCCAATGCGGCAACCGCTCCACCGTCTCCGGACTGACGCCTGAGCCCATCGATATCCCGAGCAAAACGAAGACGCCGTCACGCAACCGGTTGGGCATTTCCACCGGCATCTTAAACAGCGCCGCAATGGCGATCGCCACGGTGGATCCAGACACCCAAGCCGCCGGAAACCCCAAAAGATGAAAAACACCCCCGCCAACCGCGGCCACGCCGAAGGCCCCGATCAGGATCATGAGGCCATTTAACATCAAAGGGCGGGGGGAAGGCGCGTCCATGGAGTTTCCGATTTCTTGCGGCGTGGCGGATGGGCTGTCTAGCTCATGGACATGACGGATTTATCCGCGACAGGTGGTTTTAGGCGCTGTCAGTGTTAGGGGGCGAAGGACACGACACCCCAAATCCATTGCTTCCATCGCCTAAAGTTTTAGGCTTGTGCAAAGCCTCTCAGCAAATTCTAATTTAAAGCGGCACAAGGAGCCGAGAGGACGGTATCAATTTGCGAAACAAACAGTATGATAATTCAGACGTCAGGCTGGGTCAGGTTCTTGTCGCACAACCGCCGGATAGAGCGGCTAAACGATGCAGTCCGCTATCAAGTCTTTGATCAACTCGGCTTCTAATGAGTCCGCCGTTGGAATACCCTTTATCAACGCATGTGATGGATCGGCTGGAAAATCACCTTCGGCTATAAGCAGGTCATGCACGAAGGATAATTCCAAGCGTTCGGGGCTATTCTGGCGAACATAGTTCCGGGTCGCGCCGATGTTGAGCCTCGCCAACAGCCCAGTCTTGGCGTATCGCAAGCGCGCGACATCTCTGCCCCCCTGCACTTGGTTCTCAATGGGATGATCAAAGTATTCCAGCCAGTTGACGGAAAATCCGTCTTCTGTCGGGCGTCGCAGGAAGCCGGCCCCATTGACAATGCCGCCGTCTACGTGCCTTGGGGCAGTATACCTAAGGACATGATGATCATCGGGAATTGGACCGTTTTGCGGCAGCTCATCAGTCATCCGGCAAGAAGGCCTAGAGCGCCGCTCGCCCCTATGTGACCGAGTATACTTGCCGTCGTATCCACGCCAGCGACACGCGTCATGGCGTCCGCGCCAGGCCGTTGCTTGAAGATGACGAATTGAACGTTTCCGCCACCAAGAAACTGAAGCCCAACCTGCTCGCGCGCATTGTTCCGCCAGAGCGCACGTAGATTGCCGTTGTCATTGAGGAAGAGCGACGGGCGAGAGCGCGGCCGCGTTTCCTTGAGGAAGCTCAAGAAATCCACATAGGACGCCGCAGAAAAAGGGACGCCATCGAGTTCCGCCTCGATCTTCAGTGACTGGACGCGCTTGGAGAGATCCAACGCCATTCGCACAAAATGAGATTGCTTCAGGACGTTCTGGCTAGAAGGCTCTTCAAGTACCGTCCTGGCCGTGGTGATATTTGCTAATGCAGAAGAGGTGCGAGTGCGTCCAGGCGAAGACCCCGCGCCACGCCTATCGTCCGGCTCTTGCAAGGAAACAATATATTGTGCGGCGAAAGCGGTTGCGGAGTCCACTTCCAACAACATGCCGAATCACACCTCACGCCAATATTCACGCTGATGATCTGGGTTTGTCATGGTCGTAAAGCAATGGCCAATCGTGTCGAGCGCGCGATCATACCACATATCAGCCTCCGCTTTGCCAACTGCACCTAGCGCGCCGATGGCTCGCAACTCGAACACCAAAACCGACTGACTAGCGTCTGTTGGCTTGCGGCCTGTCCGAACTGTTACGTTGAGCGTTATGTCAGGAGCAAACCGGAACGCGGTAACGTAGTTGAAGTCGGGCGGCAACTCGGACGGTGCACCAACATCGAGAATCGCAAGAGAAGGAAGCAATCGAGGCGTGTCCCGTGGATTTGTCCAATAGCTTCCAGGTTCTATCAAATTACTATATGTAAGTTCCGCTACCTGAATGTTAACGCTGTCAACCTTCAATTCGGCGCGCAAGAATGACAGGAAAGATTCCAGGTATTGATCAAAATAACCTTTGACCTTGTCGAAATGAGGATAGTCATCTTCTCGCTTGCGCCAATTCAGAATGAACGCATTTTTCTGTATTTGAAGTAGCATGGTCCCATCTTCAGAAGAAAGCCAGAACCGTGGCATCGGGTAGGGCTCATCGGCGATCCCGAATTGGATCGAGTAATTTGCTCCGACAATAGAAAGGGTTAGTTCCGGCTGTTGCTGAATTTTCGGGAATTTTGACTTTATTCTTGACCACCAGAAAACACCGATATGCTCTGAACGAAGAGGCATGATCGGCTGATCAAAATAAGCACCGATAATCACTTCATTTATTGGTGGATTCTTAAATTTAACTGGAATATTACTCCTTTCCCGCAAGAAAAACTGCGGTGGCCTTCCTTAGCCGAACGCCCGGCCCATAGCCATTTTCTTCCACGAAGATAACACCAGCCAATTCGAGTGCCCCAATTAATGCAACAACGTTGTTCTGCATCCCGGCGAACGGCCCTTAACTGGTTTCCATACGCTTCAGCGTCGGCACTGACAACCCGATTAGGTTTGGCTCAGCCGGCGAGTAACATGTCGGCCGAAACCTATCTCGGCAGAAAAGGGTAGGAGCTGAGGCCCGTTTTGCACACATCCCCCAACACCCCCAAAACCTCATTTCCCCAGTAAATCCGCCAAGGCGAGCGCGACGACCTTGGTGGCCTTGCGGAGATCCTCGAGCGGCAGGCGCTCGTCGGCCCGGTGGGCGTTTGCCTCGGTGATGGTGCGTGGGCCGGCGCCGTAAAGCACGGTTGGCACGCCGGCGGCGGCGTAGTGGCGGGCATCGGTGTAGAGCGGCACCCCGGCGACGCCGATTGGCTCGCCGAGGATCTCGCTTGCCCGGCGCGTGAGCGCGGCGGCGAGCTTTTGGGAGCCCGGCAGCGGCGTCAGCGGCGCGGCGAGCAGCACCCGGTTCACCGTCGCGTGGGCGTCGGGATAGGCGAGCACGGCGCCGTCGACGAGCGCGCGGAGCGTCGCTTCCACCTGATCAGGATTTTCCTCGGGGATCATGCGGCGGTCGAGACGCAGCGCGACGCGGTCGGGCACGACGTTGGTGTTGATGCCGCCCTCCACGAGGCCGACCGTAAGCTGCGGGCTGCCAATGCCGGGGATCGCGGAGATCCGCCGGCCGAGCGAGCGGCGATAGGCGTAGAGCGCGCTGAGAATGCCGTTCGCGGCCTCCAGGGCGTCGATGCCGGTGAAGGGCATGGCGGCGTGGGCGGATTTGCCCTCCACGACGATCTGCAAATGCAGCACGCCGTTATGGGCGGTGACGACCGCGTAGGAAAAGCCCGCGGCGATGCAGAGATCGGGCTTGGAGAGCCCCTCGGCGAGCAGGCGGCGCGGGCCGATATCGCCGCCGACCTCTTCATCCCACGTCCCATGGATTTCGATCGCGCCAGATAGCGTGACGCCGGAGGCCTCGAGCGCCAGGATCGCGAAGGCATAGGTCGCGAAATCGGACTTCGAGACCGCCGCGCCCCGGCCGTACATCCAGCCGTCGCGGATCTCCGCGCCATAGGGGTCCGCCGTCCAGCCTTCGCCCGGCGGCACGACGTCGCCATGCGCGTTGAGCGCGATCACCGGGCCATCCGCGCCATAGCGCCGGCGCGCGATCAGATTGGTTGCCGAAAACATGCCGGCGCGAGCGGCGACATCGCCGGGAACCGGATGTCGCTCGACGACGAAGCCGAGCCGTTCGAGAAGGCCGGCGGTGACGCCCGCGTGCGGGCCGCAATCGCCGGGCGGGTTGTCTGAAGGCGTCCGCACGAGTTCGGCGAGGAACGCGACCTCCTCGTCGAAACGCGCATCGACAAGGCGCGAGATGGTTTCGCTCAGCGTGTCGGCCATGAAGATACGCGTCCTCGGTTGTCCGCGATCTTGATGCGGGCCTTGCGACTCGGGGTCAAGCCGCGACTTTAAGCTTCAAGGCGCGACCAGCACCGCGCGGAAATCGTTGACGTTGGTCAGCGTCGGGCCGGTAATCAATTGGTCGCCGAGGGCTTCGAAATAGCCGTGACCGTCATTATCCGCCAGCGCCGCCGCGCTGTCGAGACCGAGCGCGCGGGCCCGGGCGAGCGTCGTCGGATCGATGAAGGCGCCTGCGATCTCCTCCGCCCCGTCGACGCCATCCGTGTCGCCCGCGACCGCGTGCACGCCGGGAAGCCCGCGTAGCGCCACCGCGAGCGCCAGAAGGAACTCGACATTGCGCCCGCCGCGCCCCGTGCCGCTGACCGTCACGGTCGTCTCCCCACCGGAGATGAGCACGGCCGGCGGGGCGACCGGTTGGCCATGGGCTTTCGCTTGCTGGGCGATTCCCGCCATGACGCGGGCAACCTCGCGGGATTCTCCCTCGATGCGGTCCGACAGGATCAGCGGCGCGATGCCCGCCGCCCGCGCGACCTCCGCTGCGGCCTCGAGCGATCGCTGCGGCGTTGCCATCATATGCACCGCGTGGCCGACAAACCGGGCGTCGCCCGGCTTCGGCGTTTCCTCCGCGGCCGCCTTAAGATGCGCAAGCACGGCCGGCGACCCGTCGATGCCGTATCGGGCGAGAATGGCGCGGGCGTCGGCGAAGGTGGTCGGGTCCGGGATGGTCGGCCCGGAGGCGATGACCCAGGGGTCGTCGCCGGGCACGTCGGAGATGAGCAGCGTCACGACGCGCGCCGGCGCGGCGGCCGCGGCGAGGCGACCGCCCTTGATCGCCGAGAGATGCTTGCGCACCGTGTTGATCTCGGTGATATCCGCGCCGGATTTCAGAAGCCGCCGATTGATCTCCTGCTTGTCGTCGAGTGTTAGGCCCCTAGCGGGAAGCGCGAGCAGCGACGAACCGCCGCCCGAAATCAGCCCGACCACGAGATCATCAGGCGTCAGGCCGCGCATTTTCTCCAGGATACGCCCCGCCGCCGCGCGGCCTGCGGCGTCGGGCACCGGATGGGCGGCTTCCACGATCTCGATGCGCTCGCACGGCGCGCCGTGGCCGTAGCGGGTCACGACGAGGCCCTCGATCGGCCCGGACCCACGGGAGTCCCACGCTTGCTCGAAGGCGCGCGCCATGGCGGCCGAGGCCTTGCCGGCGCCGATTACGATCGTGCGTCCCTTCGGCCGCGCCGGCAGGAACCGCGGCACCAACACGGCCGGATCGGCCGCCGCGACCGCCGCGCGGAACATCGCGGCAAGCAGCCCGCGCGGATCGGCCGTCATGGCTTTTGCCCCAGATGGGGCCGCGCCCAACCGAGGCCGGCGGAGGTCTCGCCGCGCGGGCGATACTCGCAGCCGACAGAGCCGTCATAGCCCGCCTCGTCGATCGCCTGAAGGACGAAGCGATAGTTGATCTCGCCGGTCCCCGGCTCGTTGCGGCCGGGCGTATCGGCGATCTGCACATGGCCGATGCGGTCTTGGAGCGCGAGGAAGGTCGGCACCAGATCGCCCTGAACGATTTGCATGTGGTAGAGATCGTATTGCAGATCGAGGTTATCCGCGCCGACCTCATCCATGATCGCGACGGCATCGGTGGTCGTGGTGAGGAAGTAGCCGGGAATGTCGCGCCGGTTGATCGGCTCGATCGAGAGCCTCAGATCGGCCGCGCCCGCCGCTCGCGTCGCGCGCTTCAGGTTGTCGACGAAGGCCGCCCTAAGCTCGGCCTTATCAACGCCGGCCGGCATGATACCCGCCATGCAGTGGAGCCGGGGGCAGCCGAGCGCGACCGCATCGGCGACGGCGCGTTCCAGATCCGCCGCGAAATCCGCCAGCCTGTCCGGCAGGATCGCGATCCCACGCTCGCCGCCGGCCCAATCGCCGATCGCCATGTTGAACAGAACGAGGCTGAGCCCATTCGCGTCGAGACACTCCGCGATCGCCGGGATCGAGCAGCCTTGGGGCGTCAGGAACTCGACTGCCGAAAATCCATCGGCGGCCGCCCGCGCGAAGCGCTCGAGGAACGGCACTTCGGTGTAGAGCATGGTCAGATTGGCGGCGAGTTTCGGCATCGACGGCCCCGATCACGATTCGATCGGCACACTTATAGCGATTTCCTCAGTCTGCGGGTCCGGCTCGAAGCGGCCGGCTTCAACCAGATCGGCGAACCGCCCTCCCTTGGCGACGAGCTCGGCAAAGCGCCCGCGTTCGATGATCCGGCCGTTTTCCATGAACAGGATTTGGTCGGCCGCGCGCACCGTCGAGAGCCGATGCGCGATCACGAAGGTGGTTCGGTCGCGCGCGAGACGGTCGAGGGCGCGCTTGATTTTCGCCTCGGTCTCGGTGTCGAGCGCGCTGGTCGCCTCGTCGAGCA
>JBEINZ010000339.1:0-2261 GCA_040377825.1 Hyphomicrobiales bacterium | reverse complement strand
GACGCGCTCGTCGAAGCCGGGGTGACCGGGCTTCGGTTCAATCCTATGGAATCGGTGGAGGCGCCCTGACCATGGCCGATCCCAAAATCCCGCATCTCGGCGATCTGCGCGATCTCAACCAGTTGGCGCCACGGCTTCAGACCTCGAAAGGTTATCTTGGGGCCGACGGGCTTCAGAACGCGCACCTGAGTGGGACCCGATATTGGAACGACTTTTACGAGGACTTACTGAAGGTCATAGATCCAGGCCGGACGCTGCAGCCGAACTTGCCGTTCAACGTGATCCACGCCCCGGAGATCGAGGCTGGTGGCATGACTTTGGGCACATGGACCCATCGCGGCCAGCAGTTTGGCGCATTCGACCGACTGGCCCTTGATCCAACGCCGGGATTGAATACCGAGCAATATTTGGACGGCCTGTTGCGCGATACGAACCGCCTTACCCAGGAACTAGAATCCAAGTTAGATGCAGCGGAAAACCAATCGCCGGAAAAGCAATCCGCGATCAAGGCGGAGATCGAAAAGGTCCAAGCCGACGCGCGGCTCAAGTTCGTTGCCTTTCATGATTTCTTTTCGGTCCACGGCTTGAACCAGGACATTCTCGACAAATACGAAGGCCAGTACGGCCGGAAGCTCATCACGCTCGAATTCAACAGCGCCGGCGCCCAGGGCGGCACCGACGCGCTCGGGAAAGCGAGTGTGGAGGATTATCTCAAAAATGCCGAAACCCGCGCCTATTTTGAGTACGACAACATCGAAAGCCACCCTCTTTTCCAGCGCATCGTCAATATTCGCAAGTCCGCGCCGGATCCGACCGGCGACATCAGCCGCGCGCTCATGGAAGAGATCCCCGACGTTGCGCGTCAGCGCTACCCGATCGTCGATGGCAAGCCGCAAGTTCTCTGGACAGACGAGATCCGGGCCGACATTATAGCGCGACAGTTCTTTGCACACACTAACTCCAAGAATCCCGCGAAATTCTTTGATATCACACAAGAAACAGCTTTCCAAAAGCTGAAGAACAAGATCTTTCACGACCTCGAAACGAAGTCGATTTTCGACGATCCCGACCTCAAACCCTATAGCTTCATCGACTATTTCAACCGGGTAAGCCGGTACGATATCCGCAAGGCGCTCACGATCGAGGCGGCCGATCGGGCGCGATTCTTGTACAGCACCGTAACGGAATTGGATCCGAACCTCCTCAGACAAGCGGCTGAGCTCAAGGGCAATATAGCGGACGAAATCCGCCGCGCCGCCGAGGCCGACAGCTCGCAGGGGGCGACGACCAAGGCCTTGGGCGTCATCGGCGCCGTGGGTCTGGTATTCGGCGGCTTCGCCGTCTACACGGCCTACCAAGCTGAAACCGTCGAAGACCCAATGTCCTTCGACGAATGGGCGGCCCGTAAGGCACCGGAGTTGATCGCCAGCTTGCCCGCTACCGCCGGACTTGTTGGCAGCATCGCTCTCGTAGCGGCGGCCGGAGGCCCCGGAATGATTGCGGCTGTCCTGCTTGGGGCGCTCGGCGGATATCCCGGCATTCGGAAATTCCTCCAGAACTATGTCAAAGCGAACGAGCAGTACGCCGACAATCAGTTTGTTCCGATTGCAAAGACAACTCTTGAAGTACTCGTCGAGTTTGAAAAGACAGAATTCTATAAATTACTGGAGAAGGTGCTTAAAGGAATTGTCGAGCCACTTTTCTTGGTTCTAACGCCACAGGTCCTCATCGCCAACGGTGAGAGCGTCATATTCAATCCCGGCCCCGACCTTTCTGACCGCTTGGAGAAGAATCCTTGGCTCGTCGGTGACGATCTCGCGGTCATCGTCGGCAATGACAGGACCGATGTGTTGACCCACTTCGGTGCAGGCATCGCCTTCGGAGGCAAAGGTAACGACTGGCTGTTCGGCTACAAGTCGGATTTCTACAAGGCCGGTTCACGGGTCGGTCCCGAACCGGATCCGGCCAAGGAAGATACTCGGCCTGTCGCCGAAGCGGACAGCGTCCTCACCCTCGACGGCGGCCCCGGCGACGACGCGGTCATCGCCATCGGCGGCACCGGCGCGATCACGGTTGGCGGTCCCGGCCGGGATTTCATCTTCAATACCTCCGAATACGGTCAGCTCTACGGTGACACGGTCGACGGCATCGGTCAATCCAAGGCCGGCAGAACTGAGTCCGACGTTTTTTGGTATTGGCCGGGCACGTTCATCATGGACGCGCAGCCGAACGATCTTTTGCAGATGTTTGGACTACCGCTG
>JBEINZ010000167.1:0-7174 GCA_040377825.1 Hyphomicrobiales bacterium | reverse complement strand
GTGCGACGACAATCCTTGACGTGGCTGAACCGACTATAAATATCGAAAAAAGAATTCGAAATCCTCCGCAACACATTGCTTGACGCTGATGTGAAAGTATCACGTCCAGGGCAATGAAGGAGAACACCGTGGGCATCACGTCGGTGTGGAAGGATTCCTTACGACAAAACATCCCAAGCCCGCCATGCCGAGCGGTTGCCGACCGGTTTAGCAAGGCACAAATGGGCGGGCAAATTTGATCTGAAAAACGTTTGCGCGGGGAGAGATTTCGTCGCGTGGACCGCATAAGCTACTGGAATGGCTCTTGGGATTGATCTGGCGCGGAGCGGTCGATGCTTCAAACGTCTAAGCGTTTGAATACTTCTTCAGCGACGGCGATAGCCTCCTCGCCAGCTTTGCTGGCGGGTGCTGTTTCCACGGCCGTGCGTCCCTCGCCCATGCTTGCGGCGAAGGCGACGCGGTTTCCCAATTGCGCGATCGCGACGGGACCGAGCGCGTGGATTGCCTCAATCATTTGCGTGGTCATCGCCGATCGAGATGGAACGCGGTTTAGAACGAACAGCGCCTCGCGACCCTCCTTTTCGATCATCTTGAGGGTTGCTTCACTCGCCCAAAGATCGACTGGGGTCGGCTGGATCGGAACAGTTACGAGGTTTGCTGCCTCGATCGCGTAGCGCGCGTCGAGATCCGATTTCGGTGGCGTATCAATCACGACGATGTCGTAGTCGCGGGCGAGTGCTCGAGCTTCGCGCTTTGCGCCCCAGCCGCTCGCCGTGCGAAAGCCGAGCCCGGTATGGGCTTCGCCGAGACGCTGCTCGCGGGTTTCGTACCATTCGCCGAGGCTGCCTTGCGGGTCGACGTCAAGGACCGCAACGCGATGCACGCGCGCAAGCGATACCGCAATATGCGCCGCGAGCGTGGTTTTGCCGGACCCGCCCTTTTGCTGCGAAATGGCGACGATTTTCCCTGCCATCGGACTATCCTTCGCATCCGGAACTCGACCCGCATCCGCTGCGCCGGCGAATGATGACGCATGAAATGGATTCTGACCATCGTCACTTTAGGTCAGACGGGTCTCTCGATGTGGCGCAGCAAAATTGATGCGGCTGTCAGCGATGAGGCTTGCTCAGAAGCCAGGCATGCTCGGCGGCGTTATGGAATCTCCAGGTCCGCTTCGGACCCGCCATCACGTTGAGATAGTAGAGATCATAGCCGTGAATGGCCGAGCACGGGTGGTAGCCGCGCGGGACAAGCGTAACGTCACCGTCTTCAACGGTCATCGTCTCATCAACCGCGCGATCGTCGGTGTAGACCCTCTGAAACGCAAAGCCCTGAGGCGGCTTGAGTCGATGATAGTACGTTTCCTCCAGGAGCGATTCGTGCGGCAGCGCGTCCCGGTCATGTTTATGCGGCGGATAGCTCGAGGTGTTACCTCCGGGCGTGACAACTTCAACGACGAGAAGCGAATCGGCTGGTTCGCCTTCGGGAAGAATGTTGGTCACGTACCGTGTATTCGTGCCGTTGCCGCGCGTCTCGCGGGAGACATCGTCCGGACCGATCAGGCGCGGCGGTAGGCTCCCGATCTTGCCCGGCGCGGAACACACCGCCAGCGTCACGTCGGTCTCGGCCAAAGCTTCCCAGCTTATGCCCGCTGGGACGTAAGCCGACCATGGTAGGCCTTCGAACGGGGACATGCGCCCACCAATGAGGCCGGTCTTGAGGTCGCCGGCCGCAATGCGTGCCTTCCCGCCGATCAAAACGAGGCAGACCTCGCGGTCCCCGGTTTGCGCGCTGGTCACTTCGCCCGCCGCGAGTTGTATGATGTCGAAACCGACATAGGTCCAACCTGCCGTTTCCGGCGTGACGTGGATCGTTCGTCCATGCCGCCCGGACGGCTTGATCAGCAGGTTGGACATGACGGGATCCCTCCGCGATGTGTTGCACAGCCGCGATTGCGGCGATCAAATGGCACGCACTTAAAACCCCTCGTTTCCGCGCCGGCTCATTCAGCCGTCGCGCCGGCGACCGCCGCGCGCCACGCGTCGGTCAAAGACTCAAACCGCCGCGCCATGTCCGAGACTGCCGCATCGTCGTCCATGGTTCCAGCGAACCAGCCTTCCGCCGCCAACGCGAAAATTGTCCGTCCGATCGCGAAGCCCTTGACCAGTGGAGTTGCCGCAGCGGCACGGAATGCTTCGATCAACACGTGCTCTGCCGCCTCCAGGCCGAGCATGACAATGCCTCGGCAGTATGGATCATTGCGATCGATCACTTCGGCAATGCGGCCCCAGGCGGCGCCCTCCGCCTGCGGCTCGAGTTTCCACCAATCGGGCTTCAGCCCGATGTGGTAGAGATGCTCGAGCACATCCGCCACGGTCGCCTCGTCGACCGGCCCGTGCTTTCCGGCGATGATCTCCACCAAAAGCTCGCGGCCGACCGTTTTGGCAGCGTCTTCGACGCGCAGGAGTTCGCGATCTTGGCGTACCCTCAACTCCGGTGGATCGTCTGTCCGGTAGAAGCAGAGGCACTTTACGACATGTCCGACCGGCCACTCGACGAGATGGCCGCCGATATCCGCGATCCCATCGAACTCGAGGGGCCGTGAGCCAGGTTTTTCAACCGGCCGAGCGACCCAGAATCCATGTTTCCCGGCCAGATACAGTGCCTTCTGCCCGTAGGTCGAATCGAGCAAGGTCCCAAAGCTTGCGCCGCCGTCGGCGGCTCGGGCGGCGACGCGAGCGGCAGCCTCAACGGCCAGAACCTTGAAATCCTGGATCTTTTCTCGGGCCGCGCCATATCGATCGGCAATCGCCTCGAGTTGCGCGCGGTGATCGATCGCAAGAGCCATCAGCGTCCGCGTGGGGTCTCGCCGTGTGGTGGCGCGGTGGATATGGGCAAGCACTGGATCCTTGCGCAGCGCGCGGTACCGGCTGCCATGCTTTAGGAAATGATCGAGTTCGGCGCGGCTTGGATATTCCGGCGAGCACAGTAATCGAGAGACCGCAAAGGCGCCGCAGGCGTTCGCCCGGGTTGCGCAGGCGGCGAGCGGCGCGCCCTCTAGCCAGCCGCTCAGGAAGCCGGCCATGAAGGCGTCGCCGGCGCCGAGAACGTTGTAAACTTCAATAGGAAACCCGCGCCCGACAATACCGTCTTCGAGATCCGGACCGATCGCTCCGGCATAGACGATGCAGCCCATGGCACCACGCTTCAACACGATGGGCGCGGCCGATACAATACGGATGGCGCGAAGCGCCTCGTGAACGCTGTCTGCGCCCGCCGCAACCATGATTTCTTCTTCGGTGCCGACGATGAGGTCACAGTCGGCAAGCACCTTACGCATTTCCGCCGTGACGGCTTCTGACTTTACGTAGCGTTCGAAACCGGCGGCGTGACCTGCCAGGCCCCAAAGGTTCGGCCGGTAATCGATGTCGAAGACGACCTTGCCGCCGGCGGCCTTGGCAATGCCGATGGCCTTTCGTTGTGCGTTTGCTGCGTTCGGCCGGGAAAAATGCGTGCCGGTGACAACGACCGCCCGCGCGGACGCGATCAGATCCGCGTCGATATCGTTTTCGTCGAGCGCCATGTCCGCGCAGTCGGCGCGGTAGAAGATCATCGGCGAAACGCCTTCGTCCTCGACCGCGAGCAAAACCAAAGCCGTCAGACGGTCTGGATCGGTCTTGACACCCGAGGTTGCCACGCCCTCGCGGACGAGCTGCTCGCGGATGAAGGTTCCCATGGGTTCTGCGCCGACGCGCGTGATAAGCGCCGGCTTTAATCCCAGCCGCGCGGTGCCGATTGCGATATTGGCAGGACAACCGCCGACCGACTTCGCAAAACCAGCGATGTCTTCAAGCCGCGAGCCGATCTGCTGACCATAGAGATCGACCGAAGCGCGGCCGATCGTGACCAAATCGAGAGTATGGCCCATGCTGGCCTCCGTCGAGTGCTACGCACATGGAGCTCTATTGGAGAGGCCCGCATAAGCATTCTACCGGACACATTCTATAGCGAGGTAAAAATGGAACGCAAATTCTATTCGTTGGTATCGCGTTTGAGCTCCGCCACAGCGACCGCGAGAGCCATTGCCAGGGCCATCGTGGCGGACAAGGAGCGGAAGCCTTCGTAGTCCGCCTCGGCGGCTTCGAACCAAATCAACGCTTCCGCGACAAGGGGGCTGAACGGACTATCGGTGATCACAATGAGCGGCGCGCCTCGCTCGGCGATTTGCCGCGCATGGGCAAGAGTTTCGGCCGCGTAGGGCGTGAAACCGATCGCGATTGCGGCATCGCGCTCGGTCGCGAAGGCCAGGGTCTCTTGATCGCTGCCGGCCGAGGATCCGAGCAGCACGTGCTTCACGCCAAGCTTGCCGAAGGCGTAGGACAGGTAGGTCGTCACGGTGTAGGAACGGCGGCGCGCGATCAGGTAGATCGTGTCGGCCGCCGCCAACTGTCGGGCAGCGGCGCCGATCGCCCGTGGATCAATGTTTTCACGCAGGCGCGTTATTGACCGCTCGGCAGCGTCACAAAAGCCACGAAACAGAATTTCGGTGCGCGATGCCGGTTCGGTATGGGCGCGTAGGGCATTGAGCCGGTCTTCGTAAGTCGGAGGCCGCTCCTTCAGCCGCTCGCGAAAGATGCCCTGTAGCTCGGAGAAGCCGCTATAGCCGAGTGTTTGAGCAAATCGCACAAGCGTGGAAGGTTGTACCTCGGCATGCATCGCGATTGTCGCCGCCGTACCGAAGGCAATTTCGTCGGGATGGGCCAGGAAATACGTCGCAACCTGGGTCAGCTTACGCGGCAGCCTCACCTTTCCGGTGGCCAAATGCTCCCGCAAGGCCTTGAAATCGGCGGGAGCCTTGACCTCTAGCACGCCATATCCAGGCGATTCTTCATCCAGAGGTTGAGCTTGGTCGGAGCCGATCATCATCAAATTTCACCTACCGAATCCGGCCGTTGCGCGTGCTTGACGCGATGATTAACCTTAGAATATGCATTCAAGCCTCGATCAAGCTCGACGTCATGCTTGCGGCGCATTTTCGCACCTTGAGCGTGCAAACCGTTTTGGCCTGTTGCAGATTTGATCGATCGTTGAGTCCGTAATTTGGGCGTCGCCGCCGACTTTCGGATAACCCATTGCGTCCCCAATCCGATCGAAGGACCGATGGGGCCTAGCTCTTGACGCCGGGAGGCGAGACATGACGCTGCGGTTTGGACTGTTGGGCGCTGGGCGTATTGGGAAGGTGCATGCGAGCGCGATTGCCGCGACACCGGGCGCGCGGTTGGTCGCTGTAGCCGACGCGATGTCGGCCGCCGCCACCGCGCTTGCCGAAAACTGGGGCGCCGATGTGCGCGACGTCGACGCGATCATGAACGCGGCCGATATCGACGCCGTCCTCATCACCACGCCGACCGACCTTCACGCTGGAATGATCGAGCAGGCGGCGCGCGCCGGCAAGGCGATCTTCTGCGAGAAGCCGATCGACTTGGACGTCGCCCGCGTGCGCCATTGCCTTGGCGTCGTGGAGGAGACGAAGGCCGCATTGATGGTTGGCTTCAACCGCCGCTTCGACCCGAATTTCCGCGCGGTGCGCGCCCGCATTGATGCCGGCGCCATCGGCGCGGTGGAAATGGTGTCGATTACGTCTCGCGATCCCGGTCCGCCGCCGGTCGACTATATCGCCCGCTCCGGCGGTATTTTTCGCGATATGACGATCCACGATTTCGACATGGCGCGCTTCCTGCTCGGTGAGGAGCCGACGACGGTCTACGCGGCGGCTTCCGTTTTGGTCGATCCGGCGATCGGCAAGGCCGGCGATTTCGACAGCGCGTCGATCGTACTCACCACGAAGTCGGGGAAAATCGCCCAGATCTCCAATTCACGCCGCGCCATCTACGGCTACGATCAGCGTATCGAGGTGCACGGTTCGAAAGGCATGATCGGCGCGGAAAACATCCGCGAAACGACCGTGGAACTCGCCAATGCCGACGGCTACCGCCGCGACCCGCTGCAAAACTTCTTCATGACCCGCTACACCGAGGCCTACCGCGCGGAAATCGCCGCCTTCGTGGCCGCCCTGCAATCCGGCGCCGCCATGAACCCCTCCGGCGAGGACGGCCTCATGGCGCTCCTAATCGCCGACGCCGCGACACAATCGGCCAGGGAGGGACGGGTGGTCGAGGTGGGGTGAGGGGGAGTTGATGTAAGGCACATCATCTACGGCCGCTTTAACATGAGAGCGACCCTAGGAAGCGTTTCATACTTCGACCTAAACAGATGGTGCCCAGGAAAGGACTCGAACCTTCACGGCTTGCACCACTGGTACCTGAAACCAGCGCGTCTACCAATTCCGCCACCTGGGCAACGCGGGGACGTTTAGGGGCTTGAGATGGGATTGTCAATCGCCAGATGGGCTTGGGTTTGGTGTTGGACGGGTATCGAGCGGCGACAAGACGGAGCAATGGACGGGTGCGAGATCGGGAGGTGGACTCGGAAAGGTTTACCCTTCGATCGAGTGCGGTTTGTTGTGCAAATCGACCTATTGCTTAAAACGAAATGTGCATGTGATGGGACGGACGCAAGAGTCCCCAATCCCCAACACGGCCATGGCCGGGAACCGTCGCTGGTGAAGGCTCGTTCCGTTGGGGTGGTTTCGCGCCCCGCGTTCCCTTGCGATCCCTTCACAGCGTTGTTGCAAGCCGGTATGAACCTGCGCGACGCTCGCGCGTGATCTAATTGAGAAGCGCCGATCGCCGCTCTCGACGTCCATAGCCCGCTTCGGCATCGTATCTTCGAAGGGAACCTCGCGCATGAACGCACCCTTGAACGGCAAGTTGGTCACGGTTTTCGGCGGGTCCGGTTTCGTCGGCCGCTATGTGGTGCGCGCGCTTGCCAAGCGCGGCTATCGGGTGCGCGCGGCGGTTCGGCGGCCCGATCTCGCCGGACACCTTCAGCCCTACGGTGCTGTCGGGCAGATCATGGCGGTGCAAGCCAATCTCCGGCCGGATTATCGCTGGTCGGTGGAGCGTGCGATCAACGGGTCCGACGCCGTGGTCAATCTCGTGGGGATCCTCGCCGAGGGCAGGTCGCAAAGCTTCGCCGCGGTGCAGGCCGAAGTCGCGCGCATGGTCGCGGATGCAACTTCGTCGGCCGGGTTTGGCACCTTGGTTCATATTTC
>JBEINZ010000176.1:0-6818 GCA_040377825.1 Hyphomicrobiales bacterium | reverse complement strand
GCGCGCTCGGCCACCGCGCGAGCCGATCCGTCGAGCGCGGACGCGGTATCCCCAAGCCGGGCAACCGCGGTTTGCACCTTCTTCACCGCATGATCGACGCTCGCGTCGAACCGCGCGACAAGCCGGTGGACTTGCTCGGTGCGCTGCGTTTCCTTTGCGACTTCGCTGAGACGCGCCGCGGCCAAATCCTCCCGCTCACGGCCTCGATCACGGAATACGAGGAGGGCTCTGGCCATCTCACCCAGTTCGTCCCGCCGAGCGTCATCGGCAACGTCAGTCGCGAAGTTTCCGTTCGCGATCGCGCCCATGGCCGAGCCAAGGCGCACCAGCGGCTGGGTAATCGAGCGACCGACGAAAAAGCTTAAGGCAAGCGTGGACAACAAAACGAGTGCAACGGCGCCTGCAATTACGATGGACGCGGTCGCGCGCGTTGCATCCAGTCGGGCGCTCGCATCCGCCAGGTTCTGGCGGGCGACCGACTGAACATCGACGATCAACGGCTGCATCATGTCAAGCGCATCGATAAACTTGTCAAAGGTGCCGGCGGCGTTCTTGTCCTCGGTCACCCACGCCTCGAATGCTTTGACATAGGCCTCGATGACCGGGGTGACGCTGGATTTCAGATCCGGATCGAGGCCCGGTCTTTGAAGCGCGCGATGCAGCCTGCCCATGCTGTTTTCCAGCTGGCCAAGGATCTCGCCGTTGCGCGTGGAACGATAGAGCAGTTCCCCGACACGGATCGCGGTAAAGGCATGGGCAAGACGAAAAACGTCTTCACCGCCTGCCGACGATGCGCCTCGGATCATGCCGTCGGCCGCCCCGGCGGCGATCGAAATCGCCTCGTTAAGCCCGTCATTGCTGGAAAAACCGATCCGCTTGTACGAGGCAAGTAGCGGCTTAACCAGTTCGGCTTCGATCTGAACAAACCGGCCCAGCTCCGCTAGCTTCGCGACGATGTCGCTCACCGTCGCAAAGCCCGAAAGTCGCGCGGCGCCAGCCGCCAATTCCGCGACACTCGCTTCGAAGGCCTCGATCTTCGGGGTCGAACGACTCGCGTTGGCATCGATGAGCGTTGCGCGCGTTCTAAATGCCGTGGCCTGGAACTCGATTACGGAAGCCGAAATCTGCTCAAGTCGATCCCGTTCGGCCAGAGTGGCTTCCAAACGAGCATTCGTGAGCCAGTTCGTGAATCCGATGGCGATGACACAAACCGCGGCAACGACCGCGAGGAGAAAGATTCGACCCCTTACGGGAATGCTGGAGAGGCTTGGCACCGATAAAAATGCGCGCATCTACAAGACCATCCGCGATGATTTATTGTTTTGCGAGACCATGCTCACACCGATTCCGAGTGCTTCTTGGCGCAAGTATTCGACAAA
Source organism: Hyphomicrobiales bacterium (assembly GCA_040377825.1). Taxonomy (GTDB): domain Bacteria; phylum Pseudomonadota; class Alphaproteobacteria; order Rhizobiales; family Ancalomicrobiaceae; genus JBEINZ01. The sequence continues at coordinate 5,439 of JBEINZ010000176.1, read as the reverse complement.
ACTACTTAAGATGCGTTAATTGTGATATTAGATTATAAAATATGAAAAATGAGGCCGGCTCAACCCATGACCGCTAATCGAGCACGAGAGAAGTATTGTCTTCGCACCAACGTTGCCAGAATCAAGGTCGTGCTGGCCATCAAAACCCAGCCGTTCACGAACCAGCCGAGGAATGCGATCGAGAAAAAGAAGGCGCGCAGGCCGCGATTGAAATGCCGGCCGGCGATAATCTGCATGTCCGCCGCGCGGGCGGCCGCGGCTTCCGCCTTGATCGGGTCGGAGAAGGGTACGGTCGGGACGGTGCCAATCAGGATCGCGGCATAATTGAAGAGCCGATAGGCCCAGCCGAATTTGAAAAAGGCGTAGCCGTAGATCACGCAAAGCGACAGGATCTTGATTTCCACTTCGGCTCGGTTTGCAGCTGTATGTAGCGGTAGATCTCGAAAAACGTCCAGGATGCGGTCGGTCTGGTTGAGGAGTGTGAAGGCTCCGCCGAGCGCGATGAGCGATGTCGATGCGAAAAACGCCGTTCCGTTTTGCAGCGAGCCGAGAATTTGGGTATCAACGATCCTAACATCGCGATGCAGCATTTGCCGCATCCATGCCCGACGCTCGTCCTCCATGGCTTTCGACAGGGATACCCGACCGAAGGCACCCGTATCCGAGACGAGGCCGAACACCAGCCAAGCGGCGGCGAACCATGTCACGGCGCACTAATCGAGCAGCGTAAGATTCAGCATGGCGTGAGCTTGGCAAATCCGGACGCGTCACGGAAGACCCTGCCAACTTGTTTCCGCCGTTATCGTCCTTTCATTCACACGCGACCCAAACGCGGCAGTTCAGATGTAAATGCCGCGCTAGCAACGTGTTCATCGCCGTGTCAATGAAGGCTGCGTTCTCTCACGTCGCCATTCAGTTTGGGCGAAGATTCTGTCAGGAAAGTTTAGCCGTTGAATTCGACAGTCAAGATGTCCCCGCGCGCCGCCATCACGGTGCAGTTCGCGGCCTTCGGCTTGCTGATCGGCTTTTGGGCCGGATCGCTGCCGGTTGTTGTCCGCGCGGTCGGGATAGGACCGGCGACCTTCGGGCTGATCATCACGCTGCACTCGGCGGCCTATATCATCGCGATGTCGCTCGGCGCAAAGCTGATGGAGCACCTATCGCCGCGCCGAATTATGTTGCTCGTCTTTCCTGCCTTCTCGTTCCTCCTCGCCGCGGCCCTGGTCTCGCAAGACGCGACCTTATTCGCCGTCCTGCTCATCGCTTTCGGTTTCGTGGGCGGTACAATCGACCTCGTCATGAACACCGAGGGCACGCTTGTTGAAGCTGACATGAAGCGGCCGATCCTCGCGGCCTTGCACGGGTCGGCCTCCGCCGGCGTTGCCGCAAGCGCGGTTGTGGCAAGCCTCGTGGCGCTCTCGTTCGGAACAGCCGTCAATGCCGCGCTGATCGGGGTTGTCTGCGTCGCCGCGTTCATCGCCGTCAGTGTCGGAACACCCGACCGGCCGCTCGCTCATCGTCCGACCGGCACCAAACGGCCGCGCCTGACAATTGGCGCATCGCTCCTTGCCATCGGTATCGTCATGGGCATCTCGATAGCGGGTGAAACCGCGGCGCTCATGTGGTCGGCGACGCTGCTCGACGAGCAAGCGCCGGCCCTTGCCGGCATCGCTGGGCTGGGCAGCTCCTTCTTCGCGGGCTGCCAAGCGATTTTGCGCTTCGGCGGTGATCGGCTGCGGCGGATCTTCAGCGATCGTCGGTTGGTGGCGATATCAATCGTCGTCGCCGCGACAGGCTTTACGATCGTCGGGACGTCGGGCTCCTTTGCCCAGACCGTGGTGGGTTTCGCGGTGATCGGGCTCGGAACGGCTTTGATCTCTCCGTGCTCAATGGCGCTTGCGGTTGCCACGGCGCCAGCGCTCGGCGGCGCTGCCTTGAGTTTCGCAGCCTTTGTCGCCGGCGGGCCGCGTCTCGGCGCGCCCTGGGTCTTCGGCGAAATCGCTGCCGCTACGTCAACCGCGATGGCCTTTGGCATTTTCGGCGTGGGCTTCTTGGTCGCGCTCGCCGCGGCCACGATGATCGGCCGATCGAACCGCTCGCCCGGGCCGGTGATTTCTGCCACGCGCTCGGATCCGATTTCTTTGCCCTAAACTGTATTGGATGACGGTTTGGAAAGGTTCGTTCCAATGGCGCAGACGATGAAAACAGGCTACCGGGATTTGATCGAGGCGGCCGAAGCCGAGATCGCAACCTTGCCCGTTGAGGAAGCCGCGTCTTTGCTCGGTCGTAACGATGTCGTTTTTGTCGATTTAAGGGATCCGCGCGAACTCGAGCGGGAAGGGCGCATGCCAGGGGCTTTCCACTGCCCGCGCGGGATGCTTGAGTTCTGGATCGATCCGGCGAGCCCTTATCACAAGCCTGTCTTTCAAGAAGACAAGCATTTCGTGTTCTTCTGTGCCGGCGGCTGGCGTTCCGCGCTCGCCGCCAAGACAGCGCAAGACATGGGATTGACCCCGGTCGCGCACATCGCGGGTGGTTTCGGTGCCTGGAAAAAGGCCGGCTTGCCGATCGAGCCGGCATCTATCACGGCAAGTGATTGATCCAATCACGGATCGTCGATTGACCTTCGGCCTCGGGACCTGGAATGTGCGTGCCGTCCAGCCCCTGTTCCGGGATCGCCATGCAGCTCGTCATCGCCAACAAAAACTATTCATCGTGGTCGCTTCGTCCGTGGCTCGTCGCGCGCCATTTCGAGCTGCCGTTTGAGGAGATCTATCTCCCCTTTGGCATGCCGAACTGGCATGCGGAGGTCGCCAAGATTTCGCCCTCGGTGCGCGTGCCCTGCCTAATCGATGGCGACATCACGGTTTGGGAATCCCTGGCGATCATTGAGTATTTCGCCGATGTTTATCCCGACCAGGCCATATGGCCGCGTGAACGGACAGCACGCGCCATCGCGCGGGCCATCTCTCACGAAATGCATGCGGGGTTCATGGCGTTGCGCAAGGCTAACCCCATGAACCTGCGCAAGCGCTTCGTCTATCGCGATTGGGGCGACGACGCCGCGCGCGACGTCGTCCGCATCGTGGCGCTCTGGCGCGAAGCTCGCAGCCGATTTGCCGCCGGAGGGCCGTTCCTGTTCGGGGCCTTCAGCGCGGCAGACGCGATGTATGCCCCGGTTGTCGGCCGGCTCGACCGATATGACTGGCCGGTCGAGCCCGACACGCGGGCTTACATGGACGCGATCTTGGAACTCCCGGCGATGCGTGAGTGGATCGCGGCGGCGGAGGCGGAAACCGAGATCGTTCCCGAGGACGAAATCGAGTGAAGCGGGGACAAAACCGCGCATCGCGGCGTTGACGATTGACGCCGTGCAGCGCGGGGAATACGCCAATCTCATGACGCTCCACCTGCTCAAGCTCTCAGTCGGTTCAGAACGCGTCCAGGACCTTCAGGACTGGGTGGACACGCAGAGAGCCGAGCGTCGCCGGCGCGGCCTGGAGCCGGTCCACGTTCACCGTACACGCCAGAGCCCAAAGCGGCGTGACGAGATTGTCGACGGCGGGTCGATGTTCTGGGTAATCAAGGGCGCGATCATGGTGCGCGAGGCGATCGTTGATCTGCGCGCGACAGTGGACCATATGGGCGTCCCGCATTGCGATATCGTGCTCTCCGGTGAATTGGTGCAGGTGGAGCCAAGACCCTTCAGGCCGTTCCAGGGTTGGCGCTATCTTGAGGCGAACGACGCGCCGCGCGATTTCCGCGCCAACGGTTCGCGCGATCTGCCCCCCGAATTCGTTAAGGAACTCGCGACACTCGGGCTTCTTTGATCGTTGGCCGACGAAGATAGCTCAAAAAAGGCGTTCGCGCCAAATCCTCACATAACGTTTGGCGATGCGCTATAATGTACTTGATGGTGCTTTCGCCAGTCGGGTTATCGGCATGCTGCTTCGGTCTCTTCTGTTCTTGTCGATCATCGTAACCACTTCAACAGTATCCGTCGCGGAGGCCTCCCCAAGGTGCGCCGATCGCGGCCGAAACAATCCGGCTTTCGCCGACCCCGTCGCGAAGAGGCATGCGGTGGTTTGCCAGTCCGCTCGGCCAGCGAAACCGGCAAAGGCGCCGAGCGCGCGAAAGCGATCGGAACAGGACGCGTTTTCCGCAGTCGATTTCCCACCGTCGGAGATCGGCGATCCGACGCGGTGGACGCGCGACCGCTACGGCGGATATGTCTACAGCGCCGGGAACACGACATTCCAAATCGGTGGATATATCCGGTATCGCGCGGCCACGCGGATCCGATAGCGCGGCGATTCGGTCGATCGGTTTCGACGACCATGGCCTAAGCGCTTGCCGATGGTGATCCGGGTACCGCTTCGCCAACGAATCGACGCAGCACCTCGGTCGTAACGCCCGGTGCCTCAAGCGGCGCGAGATGACCAACATCCGGCAGGCCGATGAAGGCCGCATTGGGCATGAGCTTGCGCATGATCTGATGAGATCGAGGCGAACATAGCCGATCGTGCGCCCCGGCGACGATAAGGCTTGAAACGGCGCAGCTGCGAAGTGTGTCGGTCTGGTCCCGGCGCCGCATCAAGGCTCGGCCTTGGCGCTCGAAGACGTCGGGCCCGGCTTGGAGAGCCATATCCGTAACGAGCTTCAAGATGCGCGGGTGATCGGCGTGGCCGGGCGCGAGATAGTGGACCTTTAACTCGTTGACGACGATCTCCCGAAAGCCGCCGCGTCTTGCGCGGGCGATCTGGTCGGTTCGGGTCGCGATGAACGCCTCAGATGCCGCTTGATGATTGGTGGCCATCAAGACGAGCTGCGCAAGCCGCCAAGGCGCTAGCCGCGCGACTTCCATCGCGACGATCCCGCCGAGCGAGAGCCCTACCAGGGTGAAGCGGTCGGACGGTGCATCGGCGAGCACCCTCATGGCCATGTCGGTGATATCGTCATCGCGGGTTAGGTCGGCCAGCGAGCAATCGAAGTCCTCAGAGAGCGCGGCGAATTGCGGCGCGAAGAGCCTCTCGTCGCAAAGCATGCCGGGAACAAACACGACATTTGGCTTCATGCCCGATTACCGGACACGGCGCGACGCCAGTTCGGCGCCTTCCTTCAAGCTCCGAAGCTTCGTCCAAGCGATCTCCGGCTCGACCACGCCAAAGCCCGCGAAGGTCGAAAAGCCGCAGTCGGTGCCCGCGATGACGCGATCGACTCCGACCACGTCAATATAATTGGCGAGCCGTTGGGCGACCAGTTCGGGATGTTCGACGAAATTCGTGGTCGAATCCAAACAGCCGGGAATGAGGACCAAGTCATCCGGAAGCTTGGTCTCGCGCCACGCCGTCCACTCGTGCGCATGACGGGGGTTCGCGCCTTCAAACAAGAGCGCGCCCGGCTTCGCCTTGAGCAATTCGGGCAGGATCGTCTTCAAAG
>JBEINZ010000301.1:0-3098 GCA_040377825.1 Hyphomicrobiales bacterium | reverse complement strand
TTCAACGACAAACTCCGTCTTTACAAATGCCCGAAGCCGGCCGCGCGAAGATCCGCTTGGGTCGAACGGTCCGACGGTCTAGCCCGATCAGCGGCGCTAAACCAAAGCCCCGCTGGTCGTCAAGTCGTTCCCGTCGCGCCCGGCCTTGGACATCCGCACCCTTGATGTTATTTACCCAACCGAAACCGCTTCTGATCGGAACCCGATGGCCATCCCGCTTGAAAACATCCGCAATTTCTCCATCGTCGCCCACATTGACCATGGCAAATCGACATTGGCCGACCGGCTTATTCAGTCGACGGGCGGGCTTGAAAGCCGAGAGATGGTCGAGCAGGTGCTTGATTCGATGGATATCGAACGCGAGCGCGGCATTACCATCAAGGCGCAAACCGTGCGCCTCGACTACAAGGCGGCCGACGGCAAGACCTACGTCCTCAATTTGATGGACACGCCCGGCCATGTCGACTTTGCCTATGAGGTTTCGCGTTCCCTAGCGGCTTGCGAAGGCTCGTTGCTCGTGGTCGACGCGAGCCAGGGCGTCGAGGCGCAGACGCTCGCCAACGTCTATCAGGCGATCGACAACCATCATGAGATCGTGCCGATCCTCAACAAGATCGATTTGCCGGCCGCCGATCCCGATCGGGTGAGGGCGCAGATCGAGGAGGTCATCGGCATTGACGCCTCCGAGGCCGTGCCGATATCCGCCAAGACTGGGCTTGGAATTCCTGACGTCCTGGAAGCAATCGTCAAGCGTCTGCCGCCGCCGCGCGGCCTGATCGATGCGCCGCTTAAGGCCATGCTGGTCGATAGCTGGTACGACACCTATCTCGGCGTCATTGTTTTGGTGCGCATCATCGACGGAACCCTGCGCAAGGGTCAGAAGATCCGCATGATGGGCACCGGCGCGGCCTACGAAATCGAGCGCGTTGGTGTGTTCACGCCGAAAATGCGCGACATGGCCGAGCTGGGGCCCGGCGAGGTCGGCTTCATTACGGCTTCGATCAAGGAGGTCGCCGATACGCGTGTCGGCGATACGTTGACCGACGACCGCAAGCCGACCGCCGAGGCGCTGCCGGGTTTCCGACCGGCCCAGCCGGTCGTGTTCTGCGGGCTTTTCCCGGTCGACGCGGCCGAATTCGAGGATCTTCGCACGGCCGTTGGCAAGCTGCGTCTCAATGACGCGAGCTTCACCTATGAAATGGAAACCAGCGCCGCACTTGGCTTCGGGTTCCGCTGCGGTTTTCTTGGGCTTCTGCATCTGGAGATCATCCAGGAGCGGCTCGAGCGCGAGTTCAATCTCGATCTGATAGCAACGGCGCCCTCTGTCGTCTACAAGATGCGCTTGACCGATGGGTCGGAGATCGAGATGCACAATCCGGCGGATATGCCGGAGGTGACCAAGATCGATGAGATCCAGGAGCCCTGGATTCGCGCGACGATCCTGACGCCGGACGACTATCTCGGTTCGGTCTTGAAGCTCTGCCAGGATAAGCGTGGCGTGCAGATCGATCTTTCCTATGCGGGAAGCCGCGCGATGGTCGTCTATGACTTGCCGCTCAACGAGGTCGTGTTCGATTTCTACGATCGACTGAAGTCGGTGTCGAAGGGCTATGCCAGCTTTGACTATCAGATCACCGACTATCGCCCGTCCGACCTCGTGCGCATGCAGATCCTGGTCAATTCCGAACCCGTCGATGCCTTGGCCATGCTCGTCCATAAGACGCGGGCGGAAGCTCGCGGGCGGGCGATCTGCGAGAAGCTGAAGGACGTTATCCCGCCGCACATGTTCCAGATCCCCGTGCAGGCGGCGATCGGCGGTAAGATCATCGCGCGCGAGACGATCCGGGCATTGCGCAAGGATGTGACCGCGAAATGCTACGGCGGCGACGCCACCCGCAAGCGCAAGCTCTTGGAAAAGCAGAAAGAGGGCAAAAAGCGCATGCGTCAGTTCGGCAAGGTCGAGATCCCGCAGGAAGCCTTCATTCAGGTGCTGAAGGTGGAGGGCTGAGGTTCAGGCCGCGTTGTCGGCGCTGATTGCCAGGGCTGTGGAAAAGTCCCGCAAGCCAACAAAACCGCCGCTTGCCGCGGATTCGGCGGAAGGTGATTCGTCGAACATGAACTTTTTTAGACGGTTCGTGTTGACAGGAGATCGGAGCTTCCCCTATATACGCCCCATGAACGAGGGCATTGAGCCCGGCGGGCTTTGGTGCTTGTTGGGGATGTTTTTGTTTTCTTCCGGCTTTGGTGCTGGAGCTTCTCTCTGAAGAGACTGAAGCGATTGCCCTGTGAGAGCGGGGTTTTTTTGGCCGCTTGAACCTTTGTGTTTTGGTGGTTGCCAGCGACGGATGTCGTGGGCTTTGCTTGCTGTTTTCCGTGAGGGGGGCGGCTTTCGAGGAGCTTTGGTTTCTCGCGTTCTTTGACAAGTTCATAGGAAGAAAGAGAAACGTGGACGGCGAGGTCCTTGCGTGGATCTTTAGGTGCCTTTTGGGGCGCTTGAAGGTCCTGGACGAGACTTCGGCGGTACACGTTTAAGGTTTCCATGGGTCTTTTGGCGGCTGGTTTGGGTTTATGCCTGAGCGTAAGCGCTGAAGGATCGAGTGGGGACCCTGTCAAACGTGCGACCAAGATAGCCGAGATCAAGAGTTCTCATCCAACCTGAGAGTTTGATCCTGGCTCAGAACGAACGCTGGCGGCAGGCTTAACACATGCAAGTCGAGCGCCCCTCCTTCAAGCGAGCTTGGGGGTTTTTTGTGAATTGAGGAAGCCTTTGGCTTTCTTGATGGGGGGGAGCGGCAGACGGGTGAGTAACGCGTGGGAAACTACCTCAAGGTACGGAACAACTCGGGGAAACTTGAGCTGATACCGTATGTGCCCTTCGGGGGAAAGATTTATCGCCTTGAGATGTGCCCGCGTAGGATTAGCTAGTTGGTGAGGTAACGGCTCACCAAGGCGACGATCCTTAGCTGGTCTGAGAGGATGATCAGCCACACTGGGACTGAGACACGGCCCAGACTCCTACGGGAGGCAGCAGTAGGGAATCTTGCGCAATGGGCGAAAGCCTGACGCAGCCATGCCGCGTGAATGATGAAGGTCTTAGG
>JBEINZ010000307.1:0-2973 GCA_040377825.1 Hyphomicrobiales bacterium | reverse complement strand
TGCCTGTGATGGGCTGTGCTTCCAATCGTGCGCACAGATCCAACAGGCCATTTGCGTCCTGCTTGCGATCTGCTTGTTCCACATCTCCAGTTACCACAATCTTGCTGCCGGTGCCGATGCGGCTCAATAACATTTTCATTTGTGCGGGAGTAGCGTTTTGCATTTCATCTGCAATGATCCAGGCATGCTTGAACGTGCGTCCACGCAGCTCGGTCGGAAATCATGTGGCCGGCTGGCTTGCGATCGTCGTCATGGCGGGGGCTTGTGCGATTGGACTAAGGCGCGAACTGTTCGTTGTTGGGGTGCGGTCATGAGTGGAGCACGCACGTTTTCGGGCGTTACCGCGACTTTATTCGGCGCCGTGCTCGGCCTTTCGCTTGCGATCAAGCTTGCGGCCGGCGCGATTGTCGAACCGCGTGAGAGCGATGCGCTCAATGTGGCGCTGAAGGGTTTTTTAGAGCGCGGCGGGTTTCGGGCGGTTGATCTCAACGACGGACCCGAGCCGCGCTACCTCGCGCTCTCGCCGACATGCCGGATGATCGTAACGGAAGTCCGCCCACAAGGCTGGAACGCCAGCGCGGTTAGGCGGCTCGCGCGGCCCGAGGATAAAATCATTTATGTCGAGGGCGGTCGGCTCGAGCGCGATTTATCGACGCCGCTCAACGCGCTAGCCTATCACGCCGTTCGATTTGCCAAGACCATCGGCATACCGATCCGCTGGCGCCCCGTGCTTGCCGTGATCGCCGCGCCGGGCTGCGACGTGGCGGGTCTGCCGTGGGACGAGTTGGTTCCGGCATCGCTCAAGCAATAGCCGGGCAGGGCGGGCGCGAGGAGACAATCGACTCCACAACCAAAGATATAACGCCTCCATCCCTTTCTCTCCTTGAGGGAGAAGACAATAGAGGCGATGGATCTTTGGTTGAGGGGTCGGCCGAATCTGCCTTTCGCAGGGAAATCCTTGAGGAAGAAAACGATGGAGCCTATTTATTTTAGGTTGTAGAAACCTTTAGTCTGCCCCCCGAACCTACTCCTCCCGTTGCGGTATCCCGATCGTTCCCAACTAGCCGAGCGTGCGGTTTTGCGAGACTTTTCGTGGCCGGGCCATCGCGGTGGCGGGAGCGTCGTGCGTTGGAGGCGGACATGTTTGGATCGAGCCTGACTTTGTTTCGGGTATATGGCGTCGACATCAAGGTCGATCTCTCCTGGGCCTTCATCGCGCTTTTGATCGCTTGGTCGCTTGCCTCGGGCTATTTTCCAGCCGCGCATGAGGGGCTACCGAGGGCAACCTATTGGGCGATGGGGCTTGTCGCGGTCATCGGCATTTTTATCTCCATCGTCGTGCATGAGCTCGCGCATTCGGCGGTCGCGCGTTCTTTTGGCATCCGGATGGATCGCATAACGCTCTTCATGTTCGGCGGCGCCGCGGAGATGGGCGGGGAGCCGCCGAATGCCCAAGCGGAATTCTGGATGGCGCTCGCTGGTCCGTTGGCGAGCGTTGCGGTTGCGATCATCCTGTTCCTGATCGTCGCCTTGATCGGAAGCGAGGTGAATCAACCAATTGGGATCATCTTGCGCTATCTGGCGATGCTCAATTTGGTTCTCGCCGCGTTCAATTTGCTGCCAGCTTTCCCGCTGGATGGCGGACGCATCTTGCGCTCTATCATTTGGGGCGTTCGCGGCAACTTCGCGGAAGCGACCCGGATTGCCACCACCGTCGGCGCGGGGTTTGGGTTCATTCTTGCCTTGTTCGGACTTGTGCAGATCCTCTCGGGCCGAATTGGCGACGGGTTGTGGATCATGCTGATCGGCTTCTTCATTCGCACGGCGGCGCTGGCCTCGCGCTTCGATTCCGACGCCAAGGGGGTCCTTTCCGGCGATCCGGTTTCGAAATTCATGACCACGGCGCCGGTTGTCGTCGCGCCGGATCTCGCGGTGTCAGACTTCGTGGAGAATGTCGTCTATCGCACGCGACACGATGCCTATCCGGTGGTCGGACAAGACGGCACGGTGCATGGGATGCTGGCGGTCGGCGCGATTGCCGATTTGGACCGCGCGCATTGGGCGGATACGCCCGTCCGGTCCCTGATGACCGCCGTAACGCCAGACATGAGCATTGAGCCAGGCGCCGATGCCTCAGACGCGCTGGATCGGATGCGCCGCGCCCAAGTCAGCCGCCTGCTCGTGCTGGAGAACGGACGGCTGATTGGTTTGCTCACGCTGAAGGACCTGCTGGAGACGTTGACTCTCGTGATACAGCTTGGAGATGTTCGGCGTAAACAGGGCTGACGCGCTTTAGCGCTTCGGTAAAGCGGGCCGCATCGGCAACACTCGGCGCGGTGGCAAATTCCGGTACCTCGACAAGCGCGCGGCGTAAGCTTTCCTTGTCCAACAACCACCAACCGGTCGCCTCGATCGCCTCGATAACCTCCGCGCTGAACCGCAGCCGTAAGACCTTCGCCGGCACGCCCGCGACGATCGCGTATCGCGGAACGTCGCGCGTGACGACCGATCCCGCCCCGATGACCGCCCCGCGCCCGATCCGCTTGGCGCCCGGCGTCACGATCGCGTTGTGGCCGATCCAGACATCATCTTGGACAACAAGCGGCGTCGCCTTCACGCGATCCTCGCCCGCAAGGCCGAGGTCGGCCAGATAAAAATAGGGGTGGGTTGAAAGCGCGTCGAAGGGGTGATCGGCATCGATGAGCCGTGCCGAAAGGGCGATCGAACAATACCGCCCGATCCGCGTGCCCGGCGGAATGCGCCAGCGATCGAAAGCGCCGAACGAATAGAGCCCGATGTCGATATCGTGGCGGCGCTTGAAGTAAGTCCGGAGCGCTTGGCTTTCATACTGGCGGCCACGATAAAGTCGGGTGACGACTTTATCGGCCAAAGACTGAATTAAACCCATCGGCGGCGGTTTCCCTAACTGGCTATCGCATAGAATTTTATCTATACGAAAAAGGCCCGACAGGG
>JBEINZ010000063.1:0-12716 GCA_040377825.1 Hyphomicrobiales bacterium | reverse complement strand
AGCGTGGACTTGCCGCAGCCTGACGGCCCCAGCAGAACGACAAAGCGCCCGTCTGGAATATCCAGGGACACGCCATGGATAACTTCAAGTTCGCCGTAGCGCTTTCGAACGTTCTTGATGCTGACGGAAGCCATGGGTCTTAACCTTTCAAGCCGCGAAACCGGCCCGCCTTTTGGGCAGGGCCGCGCGCGGCGATCACCATATTCGCGATTTCGACGAAGCCCGCGCCGCCGCGCGACGGCGCGACGAAAGCCGGCAAGGCATGGATGGCATGGGCAAAGTCCGCCACATTGGCCACGCCGCAGGCATGGCGGAAGAAGGCGAACATCGGCGCGTCGTTCGGGCTATCGCCGCAATAGACGAAGTCGGCCTCCCGGCGATCGAGATCGATCCCGAAGACTTCCGCAAGGAGGCGGCGCGTCATGGTCAGTTTATCGTAGTGCCCGAACCATCCGTTCACATGGATGGACGAGACTTTCGCGACCGCGCCGGCCTCTTCGAACAAGGCCACGATCCTTCCGACCGCCGCCTGATCGAGCGGCGGCACATCCTCGCAAAAGTCGATCGCGAGGTCGGCCTCGCGATAAAGCTGGTCCGAGGCAACGGCCGCGCCGGGCACCTCAGCGAGGATGCGCGCGGCGAGCCTATCAAGCGCCTGCCGGTTTGCCCGCCTCTCGGCCTCGTCGGCATGAAACCGCCGGATCATCCGCTTTTCTCGGCGGTCATGGCGGAAGTAGAAGGCGCCGTTTTCCCCAACGACGCCGGCCACCGGCCAGAAGCGGGCGATCATATCGCACCAGCCCGCGGGCCGACCGGTGATCGCGATCACCAAAAGCCCCGCCGCTTCCAGCCGTTCGAGCGCGGCATAGGCATCCGCCGGCAAGCGGCCGTCGGTCGTCAATGTATCGTCGATATCCGTCAGGACGCCCACGATCCGATCGTCGATGGCAAAGCGCAGTCCATCGAGGTGACGCATCAGGTCTCCCCCTCGATGAAATGATCGAGCAGACCCGCGTCCGCCGCCAGATTGAGAAAAGACCAGCGGCCGCGGATTTCTCGCGCATGGCGGATCGCCGCGCGCCAGATATCGACCGGGAAGCCGAGCGCGGCGCCGGTTGTCGGCGCGCCGGCGGCGATCAAGGCAGCCTCCATTGCCGCGATCGACATGGCCATCGGCGCGGTTTCAGCCCTGAGCTCCGGCCAAATTGACCTAAGCCGCGCATTGATCGTGGCCGCCGTCTCGGCCGTGGTCGCCGTCTTTCGGCATTCGGCAAGACACAACGGCGCGAGTTGCGGCCCGTAGCGACGGTGGAAGTCCGCCTCGTCGATCACCGTCGGCCGCACAACAGGCGGCTCCTCCATCGCCAAGATAAAGGCCTGCAGCCGCGCCATGACGAGCGAGGCGACGCCGACTTGCTGGCCATGGGTCGTGCCCGGATGGTCGTCGCCGGCGAACATATCCACCCAATGCGAGATTTGATGCTCGCCCATCGATCCGTGGTGTGACGTTCCGGTAAAGGCGACGCCCATCGAGCACAGCGTCAGCACCCGTTGGAGATAACCAACCGCCGAAATGTCGCCGGTCCGCACATCCGCCGCCCGATTCAGCATCGGCCGCTCGTCCGCTGCCTGCAGCCGGTAGGGCGTCACCGAATAATGGGTTCCGAACAGGCGGTGCGACGTCCACCAGTCGATCTGCGCGGTCGGACGGCACAGGCAGTCGCCGAGCCCAGCCGCCGAGAGCCAAGCCGGCGCGCGGGCGGATACGCCAAGATCGAGAAAAACCCCGCGCGGCGCATTCGAAGCGATGGAGGTCTTCAGTCCCGAGGCGAGCGTCACCGACGCCGTCGTCGCGCCGTAGCCATTCATCGACGCCGCTGTTCCGAACACCGCGTAGGGGCGTCCATCGAGATAGGTCGCGTGCTTGCAGGAATCGTTGATTACACCGGAGCCGACCGCGACGACGCCATCGGCGTGTCGGGTCCGGTGCCGAATGTCCTCGATCGTCGCCTCGTCGCAGGCGATGCCGTCGGGAAGGACGATCTCGTCGACGGTGGCAATCGACTGGAGCGCGCGCGCCACCCGGCGGCCCATGGCCTCGACGGTGTTGATATCGCTGACCACCGCAAGCCGGCTACCCAAGCTGAGCGGAGCGATGAACGCGGCTTCGCGGCCCTCGGTCGTCTCCGACAGGTCGATCGCCTCGAACGGCAGTTTTGCCGCGCGCCCGGTTTCCGGATCGGTCCACCGGCCCGCGATAACGTCCTCGATCACGGCATTCCAATTTGTCATGGCCGAACCTCGATGCGCGGCGCGGCGGCGTGCCTTGAACGCTCAAACATCCTTGCGCTCCATGACGGCGGTGAGCCGCTCGTTCCAGGCCGTCAGCGTCGGCCAGAGGTCGGAATACACGGCCAGCAATTCGCGATAGCGCGCATGCGCGGCCGGGTCCGGATCGAAACGCGTCGGCATCGCGCCCGCCATCGCCGACCCCGCGGATGCAAAGCCGTCAAACCATCTGGCGCCGACCGCCGCCGCCATGGCCGCGCCGAGTGACGAGGCCTCTACCGTCGCCGACCGATAAACCGGCCGACCGGTGACGTCGGACAGGATCCGGCACCAAAGATCGGACGACGCGCCGCCGCCGATTGCCACGAAATGCTCGATCGGCTCACCCGTCGCCTTGTCCAAGTGCTCGCCCATCATCGCCTGCTCGAGCGAAAAGCCCTCGAGCAGCGCACGGTAAAGGTGGCCGCGCTTGTGGGAAGATGACAGGCCGACCATCACGCCGCGGGCGGAAGCGTCCCAATATGGCGTCATGCAGCTCGACCAGTATGGAACGAGCATCACGCCGCCGGCACCAATGCCAACCTCGTCCGCCTCGCGCTCAAGCCGGCTAAAGAAGCCGGGATCACCGCGCGTGTCCGCGCCGAACAACTCTTGCGTCAGCCAGTTTACCAGCAGCGTTCCGCTGCGGATGCAGGTCTCGTAGATGTAGCCGCTCTCGGCGATCGCGCTTAAGGTTCGAAACGCCGGATCGTAACGATAGGGCCGGCCATAGCTGCCCGACACGACGGCCGTGCCGAGATTGATATAGGCGCGCCCAGGCATCAGCGTGTTCGTGCCAAGCCCCGCGCACTGGCCATCGCCCCCGCCGGCGACCACCAGCGTACCCAGCGAAAGTCCCGTTTCCAGCGTAGCGAGTTCAGAGACTTCGCCGAGGATTTGTCCGGGGCGATGCGCGCGCGCGAACTGCTCGCGCTTCAGCCCGATGGCCGAAAGAATTTCCTCCGACCAATCCATGGCTTCCATGTCAAACAGGCCGGAGGGGTCCGCCGAACCGGTCGAGGTGGCCCAATTGCCGGTCAAGCGGAACGCGAGATAGCCATGAACGTCGGCGTAGCGCTCGGTCGATGCAAAAATCTCCGGCTGATGATTTTGCAGCCAGATGAAGCGCGGCAGGCCCGGCGTAATGTCGCTGGGCTTGCCGGAGATGCGGTGCAACCGCTCGCGCCCGAAGCTTTCGCCGAAGGCATGCATCTCCGCCTTGGCGCGCTCGTCCAGCCACAGCATGCCGGGGCGGAGCGGCGTGCCATCTTCGCGGAATGGCGCGAAGGTCTCGCGCTGGTTGGAGATGCCGATCGCCGCGACACGCGCGGGATCGACCGCCTTGAACAGATCCGCGAGCGCGGCCTTGGTCGACGCCCACCAATCCGTCGCGTCCTGCTCGTACCAGCCGGGATGCGGGTTTGACATTGGGATCGACGCGCGGCCCTCCGCCACGGCGCGGCCGTCGCGTCCCCAGGCGATAGCCTTGGTCGCTGTGGTCGAGGAATCGAGGCCGATGACGAGATCGCGCATGGCAAGGGTTCAACGATGGAAAACCTGCCCGATCGCCGGTCGCAGGGAAAACGAAGATATTCAAGCCGGGCGCGACCGTAGCCGCCGCGCATGCTCGCGATGACGAACCACCTAGGAGAATCCCCGCCGACCCTGAACCGGCCGGCGGGGAGATGAGCAGATTACTTGCGGAACGGCTTGGCGAGCTCGTCGCACTGCTTGGCAATCGAGTCCATGCACTCCTTGGCCGACTTATACTGGCCGGCGAAGTACTTGCCGAGTTCGACCGGGATGACGTTGTTCGACATCTCCGCCCAAGCCGGCATGTCCGGCTCCGAACCCATCGCGTTGTCGATCGTCCACTTAACCGCGTCAAAGTGACGGGTCGTGCCCGGGCCGACCTTCTTCATGGCGACGACGCGCGGATCGGTGAACGACGAGTTGCGCATCGGCGAAGCACCGCCGCCGAGCGTGGAGACGCGGGCCATGACGTCCTTCGAGCATGCCCACTGCATGAAGATCCAGGCCGCGTCCTTGTTCTTGGAGTACTTGGACAGCGCGATGGCCGAGCCGCCCTGGTGACCGATGGCCGGAATTTCGCCGAAGCCGGCGTCCGAGATCGCCCGACGACCCGGCTTTTCCTTCATCGGGATGGCCGCTTCCATCAGGCCGACGACTTTGGAGTCCTTGCCGTCGAAGCCCGGGAAGAACTCGCCCCACGACAAAACGGAAGCCGCCTGCCCCTGTGTGACGGACTGACCTTGGCCGTCCCAGGTCCAGGTGGTTGCCGCGGGTGGCATGAACGAGTTCAGCTCCTTCCAGTATTCCATGGCCGCAAGGCCGCGCGCGTCGTTGCCCGAGAACATGTTGTTCTTGTCGAAGATTGAGCCGCCATGACCCCAAAGCCAAGCCGTCCAGTCGCAGTTCAGCGAATAGTGGCCCGACTTCATTTGGCCGGTCGCGCCGTAGATGCCGTTCTTGATCTCGCCGGCGTGGATGGTCTTCACCCACGTCATGTACTCGTCCATCGTCGTCGGCGTCTTCAGGCCGTACTTCTCCTGCAGGTCCTTGCGGTACATCAGGATGAAGATCGGGATATCGAAGGGGATGCCGACCATCTTGCCCTTGTACATCGAGATACCGTCGACAAGCGGCTTGGAGAAGTCCGCGAAGTCGAAGCCCGGCATCGCGAACTCTTTCTTCGAATTATAATATTCGACCGGGTCCACGGTGTCTTCAGCGAAGGTCGCCATCCAGGACTGGTCGAGATAGTAGAGATCGTAGGTGCCCAACTGGCCCTGCACGTCGAGCGTGGCCTTCTGGAGAACCTGCTCGAGCGGGACGATTTCGACCTCGACCTCGATGCCCGTGATCTTGGAGAACTCTTCCTTCGCGAGCTGGTTGGCGACGATCGAGGGCGGCGTCGCCTCGGTCGAATAGCGGATCTTGGTGCCCTTGAACTTGCCGCCGACGTCCTTCAGCCACTTGGTGATGTCGTCGGGTGTCTGCGCGGCGGCGACGTCCGTGCCGAGGTTGGTCAGGCCGTTGAATGGACGCGAACCGCCCAGGAACGAGCCGGCGAATGCAGAGAAACCGACGCCGCCCAAGGCCATCTTGCGCATGAAGTCGCGCTTGGAGATGCGCCGCGACGTGAAGTCGGCGCAGGCGTCGGCGATAAAGGTCTTTTTGTCGTGTTCCTTAAAGCTCATGTGCGTTCCTCCAGTTTGGGGATTTTTCCCTTCCGTCTTCGCCCGCGGGCTCAGTCCTTAAGAGAACCGAGCGTGAGCCCGCGGACCAGATGCTTTTGGACCAACAAAATGAAGATGAAGGATGGAATGATCGCGGCGGTTCCGAGCGCCGTGATGAAGCCCCACTCGGTCCCCGTCGAGGTGACGAAGGTTGAGATCTTCACGGGTATGGTCCTGATCGAGGTCGTCAGTTGGAGCGAGATGAGAAACTCGGTCCAGGAGAAAATGAAGCAGAGCACCGCGGTCGCGGCCAAGCCGCCACGCACCATGGGCAGTGTCACCCGCCAGAAGGTCTGAACGCGCGTCGCGCCGTCGATCATCGCCGCTTCGTCGACATCCTTCGGAACATCATCGAAGAACGACTTCATCAGCAACACCGCGAGCGGCAAATTGATCAGCGTATGCGCGAGGATCAGTCCGAAATGGGTGTCCCGAAGCCCCAGATCGCGGAACATGAAAAAGATCGGGATCGCCACCGCGATCGGCGGCATGAAACGCTGCGAAAGGATCCAGAACAGGTAGCTCTGCTGTCCGCGAAAGGTGAAGCGCGACATCGCATAGGCCGCGAGCGTCGCCAGCAGCACCGTCAGCGCCGTGGAGCCAAGCGCGACGATCGTGCTGGAGGCGATCGCCGGCCGGGAATCGTAGGAACTCCCCCCGCCCGTCGCCCCCGCGATCCCACCGCTTTGTTCGATCTGCAGTTGCGCGCGCGACACGCCCATCAGCGTCACGCGATAGTTGTCCAGGGTCGGCGTGAAATCGAAATAAACCGGGCCGTCCTTATTGAAGATCGCCGTGTATGGCTTGATCGAGGATAACGCCCACCAGCCGATCGGGAACATGAAGAGCGCGACCACGAGGACCGCGGCCACATCCCTCAGCGTTCTCTGGACAAAAGACGGCTCCATCAGAAGCGCACCTTAAAGATCTTGACGACGACGTTCGAAACGACGATCAGCACGATCAACACGATCAAGGACAAGGTCGCGGCATAGGGGAAGTCGGCCACGCCGAACGACCGGCCCGCGAAGAACGACAGCGTTTCCGTCCGAATGCCAGGCCCACCACCGGTCATGACATAGATGTAGTCATAGATCCGGAAGAGATCGACGCCGCGGATCAAGACCGCCACCGCGATGACCTTGCCGAGCAAAGGCAGCGTAATCCGCCGAAAAACCTGAACCGCGCTCGCGCCGTCGATCGCCGCGGCCTCGAACGGCTCCTTGGGCAGCGAGCGCAATCCGGCAAGCAGGATCAACACCATGAACGGCGTCCACTGCCAGACATCGGCGAGAATGACGGCGTAGAGCGCAAGGTTCGGATTGGCGAGCACGGGCAGCGTCGGCGAAACGAGCCCGATGGCGTAGAGATAAAAGCTGATGACGCCGAACGAACCGTCCTGCATCAAGAGGAACATCATGCCCGTGATGGCCGGAGGCACGACCAGCGGCACCGTCATGAGCGCCCGCAAAACACCGTATCCGCGCCGGTCGGAATCGAGCAGCAGCGCGATCAGCATGCCGAGCACGAGCTGGATCGCGAGCGCGACCAATGTGTAGGTCACCGTCACCGAAAGCGCGTTCCACATCCGCTCGTCGCCGAGCGCCTTTGCCCATTGCGCAAAGCCGGTGAACTCATATTGCCGGGTGACGCGGCTGCGTGTCTGCAGAGACAGCCAGATCGAGTAGAATAGCGGGTAAAGACCGAAGACGACCAGCATCGCCGAGATCGGCAGCAGCCACGGCAAGGGATGCTCCGCCGTCAAGAACCGGGGAAGCCGAATAAACGCTGTGCCTTGATTGCGTTCAACTATCGACACGTCGATCCCGGACTGTCGAGAACACGCAAGCGATCATTCGGCCCGCATGCGCGCCGCTTGAGATCGCTTCCACCCCGCATTCTCATTCTTACTTATAAGTCGTCGAACACCTGTTACCGGGCGCGACCATGTGTTCGAAGGATGCGATCGGGGCCGCGCCCTGTCAAGCCCTCCATCTCGCGGCGCAACACGTCTAGAGCATTTCCTGATCGGATGGGACCATCCGATCGAAAAGGAATTGCTCCAGAGTCCAGAATTTGAGGCAGTCCTTTTCGTCCGGATCGCTTCGATCCGAACGGGACAGGCTCTGGGACACCGGCACAGTCATCCGATCGTCGAAGGACCGTCATCCATCCGTCGTGCCGGCCGGGCAAACATCCTTGCAGTCAAAGACGGTTGTGCCCGCGACGAACGAAAACGCGGCACGGCGGAGAAGACGGAGACAAACACCATGGCGCTTCTGGCCCAATTGTCGGACACCCACCTCAGCGGCTCGCGTCCGTACTTCCAACTCAACTTCGACATCGTCATCGAGTCCCTTGTCGAGAAGAAACCGGAGTTGATCGTTGTCACCGGCGATCTCGCGCTGAACGGCGCCGATGATCCGGACGATCTGCGCTTCGTGCGGCGCCAACTCGATCGCCTGCCAGCCCCATGGCTGGCGCTACCCGGCAATCACGACATCGGCCTCGTGCCATTCGAAGGCGGCGTGAACCAACCGTTCAACGAACACCGCCGCGATACCTATCTTGGCCATTTCGACGACGACCGCTTCGCGACGGATTTCGCCGGCTGGCGCGTCATCGGCTTGAACAGCCAACTCCTTGGCAGCGGGCTTGCCGCTGAGGAAGAGCAGTATGAGTGGCTTACGCATGAACTCGCCGCGGGCGGCGACAAGAGCGCGATCTTCCTACACTATCCGATCTTCACCACCACGCCCGACGACACCGCGATGTCGCATGCCGCCGTCGTTCCCGAGGCACGCCGCCGTCTCATGTCCATCATCGAGGCCGCAGGCACGACCAAACTGATCGCCAGCGGCCATCTTCATCGCGAGCGCCGCTTCGACATCGGCGGCATTGTCTATCAATGGGCGCCGGCAACCGCCTTCATCTCGTCCGAGGATCATGAAGGCCACGGCGGGGAGGCCTATAACGGCTATCTGCTCTACGACCTCGCCGACGACAGCTTTACGGTCGAGCGGGTCGAGCCGCACTGGATCATCAATCACGACATCCGGAATTGGGCCCGCACCAAGCCGCACGGCTATTATGACATGGTGCGGCGTCCGTTCGCCCTGCCGACGCATTCCAAGGTGTCCGAACCGGCGTGAGCCGGTACCGACGGCTCAGTTCTCGCCATGGGCCATCCGGCTCCAGGGATAGGTCGAACTGACCGGGTTCGGCGCGGCCCAACTCGCTACTCTCGGCCCCGGGCTTCCCGCGCCGACGCTCCGCAAAGGCGCCGCGCGCCTCATTCTCACCCATGGCCGCGCCGGAGCCATAAAGGCAGGCGTCGCCTACTTCCATGAGGCGGTCTGGGCCTGTCAGGCGCTCGCCGACGCGCGATTGGCGGCGAGATGTTGATGCCTCGATTGCGATAAACCGGGCGTCGGTCCAATCGCTCGGCGCTCGAAACCGCCGCGTTCCCCGGCAGCTTTACCGGACTGTCATCGAAGAACCGTTCAGCTACAGACATGATCGCCGACCAGAGGGCGGTTCGAGATGCTCGCGGACGAAGATCCGCGGGTTGAACCGTGGCGGAATAGATCGACGATGCTGAAACTCGACGGGATCACCCGTAAATTTCGACCCCTGGTTGCCGTGGACCGGGTCGACCTTGTGGTACCGAATGGCCAGTTTCTTGCGATCATCGGTTCGTCGGGCGCCGGAAAGTCGACGATGCTGCGGTTGATCAATCGGCTCGTGGAGCCGAGTGCCGGCAGCATTTCCTATGGCGGACGCGATGTGACGGCGCTCAAGGGTCCTGCGCTCCGCAGCTGGCGTTCCGAATGCGCGATGATCTTCCAGCAGTTCAATCTGGTCGATCGACTCGATGTGCTGACCAATGTGCTGACCGGTCGGATTTCGCGGCATGGGCTGCTTTCCTCGCTGATAAAGCGCTTCGACGATACGGAGCGGACCCTCGCGATCCGCGCGCTCGATCGCCTCGGCATGGCCGAACCGGCGCTTCAGCGCGTCGCCACGCTATCGGGCGGGCAGCAACAGCGGGTGGCCATTGCCCGCGCGCTGCTTCAAGAGCCGCGCATCATTCTCGCCGACGAACCGATCGCCTCGCTCGATCCGGCCAACGCGCAACGCGTCATGGACGCACTCCGGATCATCAATCGCGAGGACGGCATCACCGTTCTGGTGAACCTCCACGATCTCGCGACCGCACGCGCCTATGCCGACCGGATCGTCGGGCTCGCGGCGGGACGCATCGTGTTTGACGGTCGACCGAGCGATTTGGACGCCGCGACCATCCGACAGATTTACGGCACCGAGGATCCCGATGCCGTTGCCACCGAGACACCGCGCGCCGCTCCGGTGCCCGAGCTTTTGCCCGCCTGACCGACCAACCGGGAGAAACCCCCATGATCGCTCGTCTTTTAGTCGCAACCGCAGCCGCCTTTATCGCCTTCGCCGCCCCGGCGTCTGCGCAGGACTGGAAGAGCCAGTATAAGACCGTCCGCATCGGCGTTCTTTCCGGCGAAAACGAAAAGGACCGGCTGCAGCGCTACGGCGGCTTCAAGACCTACATGTCGAACGAGCTCGGTGTGCCGGTCGAGATCTTCACGGCCTCGTCCTATGACGGCGTGATCCAAGCGCTGGCCGGCAAGCAGATCGAGTTTGCGTTCCTCGGCTCCTCCGCCTACGCCGCCGCTTGGACGGAAACCAAGGGCAATGTCGAGCCATTATTGGCCAAGCGCGAAGCTGATGGATCGACCGGCTACTATTCGGTCGTCGTGGTGCGCTGCGACAGCCCCTAAAAGAAAATCGAAGATCTCAAGGGCAAGGTGCTGGCCTTCGCCGATCCGAACTCCACCTCCGGCTATGCGGTGCCCTACTTCAACCTTCGCAAGCAGGGCTATGCGCCCGAGACCTACTTCTCCTCGACCCCATTCTCCGGCTCCCACGAGACGGGGGTGTTCGGCGTCGTCAACAAGCAGTTCGACGCGGCGGCGACCTACATCAACAACCAGACCAACGGCATTCCGCAGCGCATGGTATCGAAGGGCATGATCAAGGCCGGCGAAGCCTGCTGGATCTGGACTTCGCCGGAAATCACCAACGGACCGTTCACGGCTGTTGCCGACCTCCCGCCGGCCTTGAAGGATGCGGCGAAGGCCGCCGTTGTCGGGCTCCCGGCCAAGGATCCGGTCGTGTTCAAGCAAGTCGACGGCGGCGACGTTTCGACCGGCTCGGGTTACATCGAAGTCGATCACAAGCGCTATGACTGGATCGTTGAACTGCGCGAAGTAATCCGCGAACTGCGCAAGAAGCGCGCTTCCTGATCGAACCCTCAACACATCGACGAGTTCGGACAAAAGCAATTCCCGATCGGATGGAAGCATCAGATCGGGAAGGAAATGCTCCAGGGTCTAGAGCTTAAGACGGTCCGGACCGAGGGTTCAGGTGCAATGATCGACATGCAATCGGCCGCTTTAGGTGGCGCTCAGGTTTCCGCGACTGGCGGAACCGGCCCGTCAAATGCCGAGATCCGGTTCCGGGCCGCCTATGCCGCAGCACGCCGCGAGGCTTTCCGCTCCAACGCGATCGGATTACTGCTTCTGGTGATCGCCATCGGCGTGTCGGTCTATCAGACCCACCTTTGGACGGTGAACTTTTGGCAGGGCTTGCCGAAGCTCGGCGATTACATCGTCAAGACCTTGCCGACACTCAGACTTGCGACCTTCGGCAGCGACCTCGCCGCATGGTTCTATGCCTGGAAAATCTGGCTCGGCCTTCTCATCGAAACCATAATGATCGCGCTTTTCGCGACCGCGCTTTCGGTCGTTGGCGCGCTTTGCCTTGCCTTCCCCGCCGCGCGCAATCTTGGCGCACCCACTTGGCTCGGCTTCCTGCTCCGGCGCGCCTTCGAGATAGCGCGGACCGTTCCCTAGATCGTTTGGGCGCTGACATTCGTTTTCGCCTTTGGTGTCGGGCCCCTGGCCGGCGTGTTCGCGATCGCGATCCATTCGACCGGCGCGCTCGGCAAGCTCTATACCGAGGTGATCGAGAACGCCAATTTGAAGCCCTGGGAAGGAATGGTGTCGGCCGGCGCGGGCTGGTGGCAGGCCGTGCGTTACGCGATCGTGCCGCAAGTTCTGCCCAATGTTGCGAGCTACACGCTGCTTCGCTTCGAGGTGAACGTCCGCTCGTCCTCGATCATCGGCTATGTCGGCGCCGGCGGCCTGGGGCAAGAGATCCAACACGTTATTTCGTTTCAGGAATACGAGAGCATCTCCGCGCTCTTTGTCATTATCGTCGTCACGGTCATGATCATCGACTGGTCCTGCGAACGGCTTCGCCACCGGATCATCGGCTTCGAAGGGGGACGCGCATGACCTTGGCGGACGCGCGCACGCGCTCGATGAAATCCGAACTCAATCGAGCCGATATCGACGCGGCCCGCCGACGCTTCCCCGAAGCCTTCCGCGCGCCGCTCAAGGTCCGGTTGGCGCGCTGGTCGACGGCGGCGGTTGGGTTGGCCATTCTCGGCTGGTGCCTTTACGCGTTCGATGCGTCGCCGGCCCGGATCTGGAACGGTCTCGGCCGGCTCGGGCACGTCCTGACCTTGGTGTTTCCGCCCTCGCTCGATCCGGTGCTGCTCCTGGAGGGCGTCGAGAAAATCGGCGAGACCGTGGCGATGTCCGTTCTCGGCACGATCCTCGCCGGACTCATTGCCCTGCCGCTCGGCTTCCTTGGCGCGCGCTTCGTCATGCCGTCGGAATTCTTTCGCGTCGGCGTGCGGCGTGGCTTCGATATCCTGCGCGCCTTCGAGCAATTGGTGATCGCGCTAATCTTGATCCGCGCCTTCGGTCTCGGCCCCTTCGCGGGTATCCTTGCCATCGCCATTTCGGATATCGGGACCGTGGGCAAGATTTTCGCCGAGGCGATCGAAAACATCAGCCGGCGCCCGGTCGAAGGGTTGACGGCGGCCGGCGCCGGCCGAATTCAGACGATCCGCTATGCCATCGTGCCCCAGGTGCTGCCGGTTCTCGTTTCCAACCTGCTCTATCAGTTCGAGTCGAACACGCGATCGGCGACCATTCTCGGCATCGTTGGCGCGGGCGGCATCGGCTT
>JBEINZ010000282.1:0-3570 GCA_040377825.1 Hyphomicrobiales bacterium | reverse complement strand
GCCCGCGCCGCCGTTCAAATTGTCGTTCCCGTCGCCACCGAAAAGCTGATCAGCCTTGGATGTGCCGGTGATTTTGTCGTTACCAGCAAAGCCATAGGCTTGGATGCCTTTGCTTTCCATGGATGCAAAATCCAGAGTTTCGCCCTCGGCGGTCCCGTGTGCGACCTTCTGCGTGTCGGCGACTATGTTACTCGTGTCGAACGTTGTGTTTGAGTTGATATTCTCAAGAGTGATGAGTGTATCTTCGCCACTCATTTTGCTTAAGTTTATCTGGAGTTTCCCATCAATATTTTGAAACTCCTTTTGATAAGATATTGTTATTGCATACTCGGTGCCATCTAAGGACTTCACCTGAGCAAGATTTAAGGCGGTGTTTTTGTCAGTGGAAATAGGAAATTTGTATTCCCCAACCGGCCCGTAAGTGTACGAACCGCCGTTAACTCCGTTGCCGGAGATGGAGCAGTTCAGCGCCTTTACGAAATCATCTCTAACTCTGTCGTCGAAACGGGCCCAAAACGTGCTGAGATCAAGTCGATCGCTGTCGGCAGCTGTTCCGGCTTTGAAATCCGTGATCCGGTCGACGCCCCAAGCCGCCTGTAGGTTGACATTCTTCTGGCTGTTGTCGATCCAATACTGGAACGTGTCCTTGCCCGCGCCGCCGGTCAGCGTGTCCTTGCCGGAACCGCCGTTCAACAAGTCGTTGCCAGCCTCGCCCTTCAAGAAGTCGTTGCCGCTATCGCCCCAGATCAGATCATCGCCAATGCCGCCACTCACGATATCATCGTCGTTTCCGCCATAGAGCCAATCATTGCCCTGCCCGCCGAAAAGACTATCGTCGCCCACGCCGCCGTAGATCGTGTCGTTGCCTGCTTCACCGATAGCAAAGTCATCACCCGCCCCCGCGTTGACAAAGTCATCGCCGGTCCCGGCATCGATAGTGTCGTTACCATGGCCGGTAAAAATACGGTCATTTCCGGAGCCTGAATTTACGTCAAACGAAGCTTCCTCCTCTGAAAGGGACTTTACTGCGTCACGTAAATCAATGTAATCGGCGCCTATAGTTCCGTTAACAGTGTTTTCTGCGTCTAAAGCATTTATCACGTCTACCGCTAATTTAATCTCAGCCATGTTCCCATCTCCCGTCGTCGCCCCCAGGGCGCCAGTCTTGGTTTCGACCCATCCCGGCTTCGGCCGCCGCTTGCCGTCGCTGATTGGGATCGCTCTGCCTCGGGGCGCAGTAAAAGGAGGCTGTAATGGTTGTCAAGAATGTTAGACGACCGAGAAACACTTCGTTTACCGACACGAATTGAGCGATCGTCCGAAAAAATACCTATTTTCATATTTCAATATAATAATATTGACTTATTTGCATTTCGAATTAGCGAAGAACTTCAGAGCGATAGCAAGCGGACATTCATGTCCCGCCAGTTGCAGCCAAATTTACCACATCCCAAATAATTTCATTCAGTTTATAGTCTCTTGGCGTGTAAACCGCCGCGACACCCGCCGCCATGAGCGTCGCCGCATCCTCCGGCGGAATGATCCCTCCGACAACGACCGGTATGTCCTGAAGCCCGGCCGCGCGCATGCGCGCCATGACGTCTTCGACCAGCGCCAGATGCGAGCCGGACAGGATCGACAGGCCGACGACATGGACGCTTTCCTCCAGCGCGGCGTTGACGATTGCGGCGGGCGTTAGACGGATTCCCTCGTAGACCACCTCCATGCCGCAATCGCGCGCGCGGACCGCGATCTGTTCGGCGCCGTTGGAGTGCCCGTCTAGCCCCGGCTTGCCGACCAGGAACTTCAGCCGCCGCCCGAGCTTCTCGGATGCCTCCGCGACGGCCGCCCGGAGCGCGGCGAGATCGCCGTCCCCGGGGACGCGCCCCGCGCCAACGCCGGTCGGCGCGCGATACTCGCCGAACACCGCGCGCAGCGCCGCGCCCCATTCCCCCGTCGTCACCCCCGCCTTGGCCGCCGCGATCGACGGCTCCATGACCGAACGGCCCGCCGCCGCCGCCGCCTTCAACTCCGCCAGCGCGCGCTCGACCGCCGCGACGTCGCGCGCCTCGCGCCAAGCGGCCAGTGCGGCCAGGGCTTCGGCTTCAACATGTTCCGGCACGGTCAGGATCGATCCGCCGCCGGCCGTCAGCGGCGAGGGCTCAGTGCCCTCGAAGCGATTGACGCCGACCACCACGGACGCGCCCGCCTCGATCGCCCCGACCCGCGCGGCGTTCGCCTCCACCAGTTTGCGCTTCATATAGCCGTTTTCGACCGCCGCCACGGCCCCGCCCATGGCCTCAACCAGCGCTAGCTCCGCCCGCGCCTCCTCCACCAGCCGCGACACGGTCGCCTCGATCTCGCGCGAGCCCGCGAAGATATCGGCATAGTCGAGCAGGTCGGTTTCGTAGGCGAGGATCTGCTGCATGCGCAGCGACCATTGCTGATCCCACGGGCGCGGCAGGCCGAGCGCCTCGTTCCAGGCGGGCAGCTGCACGGCGCGGGCGCGGGCGTCGCGCGACAACGTCACCGCGAGCATCTCGATCAGGATGCGGTGGATGTTGTTTTCAGGCTGCTGCTCGGTCAGGCCGAGCGAATTGACCTGCACGCCATAGCGAAAGCGCCTGAGGCGCGGATCCGTCACGCCATAGCGCGTTCGCGCGATCTCGTCCCACAGGATGCCGAAGGCGCGCAGCTTGCAGATCTCGATGATGAAGCGCAGACCCGCATTGACGAAGAAGGATATCCGCCCGACCGCCTCGGGAAAGCTTTCCGGCGGCACATCGCCGCGGGCCTTCAAGGCATCGAGCACGGCGATGGCGGTGGCCAGCGCATAGGCCAGCTCCTGCACCGGCGTCGCGCCGGCCTCCTGCAGATGGTAGGAGCAGATGTTGGTCGGGTTCCATTTGGGCATGGCGCGGGCGGTCCAGGCGATGATGTCGGTCGTCAGCCGGATCGAGGGCGCGGGCGGGAAGACATAGGTTCCGCGCGAGAGATATTCCTTGATGATGTCGTTCTGCGTCGTGCCTTGCAGCCGCGCGCGGTCGGCACCTTGCTCGTCGGCGGCCGCCACATAAAGCGCGAGCAGCCACGGCGCGGTGGCGTTGATAGTCATCGAGGTGTTCATCGCCTCGATCGGGATGCCCTCGAACAGGCGCCGCATATCGCCGAGATGAGCGATCGGCACGCCGACCTTGCCGACCTCGCCGCGCGCCAGCGGATGATCCGGATCGTAGCCGGTCTGGGTCGGCAGATCAAAGGCGATGGAAAGTCCGGTCTGCCCCTTGGCGAGGTTGGAGCGGTAAAGCCGGTTGGAGGCGGCCGGCGTCGAGTGGCCGGCATAGGTGCGAAAAATCCAAGGCTGGTCGCGGGTGTCGAGCGGCATCCGGTGATCCTCCGCGGGACATTCCGCCGTCACCCGCGATAGCCCGCCCGCGCGCGGATGTCAGTTCGGCAAAATGTATAGGCGCCAGCGTTAGGACCGCTGGATCAGGCCCTTGAAAACGCAACCAATGAGCAGGAGGAACGTTCCGCCCCCAATACCCGCGCCGAACCATGCGTAGGGCGTGG